>NZ_JBHWHV010000001.1:0-307252 GCF_042732375.1 Streptomyces sp. NPDC059785
TTGATAGGCCAGATATGGAAGCCCGGCAACGGGTGGAGTTGACTGGTACTAATAGGCCGAGGGCTTGTCCTCAGTTGCTCGCGTCCACTGTGTTGGTTCTGAAACCACGAACAACCGTCGCAGCCGTCAGGTTTGCGGCTCCGGTTGATTGTTTCATAGTGTTTCGGTGGTCATAGCGTGAGGGAAACGCCCGGTTACATTCCGAACCCGGAAGCTAAGCCTCACAGCGCCGATGGTACTGCAGGGGGGACCCTGTGGGAGAGTAGGACGCCGCCGAACTAAAATTGGAGCTCCGGCTCCTGGGTAATTACGCCCAGGAGCCGGAGCTTTTTTGTTTTCCAGGTGTATTGACGACGACGTCATCACCCCCTCGTTCTGTGGTGCGAGGGCTACGGGTAAGGTCAGGGGGCATCGTTGGTTCGTTTCCCACAGGAGGCCCCCGGGTGGAGGTCCAGGAGACTCGCGTCCAGACAGACCGGGTCCTCACCATCCCGAACATCCTCAGCATGGCGCGCCTCGTCGGCGTACCCCTCTTCCTGTGGCTGATCCTCAGGCCGGAGTTCGGCGGCCCCAAGAGCGACGGCTGGGCACTGCTGGTGCTGATGCTCAGCGGTGTCAGCGACTACCTGGACGGGAAACTCGCCCGGCGCTGGAATCAGATCAGCAGCCTCGGCCGGTTGCTCGACCCCGCGGCCGACCGGCTCTACATCCTGTCCACTCTGGTGGGCCTCACCTGGCGCGAGATTCTTCCGTTCTGGCTGACCGGTGCGCTGCTGGCCCGTGAGCTGGTCCTGCTGGTGATGGTCTGGATCCTGAGACGTCACGGCTATCCGCCGCCCCAGGTGAACTTCCTGGGCAAGGCAGCCACCTTCAACCTGATGTACGCCTTCCCGTTGTTGCTGCTCAGCGACGGAAGCGGGTGGATCTCCTCGCTCGCCGCGATTTTCGGATGGGCGTTCGCCGGATGGGGTACAACGCTGTACTGGTGGGCAGGAGTCCTCTATATGGTCCAGGTGCGCCGCCTTGTCAGGGCGGATGCCACCGCCGATTGAGCTCGCCCATTGCGCGGCTGTAGTGGCTCGTTGGCCCGCCGGCGAAAAGTGCGGGACAATTTGGACGGGTGAAGTCGGCGAGACCGTCGTCTCTTCAAGGAGGACGCTTCCGACATGAAGGCCGTCGTGATGGCCGGTGGCGAAGGTACGCGCCTTCGCCCTATGACCTCGAGCATGCCCAAGCCGCTCCTGCCGGTGGCCAACCGGCCGATCATGGAGCACGTGCTACGGCTGCTCAAAAGGCATGGGCTCAATGAGACAGTCGTTACTGTCCAGTTCCTGGCGTCGCTCGTCAAGAACTATTTCGGTGACGGTGAAGAGCTCGGCATGGAGCTCACCTATGCCAATGAGGAGAAGCCACTCGGTACCGCCGGGAGTGTCAAGAACGCCGAGGAAGCACTGAAGGACGATGCCTTCCTCGTCATCTCCGGCGATGCCCTGACCGACTTCGACCTCACCGAGCTGATCAATTTCCACAAGGAAAAGGGCGCACTGGTCACCGTGTGCCTGACCCGTGTGCCGAATCCCCTTGAATTCGGTATCACCATCGTGGACGAGGAGGGCAAGGTCGAGCGCTTCCTGGAGAAGCCGACCTGGGGCCAGGTCTTCTCGGACACGGTGAACACGGGTATCTACGTGATGGAGCCCGAGGTCTTCGACTATGTCGAGGCCGATGTGCCCGTCGACTGGTCCGGTGATGTCTTCCCGCAGTTGATGAAGGAAGGCAAGCCCATCTACGGCTACATCGCCGAGGGCTACTGGGAGGACGTCGGTACGCACGAGAGTTACGTCAAGGCGCAGGCCGACGTTCTCGAGGGCAAAGTCGACGTCGAGCTCGACGGTTTCGAGATTTCCCCGGGCGTATGGGTCGCCGAAGGCGCCGAAGTGCATTCGGATGCCGTACTGCGGGGGCCGCTCTACATCGGTGACTACGCCAAGGTCGAGGCGAACGCGGAGATCCGGGAACACACCGTCGTCGGGTCGAACGTCGTCGTAAAGAGCGGCGCCTTCCTGCACAAGGCGGTCGTGCACGACAACGTCTACATCGGGCAGCACAGCAATCTGCGCGGATGTGTCGTGGGCAAGAACACCGACATCATGCGGGCCGCGCGGATCGAGGACGGAGCCGTCATCGGTGACGAGTGCCTCGTCGGTGAAGAATCGATCATTCAGGGGAACGTCCGCGTCTACCCCTTCAAGACGATCGAAGCCGGCGCCTTTGTGAACACGTCGGTGATCTGGGAGTCACGCGGACAGGCGCACCTGTTCGGTGCCCGTGGCGTTTCCGGGATCCTGAACGTGGAGATCACTCCGGAGCTCGCCGTGCGCCTCGCGGGGGCGTACGCGACGACGCTCAAGAAGGGGTCCACCGTCACGACGGCGCGGGACCACTCCCGTGGTGCCCGGGCCCTGAAGCGAGCGGTCATCTCCGCGCTCCAGGCCAGCGCCATCGACGTACGGGACCTGGAGAACGTACCGCTGCCGGTGGCCCGGCAGCAGACGGCCAGAGGCAGTGCCGGCGGGCTCATGATCAGGACGACGCCCGGTGTGCCGGACTCCGTCGACATCATGTTCTTCGACGGGCAGGGCGCGGATCTGTCGCAGGGGAGCCAGCGGAAGCTGGACCGGGTGTTCGCGCGCCAGGAGTACCGGCGTGCCTTCCCGGGTGAGATCGGCGATCTGCACTTCCCGGCCAGTGTGTACGACTCGTACACGGGGTCGTTGCTGCGGAATGTCGATACGACGGGGATCGCGGAGTCCGGGCTCAAGGTGGTCGTGGACGCGTCCAACGGCAGCGCGGGGCTCGTGCTGCCCAGCCTGCTGGGCAAGCTGGGTGTCGACGCGCTGACCATCAACCCGGGTCTGGACGAGTCGCGGCCCACGGAGACGGCGGACGCGCGTCGGTCGGGGCTGGTGAGGCTGGGCGAGATCGTGGCGTCCGCCGGGGCCGCGTTCGGGGTGCGGTTCGACCCGGTCGGCGAGCGGCTCTCGCTCGTCGACGAGAAGGGTCGGATCGTCGAGGACGACCGAGCGCTGCTGGTCATGCTCGACCTGGTGGCCGCCGAGCGGCGCAGTGGGCGGGTGGCCCTGCCGGTGACGACCACGCGGATCGCCGAGCAGGTGGCGGCCTACCACGGGACGCAGGTCGAGTGGACGACGACGTCGCCGGACGATCTGACGCGGGTGGGCCGCGACGAGTCGACCATCTTCGGTGGCGACGGGCGCGGCGGGTTCATCATCCCGGAGTTCAGCAGCGTCTTCGACGGCACGGCTGCCTTCGTACGGCTGATCGGCCTGGTGGCGCGGACGCAGCTCACGCTGAGCCAGATCGACGCGCGGATTCCGCGGGCGCACGTCCTCAGGCGTGATCTGGCCACGCCCTGGGCGGTCAAGGGGCTCGTCATGCGACGGGTCGTGGAGGCGGCCGGAGACCGGTCCGTGGACACCACCGACGGTGTACGGGTCGTGGAGGCCGACGGCCGCTGGGTGATGGTGCTGCCGGACCCGGCGGAGGCGGTCACGCACCTGTGGGCGGAGGGCCCCGACGACGCGTCCGCGCAGGCCCTGCTTGACGAGTGGTCGGCGATCGTGGACAGCGCGGGCCGGTAAAGCACCACCCACGCGCGCGTGCGGGCCGGTAGACACCCCGTACGCGCGCGTGCCGGACAAGTGCCCCCAAGGGGGCCTGTCCGGCACGCCGGTGGGCCCGTTCGGAGGTAGCACCGGCGACGTGCGACGATGTGCGGCATGCCGCAGCAGCCCCCCGTTCGGAGTACCCCCGCGCGACCGTCGCGCCCGGACGCCTCCATGTCGCTGCTCACCAACGTCATGGACCACAGCCTCGACGACGGATACGCCGAGGCCGCCGCCCGCAAGCAGGCCGAGGGTGCCGGGGGCATGCCGAAGACGGTGCGGGCGAAGCTGGGTCTCGCGGCGGGCCTGGTGCTCGCGGCCCTGGTGGTCACCGTGGGGGCGGCGCAGGCCCGGGTGGCGGCCCCCGTGGTCGCCAAGGAGCGCGAGGAACTGATCGACCGCATCGAGCGCGAGACCGATGCCGCCGACAAGCTCGAGGGCCGGGTCGACACCCTGCGCGACGAGGTGAGCGCCAGTCGGCGGGAGGCGCTCAAGGACGACGGCGGCGACGAGGACGATCTGGTCGGCCTCCTTTCGGGCGCCACGGCGGTGCACGGCCCCGGGGTGAAGCTCGTCGTGAACGACGCCAAGAACGCCTCGTCGGGCGGCGACGGCGATCCCCGGCAGACGTCCGACTTCTCCGACACCGGGCGGGTGCGGGACCGGGACATGCAGCGCGTGGTCAACGGGCTGTGGCAGTCGGGCGCCGAGGCGGTGTCGATCAATGGGCAGCGGCTGACGGCGCTGTCGGCGATCCGGGCCGCGGGTGACGCGATACTGGTCGACAACAAGCCGCTCGTGCCGCCCTACACGGTCCTCGCGGTGGGGGACGGGGACAGCCTGCGCACCAAGTTCCAGAACAGCGCCGACGGGCTGTACCTGAACGCGTTGAAGGAGAACTTCGACATCAGGACCGGCATCACCGCGGAGGACGACGTCCGGCTGCCCGCCGCACCGAGTCTGATCGTACGAACAGCAGAGCCGAGCACAGAGAAGGGCACATCGTGATCGCCGTACTGGGCCTCGTCGTGGGAGTCGTGGCTGGATTGTTGGTCCGGCCCGAGGTTCCGGCGGTCGTCGAGCCTTATCTGCCGATCGCCGTCGTCGCGGCGCTCGACGCCGTCTTCGGCGGGCTGCGGGCCATGCTCGACGGCATCTTCGACGACAAGGTCTTCGTGGTGTCGTTCCTGTCGAACGTGGTGGTGGCCGCGCTCATTGTCTTCCTGGGCGACAAGCTGGGCGTCGGCGCGCAGCTGTCCACGGGTGTGGTCGTCGTCCTGGGCATCCGCATCTTCTCCAACGCCGCGGCGATCCGCCGGCATGTGTTCCGGGCGTGAGAGCGATGAGCCAAGAGGACGAGACACCCAAGGCCCCCGGAGTCCCGGAGACTTCGGGGAACCGGCTGCGCAGAGAGCTGCCCGACGAGGTCCCCGTGGCCCCCGCCGTCCCCACGGCGCCCGCGGCCTCCACCCCAGCCCCGGCCCCGACCCCGGCTTCGGCCGCGGGTGTGCCGGAACGGTCCGCCAAGGACACCGGGCCCCAGCTGACCGGCCGTCAGCGGCTGGTGAACGGGCTGTGGCCGCCGCGGGTGACGCGGGCCCAACTCATCGTCGCCCTGCTGCTGTTCGGGCTCGGTTTCGGGCTCGCCGTGCAGGTGGCCTCCAACAGCGACGGGGACAGCGCGCTGCGAGGCGCACGCCAGGAGGATCTCGTACGCATCCTCGATGAACTCGACGACCGTACTCAGCGTCTTGAGGACGAGAAGCAAGGTCTCGAGGACCAGCGCACCGAGCTGCGCAACAGCTCCAACCAGGCCGAGGAGGCCCGCAAGCAGACCGCCGAGCGGGAGAAGCAACTCGGCATCCTGGCGGGCACGGTGGCGGCGCAGGGTCCCGGCATCACGCTGACGATCACGGACACGAAGGGGACGGTCGAGGCGGACATGCTGCTCGACGCCATCCAGGAGCTGCGCGCGGCCGGAGCGGAGGCGATCCAGGTCAATGGGGTGCGTGTGGTCGCCGACACTTATCTGACCGACTCGGGCAGCGGAGTGAGCGTCGACGGGAACAAGATCACCCAGCCCTATCGTTTCAAGGTCATCGGCAAGCCGCAGGACCTGGAGCCGGCGCTCAACATCCCCGGAGGTGTGGTGCAGACGCTGGAGAAGGAGCAGGCCACCGTGGAGGTGGACCGCTCGACGAAGATCATTGTGGATGCCTTGCGAGCGGCGAAGCGCCCTGACTACGCTCGGTCGTCCTCCCAGTGAACCGGGGGCGCATGGGGGCCGCCGGGCAAGGGCATGAGCTTGCGGGGGGTCGACGCACCGATTGGGTGGTGCGTGGTGGAAACTGTCAGGTGGCTACGGACGTTGTGATGATGTCCGGGTCGGCCGGTGTGAGCAATCAGGGTTCGTCCTGCCCCACGGGCGGGTCTGTTTCGGTCAAGGGGAATCGCCCGTGAAGTTGTTTGGGAAGTTGTTCGGCAAGAGCGCACGAGACGGCGGCGACAGCGCCACCGCCCGGCATCGTGCGCCGCGCTCCGCGGAAGCGGAGGGGCAGGCCGGTGAGCGGCCGCTGTTCCGGGATCAGGTCGTTGGTCCGGGTGGTGACATTTCCGGTGGTCAGGGCGCGCCGTCTGTTGACCCTGCCGCTTCCGGCCGCATAGGTTTCCAGGATCCGTCGACCTCAGGTGCGGGTGGAGGGTACGCCTCCGATCCGTACGCGTCCCATGCCCCTGGGGGGCAGCCGCGGCAGGAGGATCCGTCCATGTCGGCCCTGGTGTGTACGAGGTGCGGCAACAGCAACGCGGAGAACAGCCGCTTCTGCTCCAACTGCGGTGCGCCGCTGCGGGGCGGCGCGGCTCCGGAGCGTCCTTCCGAGACGACCTCCACGATCTCCATCTCGGGTCTCGAGGCCTACGACGCCGAGGTGACGGGGCAGACGGCTTCGCCGGCCCTCTCCCCGGAGGCGCAGGCGGCCGTCGACGCGCTGCCGCTGGGCTCGGCGCTGCTGGTGGTGCGCCGCGGTCCGAACTCGGGCAGCCGCTTCCTGCTGGACGGCGAGCTGACCACGGCGGGGCGTCATCCGCAGAGCGACATCTTCCTCGACGACGTGACGGTGTCGCGCCGCCACGTGGAGTTCCGCCGCGCCGCGGACGGCTCGTTCACCGTCGCCGACGTCGGCAGTCTCAACGGCACGTACGTCAACCGGGAGCGGATCGACGAGGTCGCGCTGTCGAACGGTGACGAGGTGCAGATCGGTAAGTACCGGCTGGTCTTCTACGCGAGCCAGCGGGCCGTCTGAGGCCGTCTGACCCGCAAGACCCCGACAGGGGGACCCAAGGGAAGGTCCATGCTTCAAACACCGAGCGGCGGTGCCGGCAGCGGTACCGCCGCCGCGGACAGTGAGCTGCTGAGCATCGGCGCGGTGCTGAGCGCGCTGCGCGACGAATTCCCCGAAGTCACGATCTCCAAGATCAGGTTTCTGGAGTCGGAGGGGCTCGTCGAACCGCGGCGGACCCCGTCGGGTTATCGCAAGTTCAGCCTCCAGGACGTCGAGCGCCTCGGCCAGGTGCTGCGGATGCAGCGGGACCACTACCTGCCGCTGAAGGTGATCCGTGAGTATCTGGACGCCCTGGAGCGCGGTGAGGACGTCCGGCTGCCCACGCTGGGACGTCAGCGTGACGCGGGGGACGGAGAGCGCCTGAGTGAGCTCTTCGGGGAGCCCGAGGGGCCCACGGCGGCGCGGATCGGGCGTGCGGAGCTGCTCGCCGCCGCCGAGATCGGCGAGCGCGAGCTGGCCGAGTGGGAGTCGTACGGACTCGTCGCACCGCTGCCGGACGGGACGTACGACGCCGAGGTGGTGACGGTCGCCACGCTGGTGACCGAGCTCGCCAGGTTCGGGATCGAGCCACGGCATCTGCGGGCCATGAAGGCCGCCGCCGACCGGGAGGCGGGCCTCGTGGACCAGGTGGTGGCGCCCCTGCGGAGGCACCGCAATCCGCAGACCAGGGCGCATGCCGAGGCCCGTACGAAGGAGCTGGCGGGGCTCACGGTGAAGCTGCACGCCGCTCTGCTGCAGACCGCGCTGGGCGTACGGCTCCCCTGATCCGGGGCCTTTTCCAGCTGTGGATCCTCCACCCGTTTCCTGCCCGACTACCCAAACGTCCCGGGCACGGCCTAGGGTTGCTGTGTGAACGAGCTCGATGTCGTAGGTGTCCGGGTCGAAATGCCCTCCAACCAACCGATCGTGCTCCTGCGTGAAGTGGGAGGCGACCGTTACCTCCCCATCTGGATCGGGCCGGGGGAGGCGACGGCGATCGCCTTCGCCCAGCAGGGCATGGCCCCCGCCCGACCGCTGACCCACGACCTGTTCAAGGACGTGCTGGAGGCCGTCGGCCAGGAGCTCACCGAAGTGCGCATCACCGACCTGCGTGAAGGCGTCTTCTACGCGGAACTGGTGTTCGCCAGCGGAGTCGAGGTGAGTGCCCGTCCGTCCGACGCCATAGCGCTGGCCCTGCGTACCGGGACGCCGATCTACGGCAGCGACGGCGTGCTCGACGACGCCGGTATCGCGATCCCGGACGAGCAGGAGGACGAGGTGGAGAAGTTCCGCGAGTTCCTCGACCAGATCTCGCCCGAGGACTTCGGGACCAACAGTCAGTGATCGGCGGCGGGGCCGGCAGCGGGAGCCGGCGACCGGTGGCCGACCGTCAGTGATCCGCGAGAGAGCCGGGAGCCGGCGGCACTTGCCGGGGGCCATTGAGGCGTCGGACGGCCCGCGCCGAGAGCATTCGGCTAGCCTTTCCCCGCGGTGGGGCACGGGAAACCACTCCTAGGGTGATTATCACTCGGCGTGCCGAGTGTGGCGATCGTTGACGCACCCCTGGTGACTGCCTACCGTCGAGAAGGCAGGTCAAGGACGGAGGTCGGCGTGAGAAGCAGCGGCGACGGTACGGCTGGGGGTGCCCCCGGACGCGGTCTGGGGGAGATCGGACCGTTCCCTCCCTCAAGCTCTCGGCCCCGCTCCGGCGGGGGGTATTCCCAGCACGGCGGTGCGGTCGGCCCCGCTTCGCAGCGGCCGACGCCGGTGCCGGACGAGGGGACGGCTTCCGAGGAGATCGGTTATCGCGGTCCGACGGCGTGCGCGGCCGCGGGCATCACCTATCGCCAGCTCGACTACTGGGCCCGTACGGGACTCGTGGAGCCGAGCGTCCGGCCGGCCCACGGATCGGGCACTCAGCGTCTCTACAGTTTCCGGGACGTCGTCGTCCTGAAGATCGTCAAGCGGTTCCTGGACACCGGGGTGTCGCTACAGAACATCCGCACCACCGTCCAGCACCTGAAGGAGCGGGGCTTCCGCGACCTGGAGCGGATGACGCTGATGAGCGACGGCGCGACGGTCTACGAGTGCACGTCGCCCGACGAGGTGCACGAACTGCTCCAGGGGGGCCAGGGAATCTTCGGCATCGCCGTGGGCGTGGTCTGGCGCGACGTGGAAGGCGCCCTGTCGCAACTGCACGGCGAGCGCGTCGACACCGGCGAGACGCTGGTGCGGCACAACCCCGCGGACGAGCTGGCCCGGCGGCGCAACAGAGCGGTCTGAGACGCGGGGCACGGCATTGTCAGTGGCGTAGGGCAGCATCGGAGATGTGAGAACCGCGCCCACGATCCTGCATCTCGACATGGATGCCTTCTACGCCTCGGCGGAGCAGGCGGCCAAGCCGAGCCTGCGCGGCAAGGCCGTCGTCGTGGGCGGGCTCGGACCGCGCGGTGTGGTCGCCACCGCGTCGTACGAGGCGCGCGTGTTCGGGGTGCATTCGGCGATGCCCATGGCGCAGGCCCGCCGGCTCGCCCCCAACGCCGCGTATCTGGTGCCGCGCTTCGGGCTCTACAAGGAGATCAGTGAGCAGGTGATGGGGCTGCTGCGGGCGCTGTCGCCGCTGGTGGAGCCGTTGAGCCTGGACGAGGCGTTCGTCGATCTCGAGGCCGGCGGGGTGGCCTGGGACGAGAGATCGGCGCGGCTGGTGGGGGTCAAGCTGCGCGCCGACATCCGGGCCGTCACGGGGCTGACCGGATCGGTGGGGCTCGCCGCGTCGAAGATGCTCGCCAAGATCGCCTCCGAGGAGGCGAAGCCCGACGGTCTCGTCCTGATCGAGCCGGGCACCGAGCGGGCGCTGCTCGGGCCCATGCCGGTACGGACGCTGCCGGGCGTGGGACCCGCGACGGGGGACCATCTGCGCCGGGCCGGGATCACCACGGTCGCGGAGATCGCCGAGGCGGGCGAGGACGAGCTCGTGCGGCTGCTGGGAAAGGCGCACGGGCACGCGCTGTACGCCATGGCGCTGGCGCACGACGAGCGGCCCGTGGTGGCCGAGCGGGAGACCAAGTCGGTCTCCGTCGAGGACACCTACGACGTGGACATCCACGACCGGGTGCGGGTGGGCACGGAGGTGCAGCGGCTCGCGGACCGGTGCGTGCAGCGGCTGCGGGCCGCCGGGCGGTCGGGTCGGACCGTGGTGCTCAAGGTCCGGCGCTACGACTTCTCGACGCTGACCAGGTCGGAGACGTTGCGGGGGCCCACGGACGATCCCGCGGTGGTACGGGAGGCCGCCGCGCGGCTGCTTGAGCCGGTGGACACGACCGGCGGGGTGCGGCTGCTGGGCGTGGGGGTCACGGGGCTCGCCGACTACACGCAGGAGGACCTGTTCGCACAGGCGCTGGCCGCCGCGGGGGAGCCGCCGGGGCGGGAGACCGGGGAGGCCGGTGACGCGGGGGAGACCTCGGAAGCGGCGGAGGTGGCGGAGGGTTCGGTCACGCCGCGGGAGCCCGCCGTGCCGTCGGTGGCGCCGGTGCCGCCCGCCGAGCGGCGCTGGCCCGCGGGTCACGATGTATGCCACGCCGAGCACGGGCACGGGTGGGTGCAGGGCAGCGGCCTCGGCCGGGTGACGGTGCGCTTCGAGACGCCGTACTCGGCCCCGGGCCGGGTCCGCACGTTCCGGACCGACGACCCGGAACTGACACCGGTGGATCCGCTGCCGCTGGTGGCGGGGGCTGAAGGGGAGACGGAGGCGGCGGAGGGGGACGTGCGGGCGTGACCGGGAGGGCGGCTCGCGTCGAGGTGGCGGACGGGGGAGAAGAGCAGGCGGACGGGGGCCGGGGCGGGTGCGATCCGCGCGGAGGTGACGGAGGGGGTGTGTGGGCGTAACCGGCCAAAGAGGCCCGTGTGAAGGCCGGGAGCCGGAAGCGGCGAGCGGGGCAGGCCGACGGGGCCCAGGGTGGATGAGATCCGTACGGAGGTCACGGAGGTGGCCTGCGACGTGGCGGAGGGGGCCTGCGGGAGCTGCGGGAGTGCAGTGGCAGGGGCGGCTCGCGTGAGGCGGCGGACGGGAAGAGCGGGACGGGGAGAGGAGCGGGCGGACGAGTCCGGGGTCGGTGCGATCCGCACGGAAGTGATGCGATCCGCACGGAAGTGATGGAGGGGGACGTGGGGAGGAGTCAGGGGATGTCCCGGGGGGCCTCCGGGGTTGCGACGTGACCGAAGTCGTGGTGGGCGGGTGTGGGGGAGGGCGGGGATGCCAGGTCGAGGCCGTAGTGGTGGTAGAGCTGGAGTTCCTGCTCGGGGGAGAGGTGGCGGCCGACGCCGAAGTCGGGGGCGTCCCTGATGAGGGCGCGGTCGAAGGGGACCCGGAGGGCGCCCTCGATCACTTCGCTGGGCTCCAGCGGGACGAAGGCGTCCCGGCTGAACAGGCCCGTACGTATCGCCGCCCACTCCGGCACCCCGGTCGCGTCGTCGAGATACACCTCGTCGACGGTGCCGAGCCTGGTGCCTTCGCGGTCGAACGCCTTGCGGCCGATCAGGTTGCGCGGATCGATGTCGGTCTGCACGGGCCCTCCTCCTGGTCGCGGCTCAACCATGGGCACTACGGTCGCAACTCGTCCGTAAGCCGTAAGCACTACGAAAGAGCACTTTCGGGGAGGCGGCCACTCGAAAGCCCGTACGTTGTGTGCGCTGGTAGGCTGGCAAATGGCTGCTGACCCCGTGCGGGAGAGTCCTCCGAAGTCTGAAAGTCGAAGTCGAAGCGGAAGTCGACGTCGTCGGAGGCGCCGAAGGAGCAAATCCTCCCCGGAATCTCTCAGGCACACGTACCGCACGGACGAGGTCACTCTGGAAAGCAGGGCGGGGGTCGACGGTCTCCGCTCTCACCGACGGTGAAAGCCGGAGCACCCTCGGGTGGGTCCGGTGAAGCTCTCAGGTCGAGATGACAGAGGGGGAGGCCGTCGGGGTACCCGCGCCGTGGTGCCCCTCGCAGGTCGCGTCAGACCAGGAGGCCTCCCGCAATGACCGCCCACCGTATTCCGCTCTCCCGGCTCGAGCAGGGCATACCGTTCGAACAGCGCCACATCGGCCCCGACCACGAGGCGCGCGCGAAGATGCTCGCCCTGGTCGGATACGGATCACTGGACGAGCTGACGGCCGCCGCGGTCCCGGACGTCATCAAGAACACCGAGGCCCTGGAACTGCCCGGCGCGCGCACCGAGGCCGAGGTCCTCGCCGAGCTGCGTTCCCTGGCCGATCGCAACCAGGTTCTCGACTCCATGATCGGCCTGGGCTACTACGGGACGTTCACCCCGCCCGTCATCATGCGCAACGTCATGGAGAACCCGGCCTGGTACACCGCGTACACGCCGTACCAGCCGGAGATCTCGCAGGGCCGGCTCGAGGCGCTGCTCAACTTCCAGACCATGGTCGCCGAGCTGACCGGGCTGCCGACCTCCGGCGCCTCGCTGCTGGACGAGGGCACCGCCGCCGCCGAGGCCATGTCCCTGTCGCGGCGGATGGGCCGGAACAAGAAGGGCCTGTTCCTGATCGACGCCGACGCGCTGCCGCAGACCGTCGCCGTCATCCGCACCCGCGCCGAACCGACCGGTGTCGAGGTCGTCGTCGCCGACCTGAGCGAGGGCATCCCGGCCGAGATCGCCGAGCGCGAGATCAACGGCGTACTGCTCCAGTACCCGGGCGCCTCCGGTGCCGTACGCGATCTGAAGCCCGTCATCGAGCAGGCGCACGAGCTGGGCGCGATGGTCACCGTCGCCGCCGACCTGCTCGCGCTGACCCTGCTGACCTCGCCCGGTGACCTCGGCGCCGACATCGCGGTCGGTACGACGCAGCGCTTCGGTGTGCCGATGGGCTTCGGCGGGCCGCACGCCGGATACATGGCGGTGCGCGAGAAGTTCGCGCGCAGCCTGCCGGGCCGGCTCGTGGGCGTCTCCGTCGACGCGGACGGACACAAGGCGTACCGGCTCGCCCTGCAAACCCGTGAGCAGCACATCCGCCGCGAGAAGGCCACCAGCAACATCTGTACGGCGCAGGTGCTGCTCGCCGTGATGGCCGGCATGTACGCCGTCTACCACGGGCCCGAGGGGCTGCGGACGATCGCGCGGCGCACGCACCGGTACGCCACGATCCTCGCGGAGGGGCTGACGGTGGGCGGGGCCGAGGTCGTGCACGGCGCCTACTTCGACACGCTGACCGTGCGGGTGCCCGGACGGGCCGCCGCGGTCGTCGCCGCCGCGCGCGAAGGAGCGGTCAACCTGCACCTCGTCGACGCCGACCACGTGTCGATCGCCTGCGACGAGACCACGACGCGCCGGCAGCTCGCCGCCGTCTGGACCGCGTTCGGCGTCGGGGGCGACATCGAGGCGCTGGACGCGTCGGCCGCCGACACGCTGCCCGAGTCGCTGCTGCGCACCGACGACTACCTGACGCACCCGGTCTTCCACCAGCACCGTTCGGAGACGGCGATGCTGCGCTACCTGCGCCGGCTGTCCGACCGTGACTACGCGCTCGACCGCGGCATGATCCCGCTGGGCTCCTGCACGATGAAGCTCAACGCGACCACGGAGATGGAGCCGGTCACCTGGCCCGAGTTCGGCGCGCTGCACCCCTTCGCGCCCGCCGGACAGGCGCAGGGCTACCTGACGCTCATCCGTGAGCTGGAGGAGCGGCTCGCCGAGGTCACCGGGTACGACAAGGTGTCGTTGCAGCCCAACGCCGGTTCGCAGGGCGAGCTGGCCGGACTGCTCGCCGTCCGCGGCTACCACCGCGCCAACGGCGACGAGCAGCGCACGGTCTGCCTCATCCCGTCCTCCGCGCACGGCACCAACGCGGCGAGCGCCGTGATGGCCGGGATGAAGGTCGTCGTCGTGAAGACCGCCGGGGACGGCGAGATCGACGTCGAGGACCTGCGGGCGAAGATCGAGCAGCACCGCGACGAACTCGCCGTGCTGATGATCACGTACCCCTCGACGCACGGCGTCTTCGAGGAGCACGTCGCCGGCATCTGCGCGCAGGTGCACGAGGCGGGCGGCCAGGTGTACGTCGACGGCGCCAACCTCAACGCGCTCGTGGGGCTCGCCAAGCCGGGCCACTTCGGCGGCGACGTCTCGCATCTGAACCTGCACAAAACGTTCTGCATCCCGCACGGCGGCGGCGGTCCCGGCGTCGGCCCGGTCGGCGTGCGCGCGCACCTGGCGCCGTACCTGCCGAACCACCCGTTGCAGCCCGCCGCCGGTCCGAAGACGGGCGTCGGTCCGATCTCGGCCGCGCCGTGGGGCTCCGCGGGCATCCTGCCGATCTCGTGGTCGTACGTGCGGATGATGGGCGGCGAGGGGCTGAAGCGGGCCACGCAGGTGGCGGTGCTGTCGGCGAACTACATCGCCAAGCGCCTCGAGCCGCACTTCCCGGTGCTGTACACCGGGCCCGGCGGGCTCGTCGCGCACGAGTGCATCATCGACCTGCGCCCGCTCACCAAGGCGACTGGGGTCAGCGTCGACGACGTGGCCAAGCGGCTGATCGACTACGGCTTCCACGCGCCGACGATGTCGTTCCCGGTGGCCGGCACGCTGATGATCGAGCCGACCGAGTCCGAGGACCTGAGCGAACTCGACCGGTTCTGCGAGGCGATGATCGCCATCCGCGCGGAGATCGAGAAGGTCGGCGCCGGCCAGTGGCCCGCGGACGACAATCCGCTGCGCGGTGCCCCGCACACCGCCGCCGCGCTGGGCGGTGACTGGGAGCACGCCTACAGCCGCGAGGAGGCCGTCTTCCCGGCGGGAGTCTCGGCCGCCGACAAGTACTGGCCGCCGGTGCGCCGCATCGACCAGGCGTACGGCGACCGGAACCTGGTCTGCTCCTGCCCGCCGCTGGACGCGTACGCCGAGTAGCGGCCGCCGCCGGACATGCGTCGGGGCCGGTTCGGAGCGTCTGCTCCGGGCCGGCCCCTCATGTGTACGGTGTGCACCGGGCGGCTGTGGCAGCCGCCCGGTCGGTGGCTCAGGCGGCCGTCATCACCTGGTCCGGGCCCAGCGGGCGGTGCGGGGCGATGATCCGGCCGTCCGGCAGGAGCTCACCGGTGTCCTCGAAGAGCACAACGCCGTTGCACAGCAGGCTCCATCCCTGCTCCGGGTGGTGGGCCACATGGAGTGCGGCTTCCCGGTCGGCGGAGTCGGCTGTCGGACACGGTGGCTGGTGCTGGCACATGGATGGGATCTTTCGCTTCGTCGTGACGAATGAGATGGCTGTTCTGTCTGTCCTGCGGCTCGGAACGTCGTTCATGGCCGCCCCCCGTTGATAAGTCGGTCTGGAACCAGTGTTGCCCCACGGGCGTCAATCCGCAGGGATTTCCCAGCAGCACTTCTCACAGGTTGATGACGCATCACCCGCGCGGACGGTTCATCTCAACTCAGCCGTCTTTTCGGATGGTTCGGCGTGGTCGGATGGGGCTAGTCAGGACGGGACGAGGGGTGTTCCGGGCTCTTTCGAGCGACCGGCAGCACGGAAGAGCGAAGTTGCCCCCCGCCCGGGAAAACCGGCGGGGGCCCACGCGACAACCCGTGCCGGTTTGCGGTGGTAAACCGGGGCGCGGGGCACCGGGGCCGGGGGGTGGTCCGGGCTCTTCCGCGCGCCCGGCCGCCCGGACGCGCGACGGCCCCCGCGGCCGTGAAACGGCGGCGGGGCACTTCGCGATACGCGTTCCGTGTTCGCGTTCTTACGCGGGCGAGCTGAGCAGCGGGGCCGGGGTGAGCCGGTGGGTGAGCACGGGCAGCAGTTCGGCGACGCGGTGCGGGCGGTGGGCCGCGATACCGGGCGGTGCGGGCGCCAGGGGAACCAGCAGGTCGGTGGCGGCCGGATGCCCGGTGGCGGCGTCCGCGCGGCAGTCGCCGTGCAGCCACAGGGTGAGCATGTAGAGCTCCGGCACGGACAGCAGCCGGGGCTGGTAGGCCTTCTGCACGTTCTCCGCGTGCCGCAGGGCACGCTCGGTGGCGGCGACGTAGGGGCCCTCGAAGAAGTGCGAGAACGCCCAGCCGTCGGGGGTCAGCCTGGTGTCGGCCGCGGCCACCGCGCGCTCACCGCAGCGGATCAGAAAACGCCACCCGGAGAGCCGGGTGGCGGAGGCGCCCGCGGGGGTGATCCGGTCCAGGACGTGTACGGGCAGCGGGAGTTCGGGGGTGGCCGGTCCCTGGGCCTTGCGCAGGGACGGGGTGCGCGCCTCGTGGACCGCGGTGGGTGAACCGAGTGCCGTGAGGACCGAGCGCAGGGCGGGCGCGGGAGCCGGGGAGACATGCAGGGGCATGGTGGGTCGCCTCTCATTCGACAGGCAGGGGGGCGCGAGGGCGGGGGCGGACGGCGCTGTCAGCTCTCGGGTCAGAGGGGCGGATGCAATGACGGCGAGCGCCAACTCTCTGCCTCGTTTGCGGAGTTTATACGATGCGTGTTCAGACAGTGTTTCGGCTAGCTGTTCCGGGGATGACGAACAAGGGCCTAATCAGTCGGTAATAGGCGGGGCTTCATCCCTGTTTCGAACCGCTCGCTCGCCGCTGACCTCGCATTTTCGTGCGCGCGCGGACGGCTGATTCTCGTCGGCGTTTTTCACCAGGGCCGGTGGGACAGAAACTGCGCTCTGTTCCATGCCTGACGAATGTGCCAGAGGATACCCGTGTCCAGCGTAGCGGGCCCCGGGAGTCGCCGGGACGTTATGGATCGCGATGCCGGGGCATCATGAGCGGTGACCGTGCACTACAGCGGCCGATTCCTCGGTCTGCCCATCCGAGAAGGGACGCTTCGATGGGAGAGAAGGTCGTGGCGGGTTCGTTCGACCTGTCCGACCGCCAGCGCTACCGCGACAAGTTGCGGCAGTGCCTGACGGTACTGGAGAGGCTGCTGAAGGAGCAGCGCTTCGAGCGTCCGCGGGACCTGATGGGGCTGGAGATCGAGCTGAATCTCGCGGGGCCCGACGGTATGCCCCGCATGATGAATGCGCAGGTTCTCGAGCGGATAGCGAGCCGTGATTTTCAAACAGAACTCGCCATGTTCAATCTGGAAGTGAACATTGCTCCCCATCGACTGGGCGGGCGGGTATTCGATCAGCTCGCCGAGGAACTGCGCACGTCCCTCGCGTACGCCGACCGCAAGGCCCGTGAGGTCGACGCCGGAATCGTGATGATCGGCATTCTGCCGACCCTCGGCCGGGACGACCTGGTCTCCTCCAACCTTTCCGACGTCGACCGCTACACCCTGCTCAACGACCAGATCGTGGCCGCCCGCGGGGAGGATTTCCGGCTCGACATCGAAGGGGTGGAGCGGCTCGTCTGCACCTCGGGATCGATCGCGCCCGAGGCCGCCTGCACCTCCGTACAGCTGCATCTCCAGGTGACGCCCGGACGGTTCGCAGATGTGTGGAACGCGGCGCAGGCGATCGCCGCCGCGCAGGTCGCAATCGGCGCCAACTCGCCCTTCCTGTTCGGGCACGAGCTGTGGCGGGAGTCGCGGGTGCCGCTCTTCCTCCAGTCCATCGACACGCGGTCGCCGGAGCTCCAGGCCCAGGGGGTGCGTCCGCGCACCTGGTTCGGCGAGCGGTGGATCTCCTCCGCGTACGACCTCTTCGAGGAGAACCTGCGCTACTTCCCGGCGCTGCTGCCGATCTTCGACGACGAGGACCCGCAGGAGGTGCTCGACGCCGGCGGCGCACCGAAGCTGGCCGAGCTGGTGCTGCACAACGGCACCGTCTACCGCTGGAACCGGCCGGTGTACGACATCGCCGGCGGCGTCCCGCACCTGCGCGTGGAGAACCGGGTGCTGCCCGCCGGGCCCACGGTCACTGACGTAGTCGCCAACACCGCCTTCTACTACGGGGTGGTGCGCGCGCTCGCCGACGAGCCGCGGCCGGTGTGGACGCGGCTGCCGTTCGAGAAGGCCGCCGCCAATTTCGAGGCCGCCTGCCGCGACGGCATCGAGGCGCGCCTCGAGTGGCCGCGCCGGGGCAGGCACGGCGGGACCACGACGATGGACGCCGTGCACCTGGTGCGCGAGGAGCTGCTGCCGCTGGCCGCGGCGGGCCTTGACGCCTGGGGCGTCGAGCCGGTCGACCGGGACTTCTACCTGGGCGTGATCGAGGAGCGGTGCCGGCGCCGGGTCAACGGCGCGAGCTGGCAGGCGGCCACGTTCCACCGCGCACTGGAGAAGGGGCTCTCCCGTGAGGCCGCCCTGGCCGCGACCACCAAGCGCTACAGCGAACTGATGCTCACCGGTGAACCGGTCCACACCTGGCCGGTGGGGCTGCCGGAGGCGGTGGCGTCGGGGCGGTGAGCAGCCGGGAGGCATCGGAGCGGTGAGCTGCGGGTGCTTGGCGTGACCGGAGGCCAGGTGCGGCTGCCGGCCACACGTACGGGTCAGTTCTGGGTGCTTGCCGCGACTATGGCCTTGAGCATGACCGCCTGGATCTGCGAGGGCTCGTTCACCTTGTGGCCCGAGCCGCCGGTCGCCGCGGCGATCTGCTGGGCCTCCCGTTTGTCGGCCTCCGGGCCCACGGCGATGAGGATCAGCGGCACCGGCCGCTCCGGGTCGGCGAGCTTCTGCAGCTCCTTGACGAGGCGGGTGCGCGAGACGCTGCCCGGGTCCTCGTTGACCCCGTCGGTCAGCAGGACCACCGCGTTGAACTTGCCCTTCGCGTACGACCCGGTGGCCGCCTCGTACGCGGCGAGCGTGGTGTCGTACAGGCCGGTCGCGCCGTCCGGGACCGGGGCGAGGCGGCCGAACGCGGCGGACAGCCGGTCCCGCTGGGTGCCGTCGCCCTCGCGGGCGCCGAGCCGTTCGGTCGGTACGAGCACCCGGTAGTCGCGGGCCCCGTCGAGCCGCGTGGCGAAGTCCCACAGCCCGATCTCGTCCTCGGCGGTGAAGGTCGCGAGGGCCTGCCGCAGCGACTCCCTCGTCACGTCCATCCGGGACCGGCCGGTGCCGGGCACCTCCTCGGCCATGGAGGCGGAGGCGTCGACGACCGTGGTGATCCGGGCGTTCTGCACGGTGATCGTCCACATGCCGAGCGCCTCCTGCACCGCCTGCGCCGAGTCCGGCCGCGGCGCGTCCGCGTCGTACGGCTGTGGTGAACGGCCGCCCGCCGCGGTGGCCACGGCCTTATCGTCCGTGGCGGTGTCCGCGTCGGTGCGGAAGCCGTGCTCCGCCAGGTCGCGGCGCCCCTCCGGCTGGGCCAGCAGCGTCATGAACCGCAGCGCCGCGCGGCTCTCGTCCGTGCTCAGCCGTGCCTCGTCGACCAGCGCGAAGGGGTAGTCGAGGCGCGGCGAGCCGTCCTTCGGATAGAAGAGGTCGACGTCGCCGGCGCTGTCGGCGCGGTCCTTCGAGGCGTTGTACGCGAACGCGGCCTGTTCCGAGAGGACCACGGCCTGGTTGCCCTTGGCGCCGCCGCCGTCCGAGCCGTCCGACAGGGTGGCCGGCACCTGGCCGTCCCCGGCCGAGGTGCGCTTCGACAGCGCCTTCGCCAGCGCGGCCACCTGGGTGGCCCCGTCGTCCGTCCCGCCGGCGGCGCTGCTCAGCCGGGTGAGGGCGAGCAGCCCGGTGGCACTGCGGGCGGGATCCGCGGCGCCGAGCCGCGGCCCGTCGCCGCCGAGGGTCGCACCGGCCAGCTCCGTCCAGGTGTAGGTCTTCTCCGGCCAGCCCAGCGACTTGGCGGCCGCCGGGACCATGGCCACGCCCACCGGCGACGAGGCCACGTTGCCGGCCCGGGTGACCGGGGTCGCCCCGTTCTCCGCGGTGACGCGCTGCACCCACAGCTCCGAGTCCGGCACCCATACCTGGGCCGCTGACCGCTTGCCCGCGCGCAGCGACTCCGTGACGTCGGCGGATTCGCGCGCCGTCACGCCGATGTCCATGCAGCGGCCGTCGGAGGTGATGTTGCCGGCCCGCACCCGGTCGGCCGCCTTCGCCAGGACGGGGGCGATGTCGGGCGAGGCGGCGATGTCCAGCCGTACCGCCTGGTCGCGGCAGGAGGAGCCGAAGGAGAGCAGCCCGCTGCGCACGGCGGTCGCGGTGCCCGCCGCGACCGCGAGCACGAGCAGCGCGGCGACGGCCGCGCGGCGGCGGGCGCGGGGACGGGGGCCGGTGGCATCCGCCCCGTACGCGTCGGGCAAGCTGTGACGTCCCATGACGGCCCTCCCTGGTGAAGCCCCGAGCCGGGAAGCGGCCGTCGGAACAAGACAACACGGGGAGGCACGCCCGGTACGGCGCCCGTCCCCCCAACGGCCTGTCGCGCACGATCTTCGCAACTTCTTTCGAGACCCTAGCGGGGCGAGGACACGGGCGAGGCGGGATTACTCAACTGGAGGCGGGAGTGCAGTCCGAAGAGGGACCGGTGGCCGGTTCTTTTCCTGGAGAGCGGTTTCCACGACGGATCTTCCGGGACGAGACGCTTCTCGTCCTCGGCCTCTCCCTCGGGGCGAGCGGCGTCTCCGCGCTGATCAGCTTCGTCGGCTCGGTCACCAAGCCCGGAGGGCTCAAGGACCAGGCGGCCACGCTCAACGCCTCGGCGGCGCCCGGCCGGCCCTGGCTGGATCTGGCGTGGCAGCTCTTCGGCATCGCGACGGCGCTGGTACCGGTCGCCCTCGTCGCCCACTTCCTGCTGCGCGAGGGCCAGGGGCTGCGCACGCTCGGCTTCGACCGTACGCGGCCGTGGCCGGATCTGGGGCGTGGGGCCGCGGTCGCCGCGGTCATCGGCAGTACCGGCATCGCGTTCTACCTGGCGGCCCGCGGCCTCGGCTTCAACCTCACCGTGGTCCCCGAGGCGCTGCCCGACGTGTGGTGGAAGTACCCGGTGCTGGTGCTCTCCGCGATCCAGAACGCGGTCCTCGAAGAGGTCATCGTCGTCGGCTATCTGCTCAGGCGCCTCGGCCAGCTGGGCTGGACGCCCGGCACGGCGCTGGTGGCCAGCTCGGTGCTGCGCGGCTCGTACCACCTCTACCAGGGCGTCGGGGGTTTCCTCGGCAACATGGTGATGGGCGTGGTCTTCGTCTGGCTGTACCGGCGCTGGGGCCGGGTGGGACCGCTCGTGGTCGCCCACTCGCTGCTCGACATCGGTGCCTTCGTGGGTTACGCGCTGCTCGCGGGCAAGGTGGACTGGCTGCCGACGGCCTGACCGGCCAGGGGCGGGGACCCCGCGAACGCCCCCGGCCGGTGCACGTCAGGCGAGCAGTTCGCCCTCGATGACGGTCACCGCCCGGCCGGTGAGCAGGGTGCGGTCGCCGCGCAGTTCGGTGCGGACCAGGCCCGAGCGGGGCGACGCCTGGAGTCCGGTGAGGGCGGCCCGGCCCAGGCGCTCGGACCAGTACGGCGCCAGGGCCGTGTGGGCGCTGCCGGTCACCGGGTCCTCGTCGATGCCGACGTTCGGGAAGAAGCAGCGGGAGACGAAGTCGTAGCCCCGGGCCGGGTCCTCGGCGCGGGCGGTGGCGATGATGCCGCGCTCGGAGTACCGGGCGAGGGCCTTGTGGTCGGGGGCGAGGCCGCGGACCGTCTTCTCGTCGGCGACCTCCAGCACCAGGTCGCCGACGTTCGGGCCGGTGTCGGACGCGGTGAGCGGCGCGGCGCCGAGCGCTTCGGCCACGCCGTCCGGGATCTCCGTCCCGGTGATCGGGGCGGTCGGGAAGTCCAGGGTGACGGAGCCGTCCTCGTGGGGCGTCGCGACCAGTACGCCGCTGCGGGTGGCGAACCGTACGGGGCCCTCGTGCGCGCCCGTGGTGCGCAGGACATGGGCGGTGGCCAGTGTGGCGTGACCGCACATCGCCACCTCGGTGACCGGCGTGAACCAGCGCAGCGCCCAGTCGGCGTCGCCCCCGTCGGGCAGCCGGTGGGCGAAGGCCGTCTCGGCGTGATTGACCTCGCGGGCCACGTCCTGGAGCCGGGCGCCGTCCGGGAAGGCGTCCAGGAGCAGTACTCCGGCCGGGTTGCCGGCGAAGGGACGGTCGGTGAAGGCGTCGACGATTCGGATTCGCATGCGCCGACGCTAACGGCCGCAGCGGCCCACGGGCCAAGGCCAATCCGGGGGTGGTGGCCCGGATCGGCGGTGGGCGGGGAGCCCGTACGGTTACGGCGCAGGTGCCGCACCGGATCGGCGGCGGGCGGCGCGCCGGTACGGGTACGGTCCGACGCGGTACGGCTCACCGATCCCGTACGAGTCACCGATCACGCCCCCGCCCATCCCCCGCTGCGCCAAGTGCCGCACCCTCCGTGGGCGAAATGTCCGGCTGTCTGTCAAGGTCGCAGGGGCGGAGTGGCGAAAGGAACGCGATGGCCGGGTCACAGGAGACGTCCGATGTGCACGACCTCCGGTCGGCGCTGGCGCGGCTGCGCGAGCATCCCGGGCACCTGCTCGAGACGGACCACCCGGTGGACCCGATCGCCGAACTCGCGGGTGTGTACAAGCGGGTGGGTGCGGGCGGCACGGTCGAGCGGCCCACCAGGACCGGGCCCGCCATGATCTTCAACAACGTCGAGGGCTTCGAGGACGCCCGGGTCCTCGTGGGCCTGATGGCCGACCGCGACCGCGTCGGGCTGCTGCTGGAAGCCTCGCCCCGCGAGCTGACGCAGCGGATGGCGCGGGCGGTGAAGGACGCCATCAGCCCGGTGGAGGTCGGCCCGGCGAAGGCGCTGTGCCAGCAGGTCGTGCACCGGGCCGACGACCCCGGCTTCGACCTGCGCAAGCTGCTGCCCGCCCCGACCAACACGGAGCAGGACGCGGGCCCGTACTTCTGTCTCGGGCTGGTGCTCTCCAGCGACCCCGAGGGCAAGAAGGGCACGGACGTCACCATTCACCGGCTGTGCGTGCAGAACAAGGACGAGCTGACCATCTTCTTCGCCCCCGGCCGGCACATCGACGCCTTCCGCAAGATCGCCGAGGGGCAGGGCAAGCCGCTCGCGGTGTCGGTCAACATGGGCCTGGACCCGGCCATCCACATCGGCGCCTGCTTCGAGGCCCCGACCACCCCGTACGGCTACGACGAGCTGGCCATCGCCGGCGGTCTGCGCGGCCGGCCGGTCGAGCTCGTCGACTGCGTGACGCAGCCCGAGAAGAGCATCGCCGCCGCCGAGGTCGTCATCGAGGGCGAGATCCTGCCGGACGTACGGGCCGCCGAGGACCAGAACACCCACACAGGGCACGCGATGCCGGAGTTCCCCGGCTACAACGGGCCCGCCAACCCGGCCCTGCCGGTGCTGAAGGTCACCGCGGTCACCACCCGCACCGATCCCATCCTCCAGACCCTGGTCGGTCCTGGTGAGGAGCACGTCAGCCTGGCCGGGATCCCCACCGAGGCCAGCATCTACAACGCCTGCGAGGCGGCGATGCCCGGCTTCGTCACCGAGGTGTTCGCCCACCGGTCCGGCGGCGGCAAGTTCCTGGCGATCATGAAGGTACGGAAGACGAACGCCTTCGACGACGGGCGGGTCCGGCAGGCCGCCCTGGTGGCGTTCGGCGTCTACTCGGAGCTGAAGAACGTCATCATGGTCGACGAGGACGTGGACGTCTTCGACACCGACGACGTGCTCTGGGCCATGCAGACCCGGATGCAGGGCAACCGCGACGTCATCGCGATCCCCGGCGTCTCCGGCCACGTCCTGGACCCCTCGCAGACGCCCGGCTACGACCCCACGCTCCCGGCCAAGGGCACCACGTCGAAGACGATCTACGACGCCACCGCCCCGTACCACCTGCGGGACGAGTTCGAGCGCGCCCACTTCCACGAGGTCGACCCGCATCCCTACGCCCCGGATCTCTTCCCCGAGCCGGACGGAGGGCAGGGCGGAGGACCGGACGGTGACGGCGACGGGCGGACGGACTCCGGCCGGGACTCCTCCCAGACCCGCGTCAAGCGCAGCCACCACGACTGACCCAGCCCCGGGCGACCCCAAGGAGAACAGCATGTCCGAACAGCGTCGGGTGATCCTCGCGGTGACCGGGGCCGGCGGTACCCGGCTGGCCGGCCGGGTGCTGCGCGCGCTGGCGGACGACGACCGCGTCGGCCACGTCGACCTGCTCGTCTCCGCCAACGGCCGCCGTCTGCTCGCCCACGAACAGGGCGGCGACCCGGCGGACGACCCGCAGCGGCTGCTCCTCGGCGAGCCGTCGCCCAAGGTGCACGCGCTCCACCCGGAGAAGGACTTCGCCACGTCACCGGCGTCCGGCAGCTACCGCACCTGGGGCATGGTCGTGCTGCCCTGCGCCATGGGCGTGATGAGCCGTATCGCCCAGGGGCAGTCCGACACCCTGGTCGAACGGGCCGCCGACGTGTGCCTCAAGGAGCGCCGCCCGCTCGTGCTCTGCGTCCGCGAGACCCCGTTCAACCTGATCCATCTGCGCAACATGACGCAGGTCACCGAGGCGGGCGCCGTCGTCTACCCGATGATCCCGACCTACTACAACGTGCCGCGCACCGTCGAGGAGATGGACGAGGAGTTCGCCGCCCGGGTGCTCGGCTTCACCGGGCTCGACCGCGGCGACCACTACGAGTGGCAGGACGGCGGCACCCCCGCCTATCAGGAGCGCGCGCACGGGGCACCGGCCGCCCCGTGAGCGGCGCGCGGCCCGGCCCGCACGTCCGGCGCCCCCACGGGGTGACCTCCGTGGGCGCGCCGGGCCGTGCGGGCCGAGAGGGCGTCAGTCCGTGCCGAACTCCATCGCCGCGCGGTCGAGGAGCTCGTCGTCGCCGGAAACCTTGCCGCGGGAGGCGATGGCCTCGGCGCCACCCTCGGGCAGGGTGCCGATCAGCCCGGTCGCGGCGGCCTGGGCGGCGCCGATGGCGGGGTTGGCGGTGCCGATCAGGCCGAGGCCCGCGTACTGCTCCAGCTTGGCGCGGGAGTCGGCGATGTCGAGGTTGCGCATGGTGAGCTGGCCGATCCGGTCCACCGGGCCGAACGCCGAGTCCTCGGTGCGCTCCATGGAGAGCTTGTCCGGGTGGTAGCTGAACGCCGGGCCCTGGGTGTCGAGGATCGAGTAGTCCTCGCCGCGCCGCAGCCGCAGGGTGACCTCACCGGTGACCGCCGCGCCGACCCAGCGCTGGAGCGACTCGCGGATCATCAGGGCCTGCGGGTCCAGCCAGCGGCCCTCGTACATCAGCCGGCCCAGGCGCCGTCCCTCGTTGTGGTACTGGGCGAGGGTGTCCTCGTTGTGGATCGCGTTGACCAGCCGCTCGTACGCCGCGAAGAGCAGGGCCATGCCGGGCGCCTCGTAGATGCCGCGGCTCTTGGCCTCGATGATGCGGTTCTCGATCTGGTCGGACATGCCCATGCCGTGGCGGCCGCCGATGGCGTTGGCCTCCATCACCAGGTCGACGGGGGAGGCGAACTCCTTGCCGTTGACCGTGACCGGGCGGCCCTGGTCGAAGCCGATCGTCACGTCCTCGGCGGGGATCTCGACCTCGGGGTCCCAGAACCGCACGCCCATGATCGGCTCGACCGTCTCCACACCGGTGTCCAGGTGCTCCAGGGTCTTCGCCTCGTGGGTGGCGCCCCAGATGTTGGCGTCGGTGGAGTACGCCTTCTCGGTGCTGTCGCGGTAGGGGAGGTCGTGGGCGACCAGCCACTCCGACATCTCCTTGCGGCCGCCCAGCTCGGTCACGAAGTCCGCGTCGAGCCAGGGCTTGTAGATCCGCAGGTTCGGGTTGGCCAGCAGGCCGTAGCGGTAGAACCGCTCGATGTCGTTGCCCTTGAAGGTCGAGCCGTCGCCCCAGATCTGGACGTCGTCCTCGAGCATCGCCCGGACCAGCAGGGTGCCGGTGACCGCGCGGCCCAGCGGCGTGGTGTTGAAGTAGGCACGCCCGCCCGAGCGGATGTGGAACGCCCCGCAGGTGAGCGCGGCCAGGCCCTCCTCGACCAGCGCGGCGCGGCAGTCGACGAGCCGCGCGACCTCGGCGCCGTAGGTCTTCGCGCGGCCGGGCACCGAGGCGATGTCGGGCTCGTCGTACTGGCCGATGTCGGCGGTGTAGGTGCAGGGGACGGCGCCCCGGTCGCGCATCCACGCGACCGCTACGGAGGTGTCGAGCCCGCCCGAGAAGGCGATACCGACGCGCTGGCCGACGGGGAGGGAGGTGAGGACCTTAGACATAGGAAGAGTATGCATCCGAACGCATGCTCATGCAAAGGCCGATGTCGATCCGCGGAGGAGCCCGGTGCCGCTCCGTGGAGGGAGGGGGTGTGAGGGGGTTGCCGGACGAGCTCTTCCGATATATCGTTGAGGTATCGCGACCGATCAACGATGGAATGGAGTGATTGCGATGCGTTCCGACGAACGAGAATTCGGCTACGGACACGAGCACCAGCACGGACGCGGACGCCACGGCGGACCCGGCCCCCGGGGCCGCGGCGGCTTCGAGGGGCGGCGCGGAGCCTTCGGGCCCTTCGGTCCCGGCGGTCCCGGCTTCGGCGGACCGGGCTTCGGCCCCGGTCCCTGGGGTGGCAGGGGCGGCCGGGGCGGACCGCGCGGCAGGGCGCGGCGCGGCGACGTACGCGCCTCGATCCTGGCCCTGCTCAAGGACCGGCCCATGCACGGCTACGAGATGATCCGGGAGATCACCGAGCGCAGCGGCGGGGCGTGGAAGCCCAGCCCCGGCTCGGTCTACCCCACCCTCCAGCTCCTGGAGGACGAGGGTCTGATCGCCAGCGAGAACGAGGGCGGCAAGAAGCTGTTCTCGCTCACCGAGTCCGGCCGTGCCGCGGCCGACGAGGGTCCGGACGCGCCCTGGGAAGAGGCCGGGCGCGGGGTCGACTGGGAGGCGCTGAGCGAGATCCGGCAGGCCGGCTTCGGTCTGATGGAGGCGTTCGGCCAGGTCTGGAAGACCGGCAGCAAGGAGCAGCGCGACAAGGCGCTGACGGTCATCAACGACGCCCGGAAGAAGCTGTACCTGATCCTCGCCGACGAGGACTGACGGCCCGCGGTGGTACGTGACCGGCGGCGGCCGGACGGACCGGTGCGCCGGCTCCGGAGCCCGGCGCCGCGACCGCTGCCCGTACCCGCCCCCGCCCGTACCCGTCCGAGTCCGAAGGCGCCCCTGGAGGTCTGATGTTCCCGCGGGGCGCCTTCTCCGTGTTCATGGCGCTTTCGGGCGGCCGTCCCTGGCTGGTTCAGGTGACCAGGCCGGCCAGTCTGCGCAGTGACTCCTCCAGTGCGGCCGTCGCCGAGTCCCTGAGCCTGCCCGCCATCAGCGAGACGGCGGCGCCGGTGAACTCGCCGTCGATGCGCACCGTCGTCGCCTCCCCGTCAGGGGTCAGCGTGTAGCGGGTGGATACGTTCACGGCCATCGGACCCTGCCCGCGGACGGCCAGCCGGCGGGCGGTCTCCAGCTCCTCCACGGTCCAGTCGACCTCGGCCGGGAACCCCATCAGCCGCAGGTTCTCCCGGAACGTGCCGCCCGCATCGAGGGCCTTGGGCTCGCCGTCCGGGAAGCCGGTGTGCGTGGCGTTCCACTCCCGCCACGAGGAGAAGTCCGTCAGCCGGGCCCAGACCTTCTCGGCGGGCGCCTGGATGTGTGCCTCCGCGCTGACTTCGGCCATGCGATCACCCCTCGCGTCGGGCGCTGCGCGGACGCAGCTGCGGTGTCGCGGAACGTAGCCGCAGGGCCCTCAATGTTCAATACTGATGAACCGTCAGCGAGGCTGCCGGTGTCCCGGAGGAAGGCTGCCGGTGTCCCGGAGGAAGGCCGCCGGTGTCCCGGAGGAAGGCCGCCGGTGTCCCGGAGGCGGGCGGAGGTAGGCAAGGCGGCGCGCGCCGGGCGGTGGAATACGGCGGAAAGTCATCCGCAGGGAGGAGGCGCCACGCCCCTGTGCCCACCTTGTGTGGGACCCCTAAATGCTTCCCGCCGGGGATGTCCCGTTCCGCCGTGACTGATGGGGTGGGAACCGTGCCATACGGTCTTACCCCGCAACCGGCCGCCGGACAGGGGCCCCACCGCCAGGACCCCGACGCCGGGCTCAGCGCCGAGCTCGTCACCGTGGTCGCCGCCGCGCGCAGACGGGCGCTGCGGGACGGGGATCGGCAGATCGACACCGCCCACCTGCTGCACACGCTCCTGGAGTCCGACCCGGAGGTGCGTGCGGTCTTCGACGGCGGCCCGCGGCTCGCCCGGCTGCTCGGCTACCTGGTGCAGCGCAGCATCGGTTACGGGCTGCGCTGGCAGAGCGGTGTGGAGGACTCCGGCGCCGTGCCGGTGGTGACCGCGCCGGACGCGGAGGGCTGGTCGCCGGTGGCGGCGGGCGCCCTGGACGGCGCGCGGGCGCGGGCCCGGCGGCGCGGTGACGCACCGGCCCGCGGGGTCGATCTGCTCGCCGCGATGGTGGCGGAGCCCGAGTCGCGGGCCGTCGAGGTCCTCGCGCGCGCGGGCGTCGATCCGCACGCGTTGCTGCGGCGGATCGACGCGGCGTGCGACCTGTGACGCCGGTCGCGCAGAACCTGTGACGTCAGCCGTGTACGGCCTGTGGAACCAGCCGCGTGCGGCCCGTGAGGCCGGTCGTGTGCGGCCTGTGAGCCAGCCGCGTGCGTACGGCCTGTGACGCCAGGTGGCCCGGTCCACCGGGTGGGACAGGTGTCATTGGGGGTGACGGTCATGACCATGGCTGGCATCATGTGCCGGTGCACACGTCTGGGAGCAGTCACGGTCAGCAGCGCAGGAGCCTCGGTCTCGTCCTGGCCCTCGTATCGGCGGTCGCCTTCGGCGGGTCGGGCGTCGCGGCGAAACCGCTGATCGAGGCCGGACTCGCCCCCCTGCACGTGGTCTGGCTGCGGGTCGCGGGCGCCGCCCTCGTGATGCTGCCGCTGGCCGTGCGCCACCGCGCCCTGCCGCGCCGGCGCCCCGCGCTGCTCGTCGGCTACGGGCTGCTGGCCGTGGCCGGAGTGCAGGCCTGCTACTTCGCCGCGCTCTCCCGGATCCCCGTGGGTGTCGCGCTGCTCGTCGAGTACCTCGCGCCCGCGCTGGTCCTCGGCTGGGTCAGGTTCGTCCAGCGGCGGCCCGTGACGCGGGCCGCGGCCGTCGGCGTCGTCCTCGCGGTCGGCGGGCTCGCCTGCGTGGTCGAGGTGTGGTCGGGGCTCCGCTTCGACCTGCTCGGCCTGCTGCTCGCGCTGGCCGCCGCCTGCTGCCAGGTCGGCTACTTCGTCCTGTCCGACCAGGGGAGCGCCGCCGGTGACGACGCCCCCGACCCGCTCGGCGTCATCGCGTACGGCCTGCTCGTCGGGGCCGCGGTGCTGACCCTCGTCGCGCGGCCCTGGTCCATGGACTGGTCGGTGCTCGGCGGCAGCGCGGACCTGAACGGCACCCCCGTCGCCGCCGCGCTGCTGCTCGGCTGGATCGTGCTTGTCGCCACCGTCGTCGCGTACGTCACCGGCGTGGTGTCCGTGCGCCGGCTGTCGCCCCAGGTGGCCGGGGTGGTGGCCTGCCTGGAGGCGGTCATCGCGACCGTCCTCGCCTGGATCCTGCTGGGCGAGCACCTCTCGGCGCCGCAGCTCGTCGGCGGCGGAGTGGTGCTGGCCGGCGCGTTCATCGCGCAGTCGTCCGCGCCCGCGAAGTCCCCGGACGGGCCGGTCGCCGGCGGTCCGGGCAGCGGCGAACGGGAGTTGTCCGCCCGGGGCACCGCCGCCTAGAGTGTCGATCATGCATTCGGACGCTCTCGTTCTTCCGCCTCCGGCCGCCTGAGGCGGGCCCCGATCCCTGCTGCCCGGCGTGTACGCCGGGCCGGTCGGCGCTGCCCGCGGAAGTCGTCCGAGGACCGATCCCCACGCTCGCGCGTTCGCGCGCACCGGCCGCCGCGCCGTGTGCGCCGCCGGACGTGCCCGTGCCGACGCGGTCCTTCCACAGCTTCTGCGTATCCGCGGAGAGAAATCGTGTCGAACGCTGTATCCGGCCTGCCCGTCGGGCGGGGCCTGTTCTGTCTGATCGTCGCCGGCGCCGCCTGGGGCACCGCCGGCGCCGCCGCCTCACTGGTCTACCGGGCCAGTGACATGGGGCCCGTCGCCCTGTCCTTCTGGCGCTGCGCGGGCGGCCTCGTCCTGCTGCTCGCCGCTCACCGGCTGCGCCCCAGGCGCCCGGCCGCCGTCCGGGAACCGCGCGCCCACAAGGTGCTGCGGATCGGCGTGACGGGGGTGGGTCTGGCCGTCTTCCAGACCGCCTACTTCGCCGCCGTCGAGGCGACCGGTCTGGCCGTGGCCACCGTGGTCACGCTCGGCGCCGGTCCCGTACTGATCGCGCTCGGCGCCCGGCTGACCCTGGGGGAGCGGCTGGGGCGCGGTGGGGTGGTCGCCGTGACCGGGGCGCTCGCCGGTCTCGCGGTCCTGGTCCTGGGCGGCGGGGGAGCGACCGTACGTCCCTGGGGCGTCGTTCTCGCGCTCGTGTCCGCGGCCGGATACTCGGCGATGACCCTGTGCACGCGCTGGGCCGGCCGCTCCGGCACGGTCGACGCGTCGAGCACGACGGTGTGGGCGTTCGCCGTCACGACCGGGTGCCTGCTGCCCCTGGCGCTGGCCGAGGGGCTGGTCCCGCACGCGGACCGGCCCGCGCACACCCTCGTCCTGCTGGCGTACATCGCCGCGATCCCCACGGCGCTCGCCTACGCCCTGTACTTCGCGGGCGCGGCCGCGGTCCGCTCGGCCACGGTCTCCGTGATCATGCTGCTCGAACCGGTCAGCGCCGCGGTGCTCGCCGTCGTGCTGCTCGGTGAGCACCTGACGGCCGCGACCTGCCTCGGCACGCTGCTGATGCTGGGATCGGTCGGGGGTCTCGCGGTGGCGGAGGCACGGGCCGCCGGGGCCGCCGCGCGGCCGGTGCGGGAGGCGCCGGCGCTCGTCTGAGACGGGCGCGCCGAAAAAAGGGGAGGGGCGGCGGGTGCGGGGTCTCGGCCCGCGCCCGCCGTACGCCTCAGCCCTGAGCCGTCGTCGGCGCTGTCCTCGTAGCCGTCACCGCCGTCGCCAGATAGTCCGGCAGGCCGATGCCGGAGGCCAGGTCGTCCGCCGGAACCGGGACGCCGTACCCCTTCGCCAGGGGAAGCACACCGGTCCAGTGGGGCAGCGTGAGGTCCTCGGGCTCGTCGTTCGGGCCGCCGGTGCGCAGCTTCGCGGAGACCTCGTCGAGGTCGAGGCGGAGCACGGCGGTCGCGGCCAGCTCCTTGTCGCTGGCCGGGCGCGAGTCCCGGGAACGGCCCGGTACGACGTGGTCGACCAGCGCGTCGAGGGCCGTCCGCTTCTCCTCGGTGCCGGTCACCTGCCGGGCGGTGCCGTGGACCACCACGGAGCGGTAGTTGATCGAGTGGTGGAAGGCGGACCGGGCCAGGACCAGGCCGTCGACGTGGGTCACGGTCAGGCAGACGGGCAGCCCGGGGTCGCTCTGCCCGGCCGTCCGCAGCGGACGCGAGCCGGTCGAGCCGTGCACGTAAAGACGCTGTCCCACGCGCGCGTAGAGGGTGGGCAGGACGACGGGGGCGCCGTCGCGGACGAAGCCGAGATGGCAGACGTACCCCTCGTCGAGTATCGCGTGCACCGTCTCGTGGTCGTACGCGGCCCGGTCGCGGGAGCGGGTCGGGACGGTGCGGTCGGTCGGGGTGTAGGCGGTGGCGTGGTCGGCGGCAGAGGTGGAGGCAGCGGCAGGGGCGGCGGTCCGCGGTGTTCCTGGCTGCGTGCTCGTCTCCGGCATTGCGCTCTCCATTGCACTAGTGCATAATCAACTTTGTGCTAGGAGAGTATCGGATCGCCGGTCGTCGCGCAGCCGAGATCGCCGCGAGCGTGGAGCACGCCGTGGGCTCCGGAGAGCTGGCGCCGGGCCAATTGCTGCCCCCGATGCGGGAGTTGGCGCTCGACCTCGGGGTGAACGCGAACACGGTGGCGGCGGCCTACCGCACCCTGCGCGAGCGCGGGGTGATCGAGACCGCCGGACGCCGCGGCAGCCGCGTCCGCGCCAAACCCGCCACCACGGGGCGGGAGTACCTCGGCGTCCGGGTGCCGCCCGGCGTGCGCAACGTGGCGGACGGCAACCCCGACCCGGCCCTGCTCCCCGGCCTCGCCGAGGTGTTCGCCGCGGCGGCCGAGCAGGCGGACCGCCACCCCGTGCTCTACGGGGACGACGCGGTGGACCCCGAACTGGCGCGGCTCGCGCGGGCCGGCCTGGACGCCGACGGGGTGCCGGACGGGCCGGTCGTCGTCACCTCGGGATCGCTCGACGCCATCGAGCGCGTCCTGGCCGTCCACCTCAAGCCCGGGGACGCCGTCGCCGTCGAGGACCCCGGCTGGGGCAGCCTCCTCGACCTGGTGCCCGCGCTCGGGCTGCGCACCGTCCCGGTGGGCGTCGACGACGAGGGCCCGCTGCCCGACGACGTACGCAAGGCGCTGGCCGGCGGGGCGCGCGCCCTGGTCGTCACGGACCGGGCGCAGAACCCGACCGGTGCCGCGGTGACCGCTCCACGCGCGCGTGCCCTGCGTTCCGTGCTGCGCGAGCACCCCGGGACGCTGCTCATCGAGGACGACCACGGTCACCGCATCGTCGACCTGCCGCTGCATCCGCTGGCCGGGGTGACCCGGCACTGGGCGCTGGTGCGGTCCACCGCCAAGGCGTACGGCCCCGACCTGCGGCTGGCCGTGCTGACCGGGGACGAGGTCACGGCCGACCGGGTGCGTGGGCGGCAGCGGCTCGGACCCGGCTGGGTGAGCCTGCTGTTCCAGCGGGCGGTGGCCCGGCTGTGGGCCGGCGGCGCGGTGGACGCGCGGGCCGTCGCGCGGGCGTACGGCGGGCGCAGACAGGCGCTGATCGACGCCCTCGCCGAGCGGGGCGTCGTGGCGCACGGCCGCAGCGGCATGAACGTGTGGGTGCCGGTGCCGGACGAGACGGGAGCGGTCGCCCGGCTGCTGCACGCCGGGTGGGCGGTCGCGCCCGGGGCCCGCTTCCGGATGAGCGCGCCGCCCGGCATCCGTATCACCGTCTCCACCTTCACCCCGGACGACATCGAGCCGATGGCGGAGGCCGTCGCCTCCGCCATCGGCACCGCGGCCGACCGGCGTTACGTGTAGGGCGGCGGTCGCGTCAGCGCCGCGGCCGGGCCCGGGTCAGCGCCGCGCCCGCGAGGACCACGACCGCGCCGACCGGCGTCGACCAGGTCAGCGACTCGCCCAGGACGGCGACCCCGGCGGCGGTGGCGATGACCGGGATGAAGTACGTGACCATCTGGGCCGTCGTCGGACCGACCTCGACGACCAGGCCGTACTGGAGGAGCACGGCGAAGCCGGTGCCCAAGGCGCCCAGCGCCACCACCGCGAGCAGCGGGACGACCGGGAAGCGGGTCGGCAGGGCTGTGAAGAGCGGGGTGACGAAAGCGAGTTGCACCGTGGCCAGCAGGAGCTGGGCGCCGGTCAGGGAGAGGTTCGAGTGGCCGGTCCCGGCCAGGGTGCGGCGGACGTAGATCCAGCCGACGGGGTAGCTGAGCGAGGCCGCGAGCGCCATCGCGGTGCCCGTGGCGTCCAGACCGCTGAAGCCCTGCCAGGCGCCGAGTACCGTGAGCACCCCGAGGAAACCGATGCCCAGGCCCGCGACCCTGACCCGGGACGGCCGGTCCTCGGAGAGGGCGACCAGGGACAGCGCCATGCCCCACAGGGGCGAGGTCGCGTTGCAGATGCCCGCCAGCGTGGACGCAATGGTCAGCTCCGAATAGGCGAAGAGCGAGAACGGCAACGCGTTGAGCAGGAACGCGGCGACCGTGAGATGACCCCAGACGCGTGCCCCGCGCGGCAGCCGCTCCCGCTTCACCGCCATCGCGGCGGCGAGCACCAGGGTGCCGAACAGCAGCCGTCCGAACGTCACCTGGAAGGGCGCGTAGCTCTCCGTGCCGACCTTGATGAGCAGGAAGCTGAAGCCCCAGATCAGCGAGAGGACGCCGAAGCGGACGCGCCAGTCGAGGGCGGGCCGCCGCCGCGCGACCGGGCCGGCGGAGGGGGCGGGAGCGGAAGCCGAAGTGACGGGGGTGGTCGAAGGGACGGAGGCGGTGGGCGCGCCGGTCACGGTGGTCATGTACGTAACGATGCGGCCGAACGATCTCGTAGCACAAGCGAGACTTTCGCAGCGATACCTCGTAGCATCGCTTACATGTTGAATCTGGAGCGCCTGCGCACCCTCGACGCCCTGGCCCGGCACGGCTCGGTGAGCGGAGCCGCCGGGGGACTGCACGTCACCACGTCCGCGGTCTCCCAGCAGATGGCCAAGCTGGAGCGCGAGGTCGGGCAGCAACTGCTGGCCAAGAACGGCCGCGGGGTGCGTCTCACCGACGCCGGGCGGCTGCTCGCCGACCACGCCGCGCGCATCCTGTCCCAGGTCGAGCTGGCCCAGTCCGATCTGGAGGCGCAGCGCGGCCAGGTGGTGGGCGAGCTGCGCCTGTCGGCGTTCCCGACCGCCGCGCGCGGACTGTTCCCCGCCGCGCTCGCCGCGCTGCGCGCCGGCCACCCCGGACTGCGCGTGCACTCCAGCGAACTGGAGCCGGAGGCGGCGGTGGCCGGGGTGCTGCGCGGCGATCTCGATCTGGCCGTGGTGCTCGACTGGTACAACAAGCCGATGCCGCTGCCCGACGGACTGGTCAAGGCCGCCGTCCTGGACGACCCGGCCGACGTGGCGATGCCCGCCGGGCACCCGCTGGCGGGCCGTGCGGAGGTGGACCTCGCCGAGTTCGCCGACGACGAGTGGATCACCTGGGGCGTCGGCGAGTTCTGCCACGAGTGGCTGCTGTTCACGCTGCGGTCCATGGGCGTGGAGCCGCGCATCGGGCACCGGGCCGCCGAGACCCACACCCAGCTCGCGCTGGTCGCCGCCGGTCTCGGCGTGTGCGTCGCGCCCCTGCTCGGCCGCCATCCGATGCCCGCGGGCGTCGTCACGGTTCCCGTGAAGCAGCGGGTGCGGCGGCACGTCTTCGTGGTCTGGCGGGCGGACGCCGACCGCCGCCCGTCGATCCGGGCGGCGGTCGAGGCCCTGCGCACGGCGGGACGCGCCGTGTCCCAGGCGTCCTAGCGGCGATCGACGGTACGGGTCACAGCGACGCGAGCTTGCGGAAGTCCCAGGACGCGACCGCCTGAGGGGTCATCCGGAGCCACGCGTGCCTGCCGTCGTGCGGCAGCTCGTCCACGCCGAAGTTCTTGCGGGCGAACTCCCGCTCCACGGCGTCGAGTTCGGGGCACGGCTCGCCCGTGCGCGGCGATTCGCCGACGAACTCGACGGTGCCGGTCAGCTCGGCGCCGCGCAGCTCCCCGTACTCCTCGCCCGCGTCGACCACGACGGCGACGCGGGGGTCGCGGCGCAGATCGGCCCAGCGTCTGCTGCGCGTGAGCGAGTACAGCCACAGCGAGGTGCCGTCCCACAGGAACCACAGGGGACTGGCGTGCGGGGCCCCGTCCGCCGAGACCGTGGCGACCCGGCAGGTGCGCCGGCTGGTCAGGAACTCGTCGAGTTCACCGGGTGTCATCATGATCCTGCGGCCCCGGCGCTGAGTGACGGCCATGCGCTCCCCTTGTCTCTGACGCTGCGTCAGGAAAGCATGGGCCGTCCCGCGCCCGTGCGCAACGGCCGACCAGGAGGAGCCATGCCCTCGTACGACGAGCTCCGCACGCTGCTCGAACCGGCGGCCACCGTACTGCTCACCGTCGAGTGCCAGCAGGGCGTGGTCGGCCCGGACAGCGCCCTGCCCGAACTCGCCAGGGAGGCGCGCTCGTCGGGGGCGCTCACGAACATCGCCCGGCTCGTCGCCGCCGCGCACGGCAGCGGCGTCCAGGTCATCCACGCGATCGCCGAACGCCGGCCCGACGGGCGCGGCGCCAACCGCAACGCCCGCCTGTTCCGCGCGGCCGAACGGCTGCCCGTGCGCCAGCTCACCGGCACCACCGCGGTACGGGTGGCCCCGCCCATCGAGGTCGCCGACGAGGACATCGTCGTACGGCGGCTGCACGGCCTCTCGCCGCTCGCGGGCACCGACGTCGACCCGCTGCTGCGCAACCTGGGCTGCCGCACGCTGGTCGTCACCGGGGTCTCCGCCAACGTGGCCGTCCCCAACGCCGTGTTCGACGCCGTGAACCGCGGCTACGAGGTGGTGGTCCCGGCGGACGCCATCGCGGGGGTGCCCTCCGACTACACCCCCGCGATGATCCGCAACACGCTCGCCCTGGTCGCCACCGTCGCGAGCACGGACGACGTGCTGGCGTGCCTGAAAGGGCCGCGGCGCGCCTGAGGGCGGCGGGGGAGTCCGCTCAGGCCAGGACGATGGAGTCCCCGTCCACCGAGATCTTCCGCTCGGCCAGCGGCTTGGTGGCGGGCCCCTTCTTGACGCTGCCGTCCTCGGCGGAGAACTGGCTGCCGTGGCACGGACAGTTGATCACTCCGTCGGAGATGCCCTTGACCGCGCAGCCCGCGTGCGTGCACTTCGACGAGAACGCCTTGAACGTGCCCGCCGTCGGCTGGGTCACCACCACCCCCTGGTCGGCGAAGACCGCGCCGCCGCCCTCGGGGATGTCGGCGGTCTTCGCCAGCGCCGTGCCGCCCCCGGCCACGTTGTCGCCCCCGCCGGAGCCGCCGTCGCCGTCCTGGCTGCTGCTCCCGGCGACGTCCGGCGGGGTACCGGTGGAGTCCGACGCCTTGTCGTCCGAACCGCACGCGGCCAGCGCGACGGCGAGGCCGGCCGCCCCGGCCGCCGCGACGACGGCACGGCGGGCCGGCCCCGGCACGGCGGACGGACGGGACTCGATCGCTTCGCTCGATGCGCTGGTCATGCTGGCGTTCCCTTCACCGGACGTGACTGATCCGCCCAGGGGTACGGTCCGGCGGCCCGCACCGTTCAGCCGGGCGGCGTTCCGGCCCGGCCACCGGCCCCCGCGCCACCCCAGTAGCCTGGGGCGATGCTCAAGGAAGTCACCGCGACCCGCTACATCACGCCCCTGCGTGAGGGCGGCTCGCTGCCGGGACTCGTCGAGGCCGACGATCTGGGGACGTACGTCATGAAGTTCAGCGGCGCGGGCCAGGGGCGCAAGACGCTCGTCGCGGAGGTCGTCTGCGGTGAACTGGCGCGCAGGCTGGGCCTCAGGGTGCCGGGCCTGGTGACGATCGGCCTCGACCCGGTGCTCGGGCTCGGCGAACCCGACCCCGAGGTGCAGGAACTGCTCAAGTCCAGCGGCGGCCCGAACCTCGGGATGGACTTCCTCTCCGGAGCCCTCGGCTTCGACCCGCTCGCCTTCGGCGTGAGCCCCGCGGAGGCGGGCCGGATCGTCTGGTTCGACGCCCTGGTGAACAACGTCGACCGGTCCTGGCGCAACCCCAACCTGCTGATGTGGCGCGGCGAACTGTGGCTCATCGACCACGGCGCCACCATGATCTGGCACCACAACTGGCCCGGCGTACGGGCATCGGCGGGCCGGCCCTACGACGCCTCGGACCACGCGCTCGCCCCGTTCCGCCCGGACGTCGCCGCCGCGGCGGCCGAGCTGGCACCGCTGGTCACCGAGGACCTGCTGGCCGAGGTCACGGCGCGGATCCCCGAGGCCTGGCTGACCGGCGAGCCCGGCTTCGACTCGGCCGACGCGCTGCGCCGCGCCTACGCGGAGCCCCTGCTGGCCCGCGCCGCCGTCATCCACGAACGCATCGAGGTCACACAGTGAGCGGTACCGGAGTGAGCGAGCGGGACGTCTTTGAGTACGCGCTGCTGCGCGTGGTGCCCCGCGTCGAACGCGGCGAGTGCTTCAACGCGGGCGTGCTGGTGTACTGCCGCGCCCAGTCCTTCGTCGCGGCCCGCACGCATCTGGACGAGCAGAAGCTACGGGCGCTCGACCCGGCCGCCGACGCGGACGCCGTACGGGCCGCGCTGCGCGCCGTCGAGGGTGTCTGCACCGGCGGGGCGGCGGCGGGCCAGGCGGCCGGGGACGACGCCGGGCGGCGGTTCCGCTGGCTGATCGCACCGCGCTCCACGGTCGTCCAGCCGGGCCCCGTGCACACCGGGCTCACCGCGGATCCGCGGGCCGAGGCGGAGCGGCTGCTCGACCTGCTGGTCAGGTAATCGATCACACCCGCCCGGTGCGCCGTTGACACCGAGTGCCAGGGCTTCTAGCGTCACGTCCACCAAGGGTACTAAGCGGTCGCTCACCGGATGGGCGTACCGTGTGAGCCGCACACGCGTTCCGCAGGCGCTTCCCAAGGCGCCTCTCAGGGCGTTTTCCTAGGCGTTTCTCAAGGGCGAGGAGATCGAGCAATGTCCACCACTGAGCAGCGGGTAGCCGTGGTCACCGGAGCCGCGCGCGGTATCGGCGCGGCGACCGCCGTACGACTGGCCGCCGAGGGCCGCGCCGTCGCCGTGCTCGACCTCGACGAGGCCGCGTGCAAGGACACCGTCGAGAAGATCACCGCCGCCGGCGGCCGGGCCCTCGCGGTCGGCTGCGACGTCTCCGACGAGGCGCAGGTCGAGGCCGCGGTCGCGCGCGTCGCCGAGGAGCTCGGTGCCCCGACGATCCTGGTGAACAACGCCGGTGTGCTCCGCGACAACCTGCTCTTCAAGATGAGCGCGTCCGACTGGGACACGGTCATGAACGTGCACCTGCGCGGCGCCTTCCTGATGTCGAAGGCCTGCCAGAAGCACATGGTCGACGCCAAGTTCGGCCGGATCGTCAACCTGTCCTCGTCCTCCGCGCTCGGCAACCGCGGCCAGGTGAACTACTCCGCCGCCAAGGCCGGTCTCCAGGGCTTCACCAAGACCCTCGCCATCGAGCTCGGCAAGTTCGGCGTGACCGCCAACGCCGTGGCGCCCGGCTTCATCGTCACCGACATGACCGCAGCCACCGCCGAGCGCGTCGGCATGGGCTTCGAGGAGTTCCAGGCCGCGGCCGCCACCCAGATCCCCGTGCAGCGCGTCGGCAGGCCGGACGACATCGCCAACGCGATCGCCTTCTTCACGGGCGAGGCCGCCGGCTTTGTCTCCGGCCAGGTCATGTACGTGGCCGGCGGACCGCTCAACTGAAGGCCGCCGGACCCGGAGAACTGGAGAACACGGACATGACCACCTCATCCGCAGCGGAGCTCCCCGAGCTCTCCGGCAAGGTCGCCCTCGTCACGGGCGCCAGCCGCGGCATCGGCTACGGCGTCGCGGAGGCGCTGGTCGCCCGCGGCGACCGCGTGTGCATCACGGGCCGCAACGAGGACGCCCTCAAGGAGGCCGTCGACCGGCTCGGCTCCGACCGGGTCATCGGCGTCGCGGGCAAGGCCCACGACGAGGCCCACCAGGCCGTCGCCGTCGAGCGCACCATGGAGGCCTTCGGCCGCGTCGACTTCCTGGTCAACAATGCCGGTACGAACCCGGTGTTCGGGCCGATCGCCGACCTGGACCTGAACGTGGCCCGCAAGGTCTTCGAGACCAACGTCGTCTCCGCCCTCGGCTTCGCCCAGCTCACCTGGAAGGCGTGGCAGAGCGAGCACGGCGGCGCGATCGTCAACATCGCCTCCGTCGCGGGCCTCGCCCCCTCGCCGTTCATCGGCGCGTACGGCATCAGCAAGGCCGCCATGATCAACCTGACGGTACAGCTCGCGCACGAGTTCTCGCCCAGGGTCCGGGTCAACGCCATTGCGCCCGCGGTCGTCAAGACCAAGTTCGCGCAGGCGCTGTACGAGGGCCGGGAGGCCGAGGCGGCCGCCGCCTACCCGCTCGGCAGGCTCGGCGTGCCCTCCGACATCGGGGGCGCCGCCGCCTTCCTCACCTCCGCGCAGTCGGACTGGGTCACCGGCCAGACGCTCGTCATCGACGGCGGCATCTTCCTCAACGCCGGCGTCGCCTGAGCGGTCTGACCTGCACGTGGACGCGGGCTCCTGTTACCCAGGGAAACGGGAGCCCGCGGGGCGCCCGGCCGGATGACAGCAGAATGACAACGTAGTCACAAACGCGCTGATCAAGTGCCCTGTCGAGAACCCCCGTTCGACCGCCGGACACTGCGGTATGGTCTGCCGACCCTTGGTACGGCGGATCGAGGAGCGTGCGCGTGTTCAAGCCGAACGTCAGGCCGCGCAGACCGGTACTGATCGCGTCCACATCCCTGCTGACCGGATGCCTGCTGACCGGATGCCTGCTGGCCGGCTGCGGGGTCTTCTCGCCGGACGAGGACGACGACGCGGGACCGATCGTCGTGGGCACCACCAGCGCCCCGAGCACGCTGGACCCGGCCGCCTCCTGGGACGGGTCCTGGGAGCTGTTCCGCAACATCTACCAGACCCTGCTCGGCTACCCCTCCGGGGCCACCACGCCGCAGCCGGACGCCGCCCAGAGCTGCGGCTTCACCGACTCCGCCAACCAGACCTACCGCTGCCTGCTGCGCCCGGACATGAAGTTCTCCGACGGCGACCCGCTCGACGCGAACGCCGTCAAACACTCCATCGACCGCATCAGGGCCATCAACGTCTCCGGCGGCCCCGCGGGCCTGCTGGGCAGCCTGAACCGGGTCCAGGTGCTCGGCGAGCGCGAGATCGTCTTCCACCTCGACGAGCCGGACGCCACCTTCCCGTTCGTCCTCGCCACACCCGCCCTGTCGATCGTCGACCCCGACGACTACCCCGCCGACGCGCTCCGCGAGGACGGCAAGGCCGTCGGCTCCGGCCCCTACACCCTCGCGTCGTACGAGGAGGGCGAGCGGGCCGAGCTCGTCGGGAACAAGCGCTACGAGGGCTTCGCCGAGCGCAAGAACGACGCGGTCACCATCCGCTACTTCCCCGACTCGCCCAAGATGGTCGACGCCCTGCGGGACAAGAAGATCGACGTCACCTTCCGGGGGCTCGCGTCCTCCGACATCGTCGCCCTCCAGGGGGACGAGTCCGAGGAGGAGCTCCAGCTCGTCGAGGGCGCGGGCACCGAGATCAGCTACCTGGTCTTCAACCCCAAGGACCCGTGGGCCCGCAAGGCCGCGGTGCGCCGGGCGATCGCCCAGCTCATCGACCGTCCGGCCATCGCGCACAAGGTCTACAAGGACACCGTGGACCCGCTGTACTCGATGGTCCCCAAGGGACTGGCCGGGCACACCACGGCCTTCTTCGACGACTTCGGGGACCCCAGCGTCTCCAAGGCCCGCGCCATCCTCTCCGAGGCCGGCATCACCAAGCGAGTCCCGCTCACCCTCTGGTACACCACCGACCGCTACGGCTCCGAGACCACCCCCGAGTTCCAGGAGATCAGGGACCAGCTCAACGACTCGAAGCTCTTCGACGTCACCATAAAGGGCCGCCCCTGGAAGACGTACGAAGCGGGCTACCGCAACGGCGAGTACCCGGTCTTCGGGCGCGGCTGGTTCCCCGACTTCCCCGACGCGGACAACTTCATCGCGCCCTTCGTCGGCACGCAGAACGCGCTCGGCACGCCCTATCCGGTGCCCGAGATAACCGGCGAGCTGCTGCCGCGGTCCCGGCGCGAGAGCGACCGGGGAGCCGTGGAAGAGGAGTTCGAACAGGCCCAGCAGATCCTCGTCGACGACGCGCGCCTGCTGCCCCTGTGGCAGGGCAAGCAGTACGTGGCGGCGAGCGAGGACATCTCGGGCGGCGAGGTCGCCCTCGACCCGTCGACGATCATGACCATGTGGGAGCTGTACCGGAAGACGAGCTGGTGACGTGCGCGGCCGGGCCCGGCGGGCGTCCGTCCGGCCGGGGCCGGGACCGGGAGCCGATTGTCAGTGGTCGCCTGTAGGTTCTGGAGTGCGGGTCCGAGACCCGGAAGTGACCGCACATCGGAGGAAGTTGACGTGACCGACACCGCCATGCTGCCCGAGTCCTGGCGCGGCGTCCTGGGCGACGAGCTGCAGCAGCCCTATTTCAAGGAGCTCACCGAGTTCGTCGAGGAGGAGCGCGCCAAGGGTCCCGTCCACCCTCCGCGCGAGGAGGTCTTCGCCGCCCTGGACGCGACGCCGTACGAGAGCGTGAAGGTGCTCGTCCTCGGCCAGGACCCGTACCACGGCGAGGGCCAGGGCCACGGCCTGTGCTTCTCCGTCCGCCCCGGCGTCCGCACCCCGCCCTCCCTGCGCAACATCTACAAGGAGATGCAGGCGGAGCTGGGCACCCCGATCCCGGACAACGGCTATCTGATGCCGTGGGCCCAGCAGGGAGTGCTGCTGCTCAACGCGGTGCTGACGGTGCGCGGCGGCGAGGCGAACTCGCACAAGGGCAAGGGCTGGGAGAAGTTCACCGACGCGGTGATCCGCGCGGTGGCCGACCGCCCCGACCCGGCGGTCTTCGTCCTGTGGGGGAACTACGCGCAGAAGAAGCTCCCGCTCATCGACACCGACCGGCACATCGTGGTGAAGGGCGCGCACCCGTCGCCGCTGTCCGCGAAGAAGTTCTTCGGCTCCCGCCCCTTCACGCAGATCAACGAGGCGATCGCCCAGCAGGGACACGAGCCGATCGACTGGCGGATCCCGGACCTGGGCTGACGGACCTCGCCGCCGCTCGCCGCCTCCGTCTCCCGATCCGGGCCGTACGGAGCCGCCTGACCGCGATTGTCAGTGCCTGCGGTTAGCGTCGGTGGCGACAGGCGGGCACCCTGGCCGGACTTGGAGGACGCGGTGGCGGAGCAGCAGGAGCAGGCGGCGCCGGACGCCATGATGACCCGGATCGGCCAGGTCGTCATGTTGCATCACGGCGGTGACCGCGAGGAGGCCCGGGACCGCTTCCTGGACCTCTGGGCGGAGATCGGCGAGGACGGCGACCCGCTCCACCGCTGCACGCTGGCGCACTACATGGCCGACACCCAGGACGACCCGGCGGACGAACTGGCCTGGGACCTGCGGGCGTTGTCGGCGGCCGAGGAGCTGACGGACGGACGGGTCTCCGCGCACCACGCCTCGCTCGCGGTGCGCGGCTTCTATCCCTCGCTGCACCTCAATCTGGCCGCCGACCAGCTCAAGCTGGGCCGCCCCGAGGCGGCGCGCAGCCACTTGCGGCTGGCCCGGGACGCGTCCGACGCCCTGGAGGACGACGCCTACGGGGACGGCGTCCGGGCGGCCATCGACCGTCTGGAGCTGAGACTGGAGGAGGACGGCTCGGCGGGTGGGGGACCGTCGGGCGCAGAGCCGCTGGGCGGGGGACCTGCGGGTGGGGAGCGGCCGGGCGGGGAGCCGCCGGGGCCGCCGCGGCAGCGGCCGTAGGGGGCGGGGCGGGGGCGTCGCGTGAGGGGCGCTGCACTCGGGGGCGCCGAGTGGGCTGACGGCCGTCCCGCTGTTCGCCTCACCGGTCGCCCCGTCGGCCATCTCGCCGCTCGTTCCGTCGGACATCCCGTCGGCAGTAGCGCCGCTCGTTCCGCCGTGTCACCGGCCGTTCCGCCGTGTCACCGGCCGTAGGCGTTCTCGCAGATGACGGCCTCCGGGCTGTCCGCCTTCCAGCCGCCGTACTTCCTCCCCAGCGCGCAGACGTCCGGGTTCCGCCCCGGCTCACGGGCCGTCGGCGGAAGGGAGACAGGGGGCGGGTGCTGGTGCCCGTTCCGGTCCCGGTGCGGTCGCGGAGCCGGCGGTTCGGGCCGGGGCTCCGGCGGCGGTGGCGGGACAGCGGAGACCGGCCGGGCCGTCCGGCGCGGCACGGCGGTCTCCGGCGAGGGCTTCGGGGAGGGCCCGGTACGCTCCAGCGCCTCCCGGGCCGGCGGCTGCACGGCGGGCGACCAGGTCCGGCCGTCGGGACGCGGCGCCGGCGGCCGGTACGGCGCGGGCGCCGGGCCCGGGGCGGGCGCCCGCTGGACGGTCGTACAGCCGCCGAGAGCCGTGACCGCCACCGTGACCAGGAGCGCTGCGGTGGTCGTAGTCCGATGCACCCGCGCCACTCTGCTGGTTCCCGCCCCCGCGCGGGACCGGACGGCGGGCCGATGCCCCACACGGGTGACGCGGGTCCGGCGGGCTGATCGGTCCCCTGGGCTCGGCGGCCCTACTCGCCGGTGGTGCCGTCGATGCACTGCCTGATCAGGTCGGCGTGGCCGTTGTGGCGCGCGTACTCCTCGATCATGTGGGTGTATATCCAGCGCAGGCTGATGGGGCGGGTGGTGAGCCGGCTCGTCCCCAGGTGGGTGTCGTCCAGGGCGAAACGGGCCGCGTTGTGCCGGGCGGCGTCGATCTCGGCCTGCCAGGCGGCGTGCGCCTCGGCCCAGGTGTCGGAGGCGCTGAGGCGGAACTCCCCGTCGGGGTCCTCGTCGCTGAAGTAGAGCGGCCCGACGTCGTCGCCCGTCAGCACCTTGCGGAACCAGATGCGTTCCACCTCCGCCATGTGCCGTACGAGGCCGAGGAGCGTGAGGTCGGACGGCGCGACGGCGGCGGTTCTGAGCCGGTCGTCGTCGAGGCCCTCGCACTTCATCGCGAGGGTCGTGCGGTGGTAGTCGAGCCAGCCCTCCAGCATGCTGCGCTCGTCGGTGTCGGTGGCGGGTGTGGTGCGCTCGATCGTCATGCTCGGCATCCTGACCGAACGGACCGCGCCCGGCAGGTCATTTCCCGGCCCGGCGGACGGCACCGGGTTCGCTCCGGACGGCACCGGATTCGCGCCGGTCGGCGGCGCCGCCGAGCATTCCGTTCAGCAACTCCCGACAGCTCAGGCGCAGTTCGTCGGCGGTCGGCACGGACGCGTGGCAGGAACCCGTAACGCAGGAATACATCAGCCCGTCGCACCAGGCCACGAGCGACAGCACGTGCCGGCCGGATCCGCCGACCCCGACGCGGTGACCAGGGCCGTGAGCGGATCACGCAAGCGCGCGCCGGCCGCGTCGAAGAACGTCCGCGGTTCCGGGCGCCGCGTCGCCTCCAGGGCCAGTTCGCAGCGGGCGACTGCGACCTCGCCGCGTACTCGGCAGGGCGCGGGCCCCGTTCCGCCGTCGTCGTCCGCAGGTCCGTCCGGGCCGCCCGCCTCGCCCTGGTGCGCCACCCCGTCGGCGTCGCCGTGCGCGACACCGTGATCGCCGCCCTGTCCGTGACCGCGCCCGGCCTGTTCCTGCGCGGCCTCGACGGCATCGCCGACCGGCGGCCGGCCGGGCGGCCGTATGCTTCCCGCGTACCCGCCCCCTGACCCGCACGCACGGCACACGGGGCCGCCCGGGCCCGCGTGCGCGGTCCACGTACACATGAGGAGAACCCTGGTGAAGGTCGGCTGCATCGGACTCGGCGACATCGCGCGCAAGGCGTATCTGCCGGTGCTGGCGACGCAGCCGGGGATCGAGCTGCACCTGATGACCCGCAACCCCGGCACGCTGGCGCGGCTCGGGGAGAGTCTTCGTCTCCCGGCGGCGCAGTGCCACACCGATCTGTCGGAGCTGCTGGCACAGGACCTCGACGCGGCGTTCGTGCACGCGGCCACCGTCGCCCACCCCGAGATCGTCACCCGGCTCCTGGAAGCGGGCATACCGACGTACGTCGACAAGCCGCTCGCCTACGAGTACGCCGACTCCGAGCGGCTGGTGCGGCTCGCCGAGGGGCGTGACATCAGCCTCGCCGTCGGCTTCAACCGGCGCTTCGCGCCCGGTTACGCCCAGTGCCTGGAGCACCCGCGCGAGCTGATCCTGATGCAGAAGAACCGGGTGGGGCTGCCCGAGCTGCCGCGGACCATGGTCCTCGACGACTTCATCCACGTCGTCGACACCCTGCGCTTCCTGGTGCCGGGGCCGGTCGACGACGTCTCGGTGCGGGCCCGTGCCCAGGACGGACTGCTGCACCACGTCGTGCTCCAGCTCGCCGGTGACGGCTTTACGGCGCTCGGCGTGATGAACCGGCTGAGCGGTTCCGCCGAGGAGATCCTCGAGATCTCCGGGCAGGACACCAAGCGCCAGGTGCTCAACCTCGCCGAGGTGATCGACCACAAGGGCCAGCCGACCGTGCGGCGCCGCGGGGACTGGGTGCCGGTGGCCCGGCAGCGCGGCATCGAGCAGGCGGTGCTCGCCTTCCTCGACGCCGTGCGCACGGGAAAGGTGCTCAGCGCCCGGGACGCGCTGGAGACTCACGAGCTGTGCGAGCGCGTGGTACGCGCGGTGACGGAACCGTCCGCCTGACCCGCAGCGCCCGTACGCCCCCGGTGGCGCCGTACGCGGCCAGGATCAGCAGCGCGGCGTGCACCGGCCAGTCGCCGAACCGCACGTAGGGCGTGACGCCCGTGGCCAGCGGCACGTCGTAGACGGCGGTGGCGCTCGCGTCCGTGCCGAGCCAGGAGCCGATGCGCTCGCCCCCGGGACCGTAGACCGCGGAGACGCCGGTGAGCGTCGCGTGCACCATCGGGCGGCCGGTCTCGGCGGCCCGCAGCGCGGCCAGCGAGGCGTGCTGCTCGGGCGCCCAGCTGTGCTGGAACGTCGACGTCGACGACTGCGCGAGCAGCAACTGGGCGCCGTCCGCCGCCAGCCGGCGGCTCATGTCGGGGAACGCGGACTCGAAGCAGACCATGGGCCCGACGCGCGGCCCGTCCCCCACGCGCATGATCACCTGTTTGCTGCCGCGCCTGCGGTCCTCGCCCGCCGCCCTGCCGACGGAGGTGACCCAGCCGAGCAGCGAACGCGCCGGGATGTACTCGCCGAACGGCACGAGCCGCATCTTGTCGTAGCGGTCGCCCGTGGGACCCTGCGGGCCGACGAGCACGGAACTCTTGTATATGCCGGGCCGGTCGGAGCGGCGGGCGTCCACGTTCACCAGGATGTCGGTGCCCGTGAGCCGGGACAGCGCGGCGATCCGGTCCGCCAGGTCGGGCCGGTCGGAGAGGTCGAAGCCGACGCTGCTCTCGCCCCAGACGATCAGATCGAGATCCTGTTCCTGGTCCGCCAGCCGCCGGGTCAGGGCCTCCTCGCGGGCGAACCGCTTCTCGCCGCTGTCCGTGCCGTCGACGATCCCGGGCTGCACGACGGCGATCCGCACCGCCTCGCCTGACTCCTGCGGACGCGGTGCCCATGTCCAGGCCGCCGAGGTCGCCGCGGCCGTGGCCAGCAGACCCGCCACGGCCGGCACCCGCGAGGCGCGCACCGCCACGAGCACGGCGACGGCCGTGTTGAGCGCCACCACCAGATAGCTGAGCAGCCAGACCCCGCCCACCGAGGCCAGCCGCAGCGCGGGCGCCACCTGCCACTGGCTCGACCCGAGCAGCCCCCAGGGACCGCCGAGACCCTGCCAGGACCGGACGAGTTCGACCGTCAGCCAGCCCGAGGGGAGCACCACCAGTGCGGCGGCGACCCGGCCCGGCGCGGGCGCACCGCCCAGGAAACGGCGTACGAGCATCCCCCAGGGCGCCCACAGCGCACCCAGCAGCGCCGCTATGAGGACCGTGAACACATGCAGGCTCGGCAGCAGCCAGTGGTGCACGGCCAGCATGAAACCGAGCCCTCCGAGCCAGCCGTCGTACGCCGCGCGCCGGCCCGTCGGCGCCGAGCGGATCAGCAGGATCCACGGGACCAGGGCGACGTAGGCGAACCACCACAGGGAGAGCCCCGGGAACGTCACCATGGGCAGCGCCCCGGCCAGGACCGCCGCGCCGCCGCGCCACCACCGAGAGCCGAGCCAGTCGCCGGCCAACCGCATACGGCGTCTCCCTCCCTGCTGCGTGCCCCCTTCAGTGTGCGCGCCCTTCGTGATCTCAAACAGAGGGCGTCGAAGCGGGCCGGACGCCGTCCGCCGCCGGGTGACGAGCCGCCCGCCGGCCGGGACGCCCCTCAGGTGACGGCAGGCCCGGGAGCCGTGTTGCGCCACTTCTCCCGGACGACCACCTCGCGCACCCGCCAGCCGTCGTACGTGCGCAGCAGCGCGAAGGCGTACCGCCCGCCGCACACGAAGTCCGGTGCCGTCGACGCCCCGTCGGTCCCGGCGAACCGCATCGGATTGACATAGTCGGCGCGCACCCGCGCGGTGTCGCCGGTGTCCTGTTCCAGAAGCCCGAAGCTGACCCGCCGGTTGACGATCAGATGCTGCCGCATGGCGAACAGCCGCATGTTCCGGGCGAGCCAGCCGGCCGTCTGCACTGCATCCCCCTCGATCCCGCCCGCGGAGCGGTAGTCCGCGCGCCCGTCCGGCGCGAACAGCTCCTGGTACGCCTCCCAGTCGGCGTCGTCCACCGCCGCCGCGTACTCGGTGATCAGTTCGTCCACGGCGAGCCGGTCCATCACGGTCGCGAGCTGCACACGCTGCGTCATCGGCTCAGTGTTGGGCCGGGGGACCCGCCGGGCCAAGAGGCGTGCAGGCATCGGCTGTCGAGGCCACCGGGCCAAAAGCTCCTTCGTGGTGATTCCTATACTGACCGCATGATCGAGGTACCGCTCAGCGCGCTCGAAGTGGCCATGGTCCAGTCGGGCGCTCCGGCGGCCGACACCCTGCGGGACACCACCGCGTTCGCCCAGCGCCTCGAAGCCCTCGGCTACCTGCGGCTCTGGTACGCCGAGCACCACCACTCCCCGGCCATCGGCGCGTTCCCGCCGGTCGTGCTGACCGCCCACGCGGCCGCGCTGACCTCGTCCCTGCGGCTCGGCTCGGGCGGGGTGCTCGCGCCGAACCACGCCCCGATCATGCTGGCGGAGCAGTTCGGCACGCTGGCCGCGCTGCACGGGGGCCGGATCGATCTCGGCATCGGCCGCGGCCCGGGCACCTTCGACGAGCGGACGGCACGGGCCCTGCGGCGCGGCGCCGGACCGACGACGGACGACGAGTACCGCGACGACGTGTCCCAGACCCTGCGCCTCCTGCTCGACGAGGTCGCGCTCGACCCGCTCCCGGAGCCGTGGCTGCTGTCGTCCAGTACGGCGGGCGCCGCGCTCGCCGCGGAACTGGGCCTGCCGATCGCCTTCGCCCACCACATCCGCCCCGACAACACCGCCGCCGCCCTGACCCACTACCGCGAGCACTTCGTCCCGTCCCGCTGGTGCGCACGCCCCCGCGTGCTGCTCTGCGTGGAGACCGTGTGCGCCGGGACGGACGAGGAGGCGGCCCGGCTCACCGGGCCGATGGACGTCGTCAAGGCGGGACTCCTCAAGAGCCGCGGCGACATCCCCTTCCCCACCCCCGACGAGGCCGCCGCCCACCCCTTCACCGCCGAGGAGACGCGGGCGCTGGCCCTCTTCCGCTCCCACCAGGCCCACGGCTCGCCCGAGACCGTCGTACGGCGCCTGACCGGCCTGGTGGACCGCACCGGCGCGGACGAACTCATGCTGGTGACCCCCGTCTACGCGCTGGCCGACCGGCTGAGGTCGTACGAGCTGGTGAAGCAGCACGCGGACACGCCGCCGCCCCGGACCGACGGCGCGCCCGGGAGGCAGCCATGACCCGTCCCGTCACCGTCGTCACCGGCGGCAGCCGGGGCATCGGCGCCGCGACCTGCACGCGCCTGGCGGCCGACGGACACGACATAGTGCTCGGATACGTCAGTGACCACGCGGCCGCCGAGCGGGTGGCGGCCACCGTCCGGGCGGCGGGCGCGCGCTGCGTCACCGTACGCGCGGACACCGCCGACGAAGCGGACGTGGACCGGCTCTTCGACATGGCGGCCGATCAACTCGGCCCCGTGACAGGGCTGGTGAACAACGCCGGGGTGACCGGCCCGCTGGGCAGGCTCGCCGACGCGGACCCCGCCGACCTGCGGCGCGTGGTCGACGTGAACCTGCTGGGGGCGTTGCTGTGCGCACGCCGGGCGGCCCGGGCGATGACCGCCGCGGGAGGAGGCGTGATCGTCAACGTGTCCTCGGCGGCGGCCACGCTGGGCAGCCCCGGCGAGTTCGTCCACTACGCGGCGACGAAGGCCGCCGTCGACGCCCTCACCGTGGGCCTGTCGAAGGAGCTGGGCCCGGACGGCGTGCGCGTCAACGCCGTCGCCCCCGGCATGATCGACACCGAGATGCACGCCGCGATGGGCGCCCCGGACCGCGCCGAGCGCGCGGCGGCCACGATCCCGCTCCGCCGCCCGGGACAGGCCGACGAAATCGCCGCGGCCATCGCGTGGTTGATGTCGCCGGAGGCCTCGTACACGACCGGCACGGTACTGCGGGTGGCCGGCGGCAGGTGACACCGCGGCACGGAGGCTGAAGCCGAGAGCCGACGACGGCCCGGCACGGCTGCTGGAGCGGAACTCGGTGGGCGCTGCGGGCGAAGCCCAGCGGCAGGTGTGTCTGGGGCGCGAACTCTCAGGCCGCCTCGATGACCTCGCCGCGGATCGCCTCGGCCCATTCCACAACCAGCAACTCGTACTCCGCCCGCTCCTGCGCGGACAGGGAACCGCCGGCCCTCAGCCACAGCGCGCGAATCTGTTCGTTCAGCGCGGCCGCAGAACGGACAGAACCAGACGTCGTGGAGTCATGGGTCATGCGCGCAAGCCTAGGGGCAAGGACTGACAGTCCGCTACCAGACGGCTACCCACGTTGTATGTGGTTGGTCACGGCGGATCTTGCGCGGATGTGTTGAGGGGCACCACACGACGTACATCAGGCCACCTCATCGCCGCCCGCACCGTCACGGCCGGGTGAGCACCGATCTGGCGTACTTGTCACTTCCCTTCCTTGCTCCGCGACCCCCCGGCGGTCAGAGTGCGCCCATGGAACCCGTGAAGAGCACGGAACAACGCATCGCCGGCGTCGCGCCGCCCTACCGCCCCGAGACCGAACGCACGCTGCGCGAGTGGCTGCCGCCCGGTGTCCCCCTCGAACCGCTGATGCTGTTCAGAGTGCTGGAGCGGCACCCCGAACTGGCCACGCAGATGCGGACCTTGGGCGGCGGTCTCCTGGCCTCCGGCCGGCTGACCGACGCGGACCGGGAACTCGTGATCGCCCGGGTCGCCGTGCGCTGCGGCTGCGCCTACGAATGGGGCGCCCACATGGCCGCGTACGCCGACGCCGCCGGCCTCACACCGGACCTGATCGCCCTCACGGTGAGCGGCACCCCCGACGACCCGGCCTGGTCGCCCCGGCAGGCCGCCCTGCTGCGCGCCGTGGACGAACTCCACGACACCGTCGCACTCACCGATCCGACGTGGGACGGACTGCGGTCCCATCTGACCGAGGTCGAGACCCTGGAGTTCCTGGTGCTGGCGGGCTGGTACCGGACGATCGCCTACGTCCTCAACGGCGTGCGCATCAGCCCGGAGCCGTGGGCCCTGGACTTCCCGCCTCCGCCCGCCTGACGCACCCGCACGGCCGGTGGGAAGAACGGCCCGGTGACGCTTCGGCTGGCTTACTACGTATTCACGGTCAACGTCACCGACGCCGTTCGACAGAGAGAAGGCAAGCATGGCCACACCACCCACCGCCGCGAAGTTCGCCGCGCTGCTCCGGGCCGAGGGCGTCACCGTCGTGGAGGTCGGCAACTGGGAGACGCACAACCGCAACAGCAAGGGCGCCTGGGGCCCGGTCAACGGCGTGATGATCCACCACACCGTCACCAAGGGCACGGAGAACACGGTGCAGATAGTCAGAGACGGGTACAGCTCCCTGCCCGGACCGCTGTGCCACGGCATGATCGCCAAGGACGGCCGGGTGCACCTCGTCGGTTACGGCCGCGCGAACCACGCGGGCCTCGGCGACCCGGACGTCCTGGCCGCGGTCATCGCCGAGAAGAAGCCGCCGGCGGACGACGAGGCGACCGTCGACGGCAACGCCCGCTTCTACGGCTTCGAGTGCGAGAACCTCGGCGACAACAAGGACCCGTGGCCGGCCGCGCAGATCGAAGCGATCGTCCGGGTGTCCGCCGCGCTCTGCCGCCACCACGGCTGGGGCGCGCGGTCGGTGATCCGCCACCTCGACTGGCAGCCGGGCAAGATCGACCCGCGCGGCCCCGGCATGGACTGGGACGACGTCCTCGCGCGCGTGGCGACCCGGCTCGGCACCGACCCCGCACCGACCCCGCCCAAGCCCACCAAGCCGACGGTGGACCTGTCGAAGCTGGTGGCCGCGGCCAGAGCGAACCCGAAGGCATCGGGCCAGCCGGTCACCTACTCCGGAGTGAAGACCGTCGAAGCGGCCCTGGTCGACGAGGGCCTGCTCGCGAAGGCATACAGCGACGGCCACTACGGCACGACGACGGTCACGGCGTACGCCAAGTGGCAGAAGAAGTGCGGATACACCGGCACGGCCGCGGACGGCATCCCGGGTTCCGCCTCCCTGAAGAAGCTCGCCGAGCGGCACGGTTTCACCGTCGTCGCCTGATCGCGGGAAGGGACCGAGCACATGAACCTCTACGACTGGCTGGCGTCACTGTGGCGCACGTTCGTGCCGTACCTGGTCGGATTCGCCGCGGTGCAACTGGCCAGGCTGGGCATCACACTCGACGACGCGACACTGACGACGGCGCTCACGGGTGCGTTCGGCACCGTCTACTACGCACTGTTCCGCCTGCTGGAACAGCGGGCGGGAAAGAGCTGGGGCTGGTTCCTGGGCCTGGCAAGGCCCCCGCACTACCCGACCAAGCCGACCACGACGCCCCCGGCAACCCCGGTCTGAAACAAAAAGGCGCGGCAGCGGTCCCCCCGCTGCCGCGCCTCCCCGAGATTTACTGCGCCGACTCACCCGCGTGCGGACTGAGCACTCCCATGCCCACCAGCACGATAAGAACAATCCCAAGAACAATCCGATACCAGACAAACGGCATAAAGCTCTTGGTGGTAATAAATTTCATAAACCACGCAATTACGGCATAACCCACCACAAAGGCGATAACCGTGGCGAACATGGTCGGGCCCCACGAAACATGGCCGCCCTCACTCGCGTCCTTCAACTCGAACACGCCGGAGGCGAGCACCGCGGGAACGGCGAGGAGGAAGGAGTAACGGGCCGCGGCCTCGCGGGTGTAGCCCATGAGCAGACCACCGCTGATGGTGGCGCCGGACCGGGAGACGCCGGGAACCAGGGCCATGGCCTGGCAGACGCCGAAGACCAGGCCGTCCTTGACGCCCAGTTCCTGGAGCGACTTGCGCTGCGTGGCGGCGCGGTGCTTGCCGCCGGTCTCGTCGCGGGCCGCCAGCCGGTCGGCCACGCCGAGCACGATGCCCATGACGATCAGCATCGTCGCGGTCAGCCGCAGATCGCGGAACGGCCCCTCGATCTGGTCCTTGAGCGTCACGCCGAGCAGACCGATCGGAATCGAGCCGACGATGACCAGCCAGCCCATCTGGGCATTGTGATCACCGCGCATCGCCTTGCTGAACAGGGACCGGAACCACGCCGAGACGATCCGGGCGATGTCCTTGCGGAAGTAGATCAGCACCGCGGCCTCCGTGCCGATCTGAGTGATCGCGGTGAAGGCCGCTCCCGGGTCGTGCCAGCCGGCGAACGCCGCGGTCAGACGCAGATGCGCGCTGGACGAGATGGGAAGGAATTCGGTCAGCCCCTGGACGAGTCCGAGGACGAGGGATTCAAACCAAGACATGGAGTTAGGTGGTCCAAGTGCTGATGTCGGAAGGGACGGGTGCGGCGCCGGGCCTGGCGCGGTGATCACGGTGTTGAGGGGCAGCGTAGCGCCCCCTCCTGACAGACCGACCACAGGGGCTTCGCAGCGGACAGACGCAACGGGTATCGAGGCTCACGACCCGCACCCGCCCCCGGCCGAAAGGGGCCCGCGGCCGAACCGCCCACGACCCGCACCCGCCCCCGGCCGAAAGGGGCCCGTGACCGAACCGCCCACGACCCGCACCCGCCCCCGGCCGAAAGGGGCCCGTGGCCGAACCGCCCACGACCCGCACCCGCCCCCGGCCGAAAGGGGCCCGCGGCCGAACCGCCCACGACCCGCACCCGCCCCCGGCCGGAAGGGCCCGTGACCGAACCGTCCACGACCCGCAGCCGCGATCGCGCGGAAGGGGCCGTGCCGGTACATCAAATGCCCGTCGATCACGTGGTCGCACACCAAGTTGGTCATCCGAACCCCGGAAGCGACCGCGGGAGCGACGGGCGGATGTACCGGCGCGGCCCCGACCCACGACGCACGCACGCGCACCACGACGCACGCACGCGCACCACGACGCACGCACGCGCACCACGACGCACGCACGCGCACCACGACGCACGCACGCGCACCACCACGAGCCCCCCGGCGGTGTTGACCACCACCGACCCGCGGCTTACGTTGCCGCAGAAGGAAAGCGCTTGCTACCCACGGCACGCGCCGCCCGACGTCTGACGCCACGTCCGATGGAGTGCTGAACGTCCATGCGCACACCCAGCAACGCCCCCGGAATCCCCTCGCAAACAACTCCCCCCTCCCCGATCCCCTCCCCGGACCCCTCCCCGATCCCCTCCCCGTCCCCCTCCCCGTCCCCCTCCCCGTCCCCCTTCAAGGACCGCCGCATCAGGGCAGCCGTCATAGGCACAGGCGGCATCGCCCGCGGCAGCCACCTCCCCGCCCTGCACGAACTGACCGCGGAGGGCGAGACGGAGATCGTCGCCGCGGTCGACATAGACGCCGCCTCGGTGGAGGCGTTCTGCGCGGACGGCGGCATCCCGCACGCCTACACCGACCTCGACCGAATGCTCCAGGAACAGCATCCGGACCTGGTCTGCATCTGCACCCCGCCGACCCTCCACCGCGAGCAGTCGATCGCCGCGCTACGGTCCGGCGCCTGGGTCTGGTGTGAGAAACCCCCGGTCCCCACGCTCGCCGACTACGACGCCGTGGCGGCCGAGGAGGGCACGACGGGCAACGGCCCGTACGCGTCCATCGTCTTCCAGCACCGCTTCGGCTCCGGCGCGGAACACGTCCGACGCCTCCTCGCCCAGCAGGCCATGGGCCGCCCCCTCGTGGCGCACTGCCAGACCACCTGGTACCGCAACGCCGCCTACTACGCCGTGCCCTGGCGCGGACGCTGGCAGACCGAGGGCGGCGGCCCCGCCATGGGCCACGGTATCCACCAGATGGACCTGCTCCTGGACCTCCTCGGACCGTGGAGCGAGGTGCGCGCCATGGCCGGCCGCCTGGTCCACGACGTGGAGACGGAGGACGTCTCGACCGCCCTGGTCCGCTTCGGGAGCGGCGCCCTCGCGACCGTCGTGAACAGCGTCCTCAGCCCGGACGAGGTGAGCCGCATCAGGGTCGACTGCGAGCGCGCCACCGTCGAACTCACCCACCTCTACGGACACAGCAACGGCAACTGGCGCATCACGCCGGCCCCCGGCACGCCGGAGGCGGACGTGACCGCATGGCGGGAGTTCGGCACGGACGTGCCCAGTTCGCACGTGGCCCAGCTGCGGCAACTGATCGCCAGTATGCGCAGCGGCCGGCGCCCCCGCAGCAGCGGCGCCGACGGCCGCACCAGCCTGGAACTGATCTCCGCGCTGTACAAGTCGGCGTTCACCGACACGACCGTACGGTCCGGCGAGATAGTCCCGGGCGACCCGTACTACACGGCGCTGCACGGAGGCGCCCCGGGCTGGGCACCGACGGAGGCGACAGCAGGGAGCACGAAATGACCAACCCCGACCCCGACCCCGACTCCGACCCCAATCCCAAGCCCGACCCCAACCCCGACCCCAACCCCGACCCCGACCGCAACCCCAACCCCGACCCCAACCCCAACCCCAAGCCCGACCCCAACTCCAACCTCAAGCCCCCCAAGCCCCCCGAGAACGACCTCCGCATCACCCACGCCCACGGCGACCACGTAACCATCACGGACCCGACCACGGGCGTGGACCTGTTCAGCTACGTGTACCGGCCGGAGGCGGCGTGGGAGGCGCCGAAGCCGTACCTGCACCCCGTCCGGACCCTGGCGAACGCGATCGTCACCGACTACCGGCCGAACGACCACCGCTGGCACAAGGGCCTCCAGATGACGGCGTCGCACCTCTCGGGCCAGAACCTGTGGGGCGGCAACACATACATCCACGGAAAGGGATATCTGGAACTACCGGAACGCGTGGGCTCAATGGCACACGTGGCCTTCGACGAGATCACCACGGAGGGCACCGGCACCCGCGCGGTGCTGGCCGAACGCCTCACCTGGCACCCGTACACGGGCGAACTGTGGGCCGAGGAGGAGCGCCGCATAGAGGTGCACGACGTGGACCCGGAGGCCGGCTCCTGGGCGCTGACCTGGACGAGCGCCGTCACCAACAGGCGGGACGAGCCGCTCCGCTTCGGCAGCCCGACCACGGCGGGCCGCGGACTGGCGGGCTACACCGGCCTCTTCTGGCGGGGCCCGCGGGCCTTCAGGGAAGGCCGCGTCCTCGGGCCGGACCCCGACGCCGAGGGCCCGGGCCTGATGGGACAGCAGGCACCGTGGCTGGCGTACAGCGGAGAGCACGACGGAGCCGACGGCCACGCGACCCTGGTCTTCGAGCACGCCCCCGAGAACGACCACACGGGCAGCCGCGGGAATCACCCCGCCCACTGGTTCGTACGCAACGAGCCCTTCGCGGCGGTAGCCCCGTCCCTGGCGTTCTTCGACGAACTGGAACTGCTCCCCGGGGACACGCTCACCCGCCGCTACCGGGTGGTCGTGGCCGACGGCGCGTGGGAACGCGAGGAGATCGCCAAGTACCTGGAGGAGCACCCTTGGTGAGCTCCGCCGGTTTCACCGGCCTCCCGGGCGCCGTGGCCGTCTCGCACCTGTCCGTCTACGACTGGCCGGCCGCGGACGGCGTGTGCGGCGGCACGCCCCACATGCATCTGACCTGCTCGGAGGCGTACGTGGTCACCGTGGGCCGCGGCGCGGTGCAGACACTGACGACATCCGGGTACGAGGTCACCCCGCTGGCGCCCGGGACGGTCGCGTGGTTCACGCCGGGCACGATCCACCGGCTGGTCAACGAGGACGACCTGCGCATCACGGTCCTCATGCAGAACAACGGCCTGCCGGAGGCGGGGGACGCCGTACTGACCCTGCCACCGGAACACCTCACGGACCCGGAGACGTACGCCGCCGCGACAGCGATCCCCGCCGACGCACCGAGGGAGGAGCAGGAACGGATCGCCCGGGCCCGGCGCGACCTGGCCCTGGAGGGCTACCGGGCGCTGCGCGCGGCGGACGGCCCGGAGCCCCTGGCCGCGTTCCACCGGGCCGCCGCGGAACTGGTGCGCCCGAGGCTCGCCGAGTGGCGCGAGCGCTGGCACCGCGGCGCGCAGGCCGCGGCGGCGGCCACCGCCGACCAGCTGGAGCGTCTGGAACGGGCCGACACGTCGCACCTCGCCGAGGCCGTCGTACGAGCCGAACAGCCCTCCGCGCGCGGGAAGTTCGGCATGTGCGGCCGGCTGGACGTCTACCAGGACACTCTTTTCTGATCCCCGGGGCCGCACTCGGCCCGCCGGACCCCAGGGCGTTCCCGGGATGTCCGATGTCCCCAGTGCGTAGCAGGGCGTTTCACGCCCCCGCAGGCCCCGTGACCGTCCACCCCGGGGCCTGCGGGTGGGACGTCAGGTCGTCGTGCCTGACCTCGTCGCCGCACTCGCGGCACACCACCTGCGGAACCAGTTCGTGGCCGCAGGCGTGCTCCAGGACCATGGGCCGGTACCCGCCCTTCTGGAGGTGGCGGTCGCCCCACGCCATGAGCGTGAGCAGTACGGACTCCAGCTCGAGACCGGCCTCGGTGGGCCGGTACTCGTAGCGCTTGGGCCGGTCGCTGTACTCGGTCCTCTCCAGCAGCCCCGCGTCCACGAGCCGTCTGAGACGGGTGGTCAGGACATCGCGAGGGGCCCCGATGTTGCGCACCATCTGGTCGAAGCGCCGGGCGCCCAGGGACACCTCGCGCAGGACGAGCAGGGAGTACTTCTCGCCGACGAGGGCGAGGGTGTCGGCGATGGAACAGGGTCGGGCGTCCTTCATGAAGCCAGTCTAGAGGGTGGGTTGGCTATTCCAACCCACTCGGCTACCGTGGAGTCACTTAGCGAGTTTGAAAAACGAACTGAGGGATGCTTCATGCGTGACGCCGTGATCGTCGAAGCCGTACGCACCCCGATAGGCAAGGGCAAGCCGAACGGCGCCCTGGCCCACGTCCACCCAGTGGAACTCCTCGCGCACACCCTGCGCACCCTCGTCGAGCGCTCCGGCGTCGACCCGGAGCTGATCGACGACGTCATCGGCGGCACCGTCGGCCAGATCGGCGAGCAGGCCATGAACACCACCCGCTACGCCGCGCTGTCGGCGGGCCTGCCCGAGACGGTGCCCGCGACCACGGTGGACCGTCAGTGCGGCTCCTCGCAGCAGGCCGTCCACTTCGCCGCCCAGGGTGTGCTCTCCGGCGCGTACGACCTGGTCGTGGCCTGTGGCGTGGAGTCGATGAGCCGGGTCCCGATGGGGTCCAACGTCCCGCCGGGCACCGACCCCTTCGGACCCGGGATCGCCGCACGCTACCCCGAGGGCCTGGTCCCGCAGGGCATCAGCGCCGAGCTGATCGCCGCCAAGTGGTCGCTCTCGCGCGCGCGGATGGACGAATTCGCCGTGACCTCCCACCAGAAGGCGGCCACGGCCTGGGATCAGGGCCTGTTCGACGCCGAGACCGCGCCCCTGGAGGACCTGCGCCGCGACGAGAGCGTACGGCCGGGCAGCACGACCGGAACACTGGCGGGACTCAAGCCCGCTTACTACGACCCGGCCTTCGCCGAGCGCTTCCCGCAGATCGAGTGGAACGTCACCGCGGGCAACGCGAGCCCGATCAACGACGGCGCGTCAGCGGTGCTCATCACGTCGAGCGGGACGGCGGCCCGCCTGGGCCTCAGGCCGCTCGCGCGGCTGCACAGCTTCGCCGTCACCGGCTCCGATCCGCTGCTGATGCTCACCGGCGTCGTCCCCGCCACCGAGAAGGTGCTCCGCAGGGCGGGCCTCGGCATCGGCGACATCGACCTCTTCGAGGTCAACGAGGCGTTCGCGAGCGTCGTCCTGGCCTGGCTCCAGGAGACGGGCGCCGACCCGGACCGGCTCAACGTGCACGGGGGTGCGCTCGCCATCGGCCACCCGCTCGGCGCGAGCGGCACCCGGCTGACGACCACCCTCGTGCACGCCATGCGGGCACGGGGAGCGCGCTGGGCGCTCCAGACGATGTGCGAGGCGGGCGGCCTGGCGAACGCGATGGTGCTGGAGACGGTCTGAGGGAGTTGCCGGGCATGCTCCCGGACGAAGGCTCCCGGCCGTCACCCCCGTCGTCGCCTCGCCGTCACCCCCGCCGAAGATGATGCCGCTTGCGCCAGGCGACGACCGCCGCGACCAGCCCCGGTACGGCGATGAAGCCCATCGCGATCAGGAACGCGGGGGACGTCGGCGTCGACGCGCGGGCGCCCGCGACGACGTACGCGGCGGTGTTCGGGACGGAGCCCAGGGCCGTCGCGAGGAGGAAGGGCAGCCAGCCCATCCGGGACACGGCGGCGCAGTAGTTGGCGGCCCAGAACGGCACCCCCGGGAAGAGCCTGGCCACCATCATCGACCGGAACCCGTGGCGGCTGAGCTGCCCGTCCGCCGCCTTGAGCCAGCGGCCGCGCAGCAGCGGGCGCAGCGCGTCCTGCCCGAGCACCCGGCCGAGCCCGAAGGCCACGCCCGCGCCGAGCACGGTGCCGGCGATCGCCGCTCCGGTCCCGAGCTGGGAGCCGAAGAGAGCACCGGCCGCGAGATTGAGCAGCGGCCGGGGCACGAACGCGACGGTGCACAGCCCGTACGCCACCGCGAAGACGACGGCAGCGGCGGCGCCGCCGAGCTGCGGCGGCCAGCCGCCGGCCAGCAGCCGCTGCGGTTCGAAGAGCAGCACGCAGCACGCGGCGGCGGCGAGCAGCGCGAGCAGCAGGGACAGGCGTGACCAGGGGGAGAGCAGCACTCTCGTGAAGCGGGCGGTCAGACCTCTCGGTGCGGTCCGGGCGAGCGGAGCGGGGACGTGCTCCGTCGTGCCGGAGGGGTGTTCCTTGCCGAAGAGGTCCGCGGTGGGGACGAGTCCCGTGGCGGTGGCCGGGGGAGAGGCCGTGGCGGTGCCCCCAGAGCGGGTGGTGGCATCGAGCATCCGGTGACACTAACCGACAAATGTGTGTGATCGCCGTATGGTGCGTCTCACGGGCGTCACAGCTTGCGGAACGTCAGGTGCCGGAACCGCCGTGCCGGCGTGGCGGGACACCGTCGACCTGCCCCTCCGTCCGTCCTGCCGTGCACAAGGTCCCGAACACCTTCTCCTGACGCCCACCGCACCCCATTTCCACCTCACCGCCCCCGCCCGCAACTCCCGTTTCCCTTCCGCTCCCTTCCGCGGAAAACCATTCGACGTGCGCAGACGCGTCGGCGATGATCGCCTCATGTTCCGGCACGCCTTCGTCCTCGCAGCATCCGCAGTCGCGGATGCGCCGAAGGCTGCCGTCCCGGTCTTCCTGGCAGCCGTCGACGGCGCCCGAAGCTGACCCTTCCCGGATTGTCCGGCGGACCCCGCAGGGGGAGGGTCGGCGAAACCTCGGGGTCCCCGTCCCGGCCGCACCTCACAACCGCCGGGGCCATCACTCAGTCCCACTGACACTGAAGAGGCTTCGAGGTACAGCCATGCCCAAGACGGCTTACGTGCGCACCAAACCGCACCTCAACATCGGCACGATGGGTCATGTCGACCACGGCAAGACCACCCTGACCGCCGCCATCACCAAGGTCCTCGCCGAGCGCGGCGCCGGCACCTTCGTCCCGTTCGACCGCATCGACCGGGCGCCGGAGGAGGCCGCGCGCGGCATCACCATCAACATCGCGCACGTCGAGTACGAGACCGACACCCGGCACTACGCGCACGTGGACATGCCGGGCCACGCCGACTACGTCAAGAACATGGTCACCGGCGCCGCGCAGCTCGACGGGGCGATCCTCGTCGTCTCCGCGCTCGACGGGATCATGCCGCAGACCGCCGAACACGTGCTGCTCGCCCGGCAGGTGGGCGTCGACCACATCGTCGTCGCCCTGAACAAGGCCGACGCCGGTGACGAGGAGCTGACCGACCTGGTCGAACTGGAGGTCCGTGAACTGCTCACCGCGCACGGCTACGGCGGCGAGTCCGTACCGGTCGTACGGGTCTCCGGGCTCAGGGCGCTGGAGGGCGACCCCCGCTGGACCGCGGCGATCGACGCGCTGCTGGACGCCGTGGACACGTACGTGCCGATGCCCGAGCGCTATCTCGACGCGCCGTTCCTGCTACCGGTCGAGAACGTGCTCACCATCACCGGGCGCGGCACCGTCGTCACCGGTGCCGTCGAGCGCGGCACCATCAAGACGGGTGACCGTGTCGAAGTGCTCGGCGCCTCCGTGGACACCGTGGTCACCGGCCTGGAGACCTTCGGCAAGCCCATGGACGAGGCGCAGGCCGGGGACAACGTGGCGCTGCTGCTGCGCGGGGTGCCGCGCGACGCGGTGCGCCGCGGCCACATCGTCGCGGCGCCCGGCAGCGTCGTGCCGAGCCGGCGTTTCTCGGCGCGGGTGTACGTCCTGTCGGCCCGCGAGGGCGGCCGGACCACCCCGGTCGCCACCGGTTACCGGCCGCAGTTCTACATCCGTACCGCGGACGTGGTCGGCGACATCGACCTCGGCGAGACGGCGGTGGCCAGGCCCGGCGACACGGTCACGATGACGGTCGAGCTCGGGCGCGAGGTCCCGCTGGAGCCCGGCCTCGGCTTTGCGATCCGCGAGGGCGGCCGGACGGTCGGCGCGGGCACGGTGACCGCGGTCGGCTGACCGACGAGGGGCGCCCGCCTCCGGGGGCGCCCGCCTCCGAGGGGCGGGCGCCCGCTCGCACCCGCACCGACCGGGGCGTGCCGGGGTGCCGGGGCGGCACAACAGGACCGCGGACGGGGCGTGTCGGGGTGCCGGGGCGGCACAACAGGACCGCGGACGGGGCGTACCGGGGTGCCAGGGCGGCACAATGGGACCGTGGACGAGCCGATACCCGTGACACGGGACGTGGATCACGGGACCGCCAAGCTGATGCCGGACGTGGACCGCGAGCGGGCCTGGCTGCTGACCGTCGACGGCGCGCCTCAGTCGTACGTCGACCTGGACGCGCCGACGCACCTGGAGTTCGAGTACGCGCGTCGGCTCGGGCACGTGCTGGACACGGTCGCGGCACCGGGCAGCGCCCTGGACGCGCTGCATCTCGGCGGCGGGGCGCTCACCCTGCCGCGCTACCTCGCCGCGACCAGGCCGGGTTCGCGCCAGGACGTGGTCGAGGCGGACCGCGCCCTGCTGTCCCTCGTCGTCGAGAAGCTGCCCGTGCCCGACGAGGCGGGAATCACGCTGCACGGCGCGGACGCCAGGGCCTGGCTGGAGGCGGCGCCCGCGGGCTCGGCGGACGTCCTGATAGCGGACGTCTTCGGCGGCTCGCGCGTCCCCGCGCACCTGACGTCCACGGCCTACGCGCGCGCCGCCGAGCGGGTTCTGCGCCCTGGCGGCGTCTACCTGGCGAACCTCGCGGACGCCTCGCCCTTCGACTTCCTCCGCTCCCAGCTCGCCACGTTCGCGACCGTCTTCGAGGAGCTGGCCCTCATCGCCGAACCGGCCGTGCTGCGCGGCCGGCGCTTCGGCAACACGGTGCTCGTGGCGTCGCACCGGCTGTTCGACACGGCGGTCCTGGCCCGCCGTACCGCCGCCGACGCCTTCCCCGCGCGCGTGATGGACGGTTCGGCGCTGCGGGAGTTCACCGGCGCCGCCGAACCCGTACAGGACGAGAACGCGGTCCCCTCACCCAAGCCGCCGGACGGAGCCTTCGGCATCGGCTGACCCGCCCGCGGCCGATCCGGTCGGGACCGCCCCGCCGACGACCGGATCGGGACCGACCGCCGTCCCGGGCGCCACCGCCGCCGATCCGACCGGCGTCGCCGACCGGACCGGCTCCTCGGCCGTCCCAGTCGCAGCCGCCTTGGCCGAGGCTGATCTGGTCGAGACGGCCCCGATCGCGGCTGACCAGGTAAAGACGACCCTGGTCGAGGCCGCCCCGGTCACGGCTGCCCGGGACCGACCGCCGTCCCCGGCGCCACCGCCGCCGACCGGACCGGCTCCTCGGCCGCCCCAGTCGCCGTCGCCCTGGTCGTGGCCGCCCTCGTTGAGGCTGCCCCGGTTACGGCCCGCCGGGACCGACCGCCGTCCCGGGCGCCACGGCCGCCGACCGGACCGGCGTCGCCGACCGGACCGGCTCCTCGGCCGTCCCAGTCGCAGTCGCCTTGGCCGAGGCTGATCTGGTCGAGACGGCCCCGATCGCGGCTGACCAGGTGAAGACGGCCCTGGTCGAGGCCGCCCCGGTCACGGCTGCCCGGGACCGACCGCCGTCCCCGGCGCCACCGGCGCGGACACGACCGGCGCAGCCGACCCGATTGGCGCCGCCGAGTCGACCGGTGCCGTCGAGCCGGCCGGTGCCGTCGAGCCGGCCGGTGTCTCCGGCCCCGTGCGTACCACCGAACCCGTCCGTCGTGTCAGGTTCCGTACGTCCGGTACGAGCAGGACCGCTGCCGTCACCACGACGACCAGGACCGCGCAGCCCCACAGGGCGGCCGTGCGTCCGACGGCCTGTTCCGCCGGGCCCGCGAGGGCCGTGGCGAGCGGGACCATGGCGATCGAGCCGAACCAGTCGTAGGCGGAGACCCGGGAGAGCTTCTCCTCCGGTATCTCCTGGTGCAGGGCGGTCATCCACGACACCCCGAACACCTCGATCGCGAGGCCGCTGAGGAACATCACCACGCACAGCCCGCCCACGGACAGCGGCACCGCGAGCGCGGCGGACGGGGCGGCCAGTGGGAACACGCACAGGGTGCCCGCGAGCAGCAGCCGGCGCGGCTTCCAGCGGACCATCAGCAGGGCGCCGCCGACGGTTCCGGCGCCGAACGCGCCGAGCGCGAGGCCCCAGGGCCCGGCCCCGCCGAGACTGTCGCGCGCGACCAGCGGACCGTAGACCGACTCGGCGGCGCCGACGACCGCGACCACCACGGAGAACTGCGCCACGATCGACCACAGCCAGGGCCGTCCGACGACCTCGCGCCAGCCCTCGCGCAGATCGGCGAGCAGCCCGCCGCTCGCCGTGCGCGACGGTATGTGGCTCACGTCGAGGAAGGCGCGCAGCGCCCCGGCGACCGCGAAGGCCAGCGCGTCCACGGCGAGCACCCAGCCGGGTCCGAACGCGGCCACCAGCGCGCCGCCGAGCGCCGCGCCGCCGAGCCCGGCCCCCTGCATCGCCATCCGGAAGACGGCGAAGGCACGGCTCGCCTGCTCCCCGGAGACGGACGACATCAGCATGCCCTCGGCGGCCGGACTGAAGAACGCCTGCCCCGTACCGCCGAGCGCGGCGAGCACCATCATGTGCCACAGCCGCGCCTGGTCCGCGAGGACCAGCGCCGCGAAGGCGCCCTGCGAGAGGAAGTTGAGGGCGTTGGCCGCGACCATCACGCGGTGGCGCGGCAGCCGGTCGGCGACGGCGCCGCCGATGAGCAGGAAGAGCACCAGCGGCAGGGTGCGTGCCGCCGCCACCAGGCCGACGTCGCCGCCGTCGCCGCCCGTGTCGAGCACCGCGAACGCCGCGGCGATCAGCGCGCCCTGGCTGCCCAGGTTGGTGACGACCGCGGCGGCGGTCAGCAGGGTGTAGTTCCGCCCGGCCCAGGTGGGGCGGCGCAGGCGTCTGGAGGGATCGGCGGCAGTGGTCACCGGCCGACTATCCCTCCCGGACGCCTTTCTCGACAAACCGATTAGCGGACACCGGTACGAGCCCGGCGCCCGGGCGCCGACGCGCCGGAGCCGGACGGGCCGCTGCCCGTCCGGCTCCGTACCCGCCGCTGCGGCCCGTGCGGCCTACGGCTCAGGAGTCCTCAGGATCACCGTGCAGCCGCACGGTTCCGGCGATCTTCTTGATCGTCTCGTCCGTGACCTCGTCGCTGACGCCCTTGGCCCCGTAGAAGCTGAAGGACACGAAGTCGTCGTTGGAGTTCTTGAAGGCGAACGTGGTCGCCTTGCCCTCTGTGTCGCACTTGCCGCTGCCGGCGGCGCCCTTCGTGTAGCTCGTGGAGATCTTGCCCTTGAGCCCCGAGGACGAGGTGAAGTCCTCGGCCTTGCCGATCTCGATCTTCTTCTGGTCGGCGTCGGTCTGTCCCGTGTAACCGGCCCAGGCCCACGTCGCCGAGTCACTGCGGGCGGCCTGCTCCAGGCTCTTGGCGCCGCTCTGCCCCTTGGTGCCCGCCACCGCCAGCGCGGACTCCTCCTTGGTGCCGTCCTTGTCGCTGTCCGTGGAGCACCAGGACTCCTTCAGGTACGCCGGCGAGGACATCGTGATGAGCGGGCTGCCGTCGCCCTTCTCCTTGTCCTCGAACGCGGTGTACGTACCGGGGGACTTGACGTCCCATTCGGCCGGCACGTCGAAGGCCGTGCCCCACTTGGGGTTGATGACGACCTTCCACCCCTCGATGGTGGCCTTCTCGCCCTCGCCGCCGCGCGGGTTGTCCTCGGACGCCGACGCGCTCGGCTCCTTCGAGGCGCTGGCCGAGGCCTTGGCGTCCTTGCCGCCGTCGGCCTTGTCGTCGTCGTTGCCACCGAGGACCAGGAATCCGGTGACGCCCGCGGCGACGACCACCGCGGTGGCCGCCACGATCGCGATGATCTTCGTACGGTTGCCGTCACCGCTCGGCGGCGGCTGCGGCGCGCCCATGGGGGCGGGCGTGTTCCACTGCGGCTGCCCGGCCCCCGGCTGCCCGGCCTGCGGCTGGTACGGGTTGGTCTGCGGATAGCCGCCCGTCTGCTGATATCCGGGCTGCTGATACGGATTCGGCTGCTGGTACCCCGACTGCGTGTAGGGGTTCTGACTCTGGTCCTGCGGGTTCTGCTCGCCCCCGGGCGGCTGCTGTCCTGGCCACATGGGCAGTAACCCTAGTGCCGCGAGTGACACGTTTGGGTCACTGCCCCTTGTCAGACGTGTACCGGCTCAGCCGTCCGACGCGTCCGACGGGTCCTGGTAGATCCGTACCGTGCTGAGGATCTTCCGCACGGTCGCGTCCGGTACCTCGTCGGACACGCCCTTGGCGCCGTGGAACGACCAGGAGACCAGATCGCCCGCGGAGTTCTTGAAGGCGAACGTGGTTGCCTTGCCGTCCGTGGCGCACTTTTTCGATTTCTCCACACCCTCGGACGAGGCGGTGCCCAGGCTGCCCTTGATGCCCGACTCGGTGGTGTAGGACTCCACCGTCCCCGACTCGACCTTCGCCTTGTCCGGCTGGGTGTACGCCCCGTAGACCCAGCTCTGCGGATCCGAGCCGGCGATGTCCTCGGTGCTCTTGGCCCCGTTGTTGCCCCTGCTGCCCGCGGCGGCCAGCGGTATGTAGTCCGTCGCGCCGTCACGGTCGTCGTCGGAGCCGCACCACTTCTCCTTCAGGAACGCGGGCGCCTTCATGGCGACCAGCGGGTTCTCCTCGGGATCGTCGTTCTCGACGACGTACGAGACATAGTCCTTGGAGGCGAGCGCCCACTCGGCCGGTACGTCGAAGGCGACGCCGATGTCGGGGTTGACCACGACCTTCCACCCCTTGACGGTCGGCTCGTCCGCGTCGGTGCCGCGCGGGTCGCTCGAACTCGGCTGTCCGGAGGCGGAGTTCGTCGGCCCGGGGTCGGTCCCGTCGTCCTTGCCGCCGCCGAGGAGCGCGAAGCCGGTGACGCCCGCCGCGACCACCACGGCCGCCGCGGCGGCGATCGCGATCACCCGCGTCCGGTTGCCGCCACCGGTCCCGCCGCCACCGGGACCCGCTCCACCGGGGCCGGTTCCACCGGGCTGCGGCGCCGCGGGCCCGGCCGTCACGGTCGGCACCTCCCACGGCTGCTGCGGTGACTGCCGGGGTTGCGGCAACTGCTGCGGCTGCTGCGACTGGTACGGGTTCGGCTGTTGATAGCCGGGCCGCTGATACGGATTGGGCCGCTGATGCGGATCGGGCTGCCCGCCCCCCGGCGGCTGCTCTGCTGGCGACATGCGGCGCAACGATACGGGAGCGCGCCGACGGCACCCGACAGGGCCTGGCCAAGCTTGGCTACTCATGGGTAACGTTCCGGCATGAGCGCAGACCAGATGTCGATCGGCGAGATGCTCGCCGCCACGGTGCCGATGGCCAGGACCCTCAACCTGGAGTTCTTGGAGACGACGCCGGAGAACGCCGTGGTGTCCCTGCCCGACCGGAGCGACTTCCACAACCACGTCGGCGGGCCGCACGCCGGCGCGATGTTCACGCTGGGCGAGTCGGCCAGCGGGGCGATCGTCCTCGCCGCGTTCGGGGAGCAGCTCTCGCGGGCCGTGCCGCTGGCCGTGCGCGCCGAGATCGCCTACAAGAAGCTCGCGATGGGGCCCGTCACCGCCACCGCGACGCTCGGCCGCCCCGCCGCCGAGGTCGTCGCCGAACTCGACGCGGGCCGGCGCCCGGAGTTCCCGGTCGCCGTCACCATCCGGCGCGGCGACGGCGCGGTCACCGGCGAGATGACGGTCGTCTGGACCCTGCGCCCGAACGGCTGAGCGTTCCGGCGACCTTCCCGGGTTTTCACTCCTGGCTCCGGGGCGCCTGACGGCGAGTCAAGTCCGCCCTGACGCATAGTGCCGTCAGGGCCGGACAGGTCGGTCGCGGCTGTCGCCGCCGTCGGCGCGTGTGCACGCGGCCCACGACGACGCGCCGACACCCGCGCCCGCACCCGAGGAGTGACCGCACGTGTCCCACGCCCCGTCCCACGGCTGCTCCCCGTCCCACGGCTGCTCCCCGTTCCATGGCTGCTCCCCGTCCCATGGCTGCTCCTCGTCCCACGGCTGCCCCCCGTCCCACGGCTGCCCCCCGTCCCACGGCTGTTCCCGCAGAACGGTTCTCAGGCTCGGCGGTGCCGGTGGTGCCGCCGCGGTCGCCGCGGCGGCCACCGGCGCCGGGCACCCCGCACCCGCACCCGCCCCCGTGATCGCGTCCGCGTCCGCGCCCGGCCGGCGCGTGGCGCGGCTGATCGCCCGGCTCACCCGTGACGAGAAGATCTCCCTGCTGCACGGCGCCACCGACCCCCACTCGCTCGGCCAGGCCGGTTACGTACCCGGAGTCCCGCGCCTGGGCATCCCGCCGCTCCGGCTCGCCGACGGCCCGGCCGGTGTCCGCGTCACCCGGCACGCCACCGCGCTGCCCGCGCCCGTCCTGCTCGCCGCCGCCTTCGACCCGGACCTGGCCCGCCGCTACGGCCGGGCCATCGGGCACGAGGGCCGCGCGCTCGGCCAGGACGTGCTGCTGTCGCCCATGGTCAACCTCATCCGCACCCCGTACGCGGGCCGCAACTTCGAGACGTTCGGCGAGGACCCGCTGCTCTCGGCCGACCTGGTGGCCGCCGAGATCCGCGGCATCCAGGACGAGGGACTGATCGCCACCGTGAAGCACTTCGCGCTGAACAACCAGGAACGGGACCGGATGTCCGTCGACGTACGGATCGACGAGCGGACCCTGCACGAGGTCGAGCTGCGCGGCTTCGAGGCCGCCGTCGCCGCCGGGACCGGTGCGGTCATGGGGGCGTACAACAAGGTCAACGGCGTCTTCGCCTGCGAGAACGCGACGCTGCTCACCGATGTCCTGCGCCGCCGCTGGGGCTTCGACGGCTGGGTGATGACCGACTGGTCCGCCGCCCACAGCACCGCCGCCGCGCTCGCCGCGGGGCTCGACATGGAGATGCCGGACGGGGCGCACTTCGGCCGGCCGCTGGCCGAGGCGGTGGCCGGCGGCAGCGTGAGCGAGCGGCAGCTCGACCGGGCCGTACGCCGCGTCCTGTCCGTACTCGACCGGTTCGGCCTGCTGGACGGGACCGCGCCGCCCCGGCCCGAGCGCGACGCCGCGGCGGGCGCGGCCCTGGCCCGCGAGGTGGCCGAGGCCGGCGCGACCCTGCTGCGCAACGAGCGGCGGACGCTGCCGCTGACCGGCGCCGCCGCGCGCGGCATCGCCGTCATCGGACCCACCGGCCTGCACCCGTTCGTCAGCGGCGGCGGCAGCGCGCACGTGAACCCGGACCGGGCCGAAAGTCCCCTCGACGCCATCCGGGCGCGCGCGGGCCGGGACGCCGAGGTGACCTACGCGCTCGGCGAGGACGTGTACGGCAAGCCCGTCCCGCGCGGCGCGCTCGACGGGGACATCGACACCGAGGGCCAGGCCGTCGCCCCCGGCGAGACCTGGACGTACCGGGGGACGCTGACCGTCGGCGAGGCCGACGAGTGGATTCTCCTCGTCCACTACAGCGGGGAGCGCCCGAAGGTCGTCCTCGACGGCGAGGAACTCTTCCCGGTCGCCGCCGGGTACGCGGAGTACTTCCAGGGCGGTCTGGTCACCGCGGCGCCCGACGGGCTGACGGTGCGCCGCAGGACGCTGCGGCTCGCCAGGGGCGCGCACCGCGTCGAGATCACCGCGCGGGGCGGGGCCGTCGGGCAGCGGTTCCGGCTGCGGCGGATCACCGGCGCCACCCGGGAGCGGGACGTCGCCGAGGCGGTGCGCGCCGCCCGCGCCGCGACCAGCGTGGTCCTCTTCGCGTACGAGGACGCCACCGAGGGCCGGGACCGCACCGCGCTCGGGCTCCCCGGGCACCAGGCGCGGCTGATCGAGGCGGTGACGGAGGCCAACCCGCGGACCACCGTCGTCCTCAACACCTCGTCCGCGACGGCGATGCCGTGGCTGCGCGGGACCGCCGCCGTGCTCCAGATGTACTACCCGGGCCAGGAGGGCGCCGCCGCCACCGCCGCGGTCCTCTTCGGCGACTGCGACCCCGGCGGCCGGCTCACCCAGTCCTTCCCCGTCGACGACGACCACCACCCGGTCGCCGGGGACCCGCTGCGCTACCCCGGCGAGCACGGCGTCGAGCGGTACTCGGAGGGCGTCCACGCCGGCCACCGCTGGTACGACGCCGAGGGCGTGCGCCCGCTGTTCCCGTTCGGGCACGGGCTGTCGTACACCTCCTTCGGCTACGAGGATCTGCGGGTGCGGGCGGCCGGGCGCGGGCTCGACGTGAGCTTCACCGTGCGCAACACCGGCCGGCGGGGCGGTGTCGAGGTGGCGCAGGTCTACGTCGGCCCCTCGCCGGACCTGCGGCTCGACCAGGCCGTCCGGGTGCTGGGCGGCTACCGGCGGCTGACGCTGCGGGCGGGGGAGCGGCGCCGGGTCACCGTACGGGTCGGCGAGCGCACCCTGTCCTGCTGGGACGCGCAGCGGCACGACTGGGCGCGCGGCACCGGCCGGCGCACCGTCTGGACCGGCGCCTCCTCGCGCGACCTGCGGCTGCGCGGCAGCGTGGAGGTACCCGCGTGACGGCGGTACCGGTGCGGTCGCCGGGACTCCGTCCCGTCGCGTCGAACAGGTAGGCTGCCCGGCATGCGCCCGAGGGGAGGCGCGCGGGTGATCACGCCTCACGCCTGACGCCCGCTCACGCACAGCGACAGCCCCGCTCACGCACGGCGATACGGGAGGAACCGGCGTTGCACGTCCAGGAATGGCTCGAGACGGTACCCGCGATCAGCATCTACGCGCTGGTGGCGGTGGTCATCGGGCTGGAGAGCCTGGGCATCCCGCTGCCCGGCGAGATCATCCTGGTCTCCGCCGCACTGCTCTCCTCGCAGCACGCCGGCATCAACCCGGTGGTCCTCGGCATCTGCGCCAGCGCGGGCGCGGTCATCGGCGACTCGATCGGCTACGCCATCGGACGCAAGGGCGGGCGCCCTCTGCTGGCCTGGCTCGGCGGCAAGTTCCCCAAGCACTTCAGCGAGGGACACATCGCCACCGCCGAGCGCTCCTTCGAGAAGTGGGGCATGTGGGCGGTCTTCTTCGGCCGCTTCGTCGCCCTGCTGCGCATCTTCGCCGGGCCGCTCGCGGGTGTGCTGCGGATGCCGTACTGGAAGTTCCTGATCGCCAACGTGCTCGGCGGGATCCTCTGGGCGGGCGGCACCACCGCCGTCATCTACTACGTCGGTGTGGTCGCCGAGTCCTGGCTGAAGCGGTTCTCCTGGCTGGGCCTGGTGGCGGCCGTCCTCATCGGGGTCACCTCGCTGCTGATCGTCCGCCGCAAGGCGAAGAGCGTGGAGGCCGGGCAGGTCGAGGCCGGGCAGCCGGAGAAGGCCACGGTGACCGCCGAGCGGGAGGCGCTTCCGGCTCCCGCCGCCGACTGACCGCCGGAGCCGCCGCGGCGGCTCCGGGGCCTTCACTCGCCCTCGTGCGCCGCGCGGTGGGTCTTGGCCAGTTCGGCGTACATCGTGCCGTTCAGCGAGATCATCTCGCGCTCCTCGTCGGTCAGCGGCCGCTTGACCTTCGCGGGCACCCCCGCGACCAGCGAACCCGGCGGCACCCGCATGCCCTGCGGGACCAGCGCCTGGGCGGCCACCAGCGAACCCGTACCGATCACCGCGCCGTTGAGCACCGTCGCGCCCATCCCGATCAGGCAGTCGTCCTCGACGGTCGCGCCGTGCACCACGGCGTTGTGCCCGACCGACACCCGCTCGCCGACCGTGACCGGGAAGCCCGGGTCGACGTGGAGCGTGCAGTTGTCCTGGATGTTGCTGTCGGCGCCGATGACGATGGGGCCGCAGTCCGCGCGCAGCACCGCGCCGTACCAGACGCTGGCCCCCCGGTGCAGGGTCACCTCGCCGAGCACCACGGACGTCGGCGCCGCGAACGCCTCCGGGTCCAACTCGGGATCCTTGCCGCCCACGCCGGTGATCAGCGCCCGGTGCGTCATCGCACTCTCCTCGTTCCTCGACGGTCCGTCGGTCGGTACGGGCACCGTAAGCGATCGCCGGGGCAGGGGGACGGCCGGGTGGGGTGAAGATCACAGCGGTCCCGGACCGTGGCCGGCCGGCCCGCTGAGTACCGTGAGCGGGTGCCCAGGAGCAAGAACACGTTCTCATCATGGCGGCGCCGCCTCGCGCAGCGCGCCGTCCACGCGGGCTGGGCCTGGGTGCAGCGCACGGGCGCCGTCACGGCCGACCGGCCCGGCCGCTTCCGCTTCGGTTCGATGGGAACAGGTACCAGACTCGCCTTCCCCCTCGGCACCGTCTTCGGCGAGCCCTGGATCCGGCTCGGCGCGCACTGCATCATCGCCGAGCAGGTGACCCTGACCGCCGGTCTGATGCCCGACCTCGACCTCGGCCCCGACCCGATCCTGAGCATCGGCGACGGCGTCGTCCTCGGCCGGGGCAGCCACGTCATCGCCGACACCACGGTCACCATCGGCAGCGACTGCTACTTCGGCCCGTACGTCTACGTGACGTCCACGAACCACTCCTACGACGATCCCCACCAGCCCATCGGCAAGCAGTGGCCCCGGATGGACCCGGTGTCCATCGGCCCCGGCTGCTGGATAGGCACCGGCGCGGTGATCCTGCCGGGCGCGCGCATCGGCCGGAACGTGGTGGTCGCGGCGGGCGCCGTGGTCCGCGGCACGGTCCCCGACCACGCGGTGGTCGCGGGCGCCCCGGCCAAGGTCGTACGGCGCTGGGACGCCCGGCTCGGCTGGCAGCCCCCGCTGCGCACCCCGCCGCCGGTGCCGATCCCCGACGGCGTCACGCCGGAGCAGTTGCTCGCGCTGTCCGGCCTGGACGCCGAGGGCGCGGCCCGCCTCGCGGCGCTGCACGACCTGGACGCGCCGGACGCGGCGGGGGCCTGAGGGGCCGTCGGCGGTCCCGGGGCTGGTCAGCCGGTCGCCAGCAGGACGGTGCCCACCAGGGCGAGACCCGCGCCCGCCGCCTGGACGCCGCGCAGCCGCTCGCTGAGGAATCCGCGCGCGGCCGGGGCCGTGACGACGGGGTAGAGCGAGGCGAGGACCGCGGCGACGGCGAACCACAGCCGCGGCCCCGCCTCGCCGAGGTCCCCGGTCGCCAGGACGATCACGCCGAGGACGGCCGCCGCGATCGTCTGCGAGACGACGACCACGGTGAGCGCCGGGATGCGCCGGGTCAGCAGCCCGCCGCCGAAGTCGGCCAGGCCCCACAGGAGGCTGGTGGCCAGGGCGAAGAGTGCTGTCATGGGCGGCCTCGCAGTACAGTGCGGTGAACGATCCGGTGCACCACACCGTAGTTCAGTACACTGAACACTGTCATGCAAAATAACGCACTAGCCGAGAACGGCGAACGCTGAGGCGATGGCCGCCAAGACGATGGACGGAACGTGTCGGACCTCGATCTGCTGACCCAGTCCCTGGCCCGCAACGTCAAGCGCTGGCGCGCCGAGCGGGGCTTCACCCTGGAGACGCTCGCCGCCCGCGCCGGGGTCAGCCGCGGCATGCTCATCCAGATCGAGCAGGCCAGGACCAACCCCAGCATCGGCACGGTCGTCAAGATCGGCGACGCGCTCGGCGCCAGCATCACCACGCTGCTCGACTACGAGCAGGGCCCCGAGGTCCGGATCGTCCCAGCCGACCAGGCCGTCCGGCTCTGGCACACCGACGCGGGCAGCTACAACCGGCTGCTGGCCGGCGCCGAGGCGCCCGGCCCGCTGGAGATGTGGGACTGGCGGCTGATGCCCGGCGAGGGCAGCTCCTCGGACCCGCACCCCGCCGGCACCGTGGAGCTCATCCACGTCACGGCCGGCGAGCTGACGCTCACGGTCGACGGTGCCCGGCACCGCGTCCCCACGGGCGCGAGCGTCACCTTCGAGGCGGGCGTCCCGCACACGTACGGGAACGACGGCGGCGAACCGCTCGATATGGTCATGGCGGTGTCGGTGCCGCCGGTGCGCTGAGGAGCCGGGCTCCGCTACTCGTACCGAAGGGGCGATCCGGCCGTCGTCATGCGCCGAATCGCCCCTCGTCGCACGGCTGTTAGCGTGCCGTCATGCGCGCACCCATCGGAGACTTCGACACGGTCACCCCCGCCCCCGACTGCCTGGACGAGCTCGTGGCCCCGGTCGCCGAGGCTGTACGAGGCTGGAGCGGCGGTGTGCCGGCCGACCGGATCCTCCATGTGGACACGGAGCCCGAGTGGGCGGACACCGCCGTCTTCCTGGAGCACTACGGCAGGGAACTGCTCGACCGGTCCGCGAACTGCGTGGTCGTCGCGGGCAAGCGCGGCGGTGAGACCACGCTGGCCGCCTGTGTCGTCCTCTCCGCCACCCGCGTCGACGTGAACGGCGCGGTGCGGCGCCGGCTCGGCGCCCGCAAGGCCTCGTTCGCCCCGATGGACACGGCGACGGGCGAGACGGGCATGGAGTACGGCGGCATCACGCCCATCGGCCTGCCCGGACACTGGCCGGTGCTGGTGGACTCCGCGGTCGTCGACCTGCCGTACGTACTGCTCGGCAGCGGGCGCCGGCGGGGCAAGCTACTGGTGCCCGGCAAGGCGCTCGCCGAGTTGCCGAACGCGGAGGTCCTGGAGGGGCTGGGCCTGGCCTGAACGGCCAGGCGCCACGGGGTGGATCAGGCGGCGGCCGGGTCCGGCTGTGTGGTGAGCCGCTGGAGCACCTTGGCGAGGTCGGCGACGACCTCCGCGTCGTCGGCGGGGTGCGTCTCGGCGAAGCGGGTCACGGAGCCCGGGATGGACAGCTTGACCTCTTCGAGGACGGTGCCGCCGGCGATGCCGACCGCCTTGCGGGCGTCGTCCTGCGCCCACACGCCGCCGTACTGGCCGAAGGCGGTGCCGACCACGGCCACCGGCTTGCCGGTGAAGGCGCCGGCGCCGTACGGGCGGGACAGCCAGTCGATCGCGTTCTTCAGGACGGCCGGCATGGTGCCGTTGTACTCCGGCGAGAACAGCAGGAAGCCGTCGGCCTGCCCGGCGGCGGCGCGCAGCCTGGCGGCGGTCTCCGGCACGCTGCCCTCGACGTCGAGGTCCTCGTTGTAGAACGGCACGTCGGCCAGTCCCTCGAACAGCTCGATCTCGGCGCCCTCGGGGGCGTGCTTGACGGCCGCCTCGGCGAGCTGGCGGTTGTGCGAACCGGCGCGGAGGCTGCCGACGAGGGCGAGGATGCGTACAGACATGACGACTCCAGTAAAGAAGCGGGGGGTGCGTGCGGAGTGTGCGGCACGAGCGGTTCGCGGTGGCGCAAGGGGGTCCGCGGTGGCACGGGGTTAAGCGGACCGTGGTCCGCTCCAGTTGTACCACTCGACCGGACCGCGGTCCACTTTCAACCGGACTGTGGTCCGTTTCTTTACGCGCGCGCTACGCTACGGACATGACCTCCCCTTCGCCGCCCTCGCCCGCGGCGCCCGGCGCCCAGGACGGACGGCTGGATCTGACACTCACACCGGTCGGGGAACCGCCCCAGCTCCGGGCCGACGCCGCCCGCAACCGCTCCCGGCTGCTCGAGGTGGCGGCCTGCCTCGCGGCCGAGCGGGGCGCCGCGAAGCTGACCATGGAGGCCGTGGCCGCCGCCGCCCAGGTCGGCAAGGGCACCGTCTTCCGCCGGTTCGGCGACCGGACCGGCCTGCTCATCGCGCTGCTCGACCACCACGAGCAGCAGCTCCAGGCCGCGTTCCTGACCGGCCCGCCGCCCCTGGGCCCGGACGCTCCCGCCGCCGACCGGCTACGGGCCTTCGGCGTGGCCGTCATGCGCCACGAACACGCCCACCGCGACCTGTACCTGGCCGCGAACGCCGAGTCCGGCCGCCGCCACACGTCCCCCGTCTACCGGCTGCGGCTCACCCACGTCGCCCTGCTGCTGAGCGGCGTGCGGGCGGCCGGCGACCCCGAACTCGTCGCACACCACCTGCTCGCCTGCCTCGACCCGGTACTCGTCGACCACCTGCTCACCGCCCGCGCCCTGCCCATGGAACGCCTGGAAGCCAACTGGTACGACCTGGTGGCCCGGTACACGACAGGAGCCTGAACGGGACCAGAGCCTGAACCGCCGGGGACCGGACGCCCGGCGCACGCCGTCCCCGGGTCCCGTTCAGCCCAGCGACGGAATCTCGATGGCCGGGCAGCGGTCCATCACCATGTCGAGACCGGCGGCCCGGGTCCGTTCGTAAGCGGCCTCGTCGACGACGCCCAGCTGGAACCACACCGCCTTCGCGCCGATCGCCACGGCCTCGTCGGCGACGCCGCCGGCGAGCTCGCTGTTGACGAAGACGTCCACCACGTCCACCTCGAACGGGATGTCGGCGAGAGAGGCGTACCCCTGCTCCCCGTGCACCGTCTCCGCCTTGGGATGCACGGGCACGACACGCTTGCCGAACCGCTGGAGCACGGACGCGACCCCGTAGGCCGCGCGCCGCTGATTGGACGACAGCCCCACGACGGCCCAGGTGTCGCCGCGCTCGTTGAGGATCTGCCGGATGGTCTCTTCGTCGCCGTACATGCTGCGCCTCCGTCGGTTCGGTAACTCGGTTGGCCAGAACGTGCGAGGGGGCGGGCGTGATTCCCGCCGGGCGGGCCCTGTACGGCAGCAGCGTGAACCGGTACTCGGGCAAGGTGTGACGGGCGAGACGGGAACCGCAGACCCCAGATGCCCGACTAGGCCGGCGGTCGGCCGTCGTGGCCGCCGTGCGGAAGCGGGTAGCGATAGGCGGTGGCGACCAGCTCTTCCCGCCCTGGCGTCCAGTCGGTCCATGTCCGCCAACGGCCGCCACGACAACGCAGATCGTCGTCGAGCTCTGTCTGATCTATCACTATGAGGCAGGTCGGGACGCCTTCGGCGTGGCGTACCTCTCCCTCGGTCAGGTCGATCGCCTCGCGCGTGATGGTGCTGCCCTTCACTTCTAAGTGGAGCTCCGTTCCATTCTTGCGGGCAGTGATGTCCCACGGGGAGTGATCGCCCACGTCCTCGACGCCATAGCCCAGCGAGCGGTAATGGCTGAGTACGAGGTCCATGGCGTACCGCTCGACGGCCCGTCGCCGCTTGGCGTCACGCTGCCTGCCGTAGCCGGCGGGCCTCGTCGGGCTGTGCGGTGACGAGGGCGGCAGGCCGGGTGCCTCCGGCTCCGGTTCGTGGGGCTCCGAGACCGCGGTCTGGCGCAGCTCCGCCCATTCGGGAAGCTCCTCCACCAGGGCGCGCGGGAGTTTGGTCAGGTACCCCTGCGCTGCACGCAGGGGCCGGTGGTCCGAGAAGACGAAGGGGAAGTAGGGCGGCGTACCGGACGCCGCAACCGCTGGTACCCGCTGAGGGGTGCCTCCCATGCGGGTTCCGGTCCCGAAGCGGCGCGCTGGCGGCCGTAGGTGCCCCGGCTCTGCCAGGTGATCGTCGATTCGAAAGCCCGGTCTTGTACGTGGGAGTACGCCAGTACCGTTCGTTCGGATCGTCTTTCCACCAAGTGTTCAAGGTCATGGTCATCCCCCGTCTCGCAGGTCCTCGAGCTGTATGGATCATGGCAGGTTCGAACGCGTGTATGAGGTTGTCCCGGGTGACGATTCGTTCTCGCAGAAGCCGTGATGGCCTGTGGCGCGTCGGCTCCGGGGAAGGGGGACGACCCGAGCATGTCCTGAATGGCGCCCACCACCCTGCGCGCGGACCGGTGCCCGCATACGCTCCCACCGTGCTGCGTATCACCGACGACCGAACCGGCCGGACCATCGACGCCGCCGTTCCGCGAGGGCTGACGCGTGTTGTGGCGGATGTGTTGGGGGAGGGTGCGGACGTCCCGTCGGACCTGCGGGTACTGCTGGTGGCCGACGTGCTCGCGCGGGCCCTGGAGATGGGCGGGACGCCCGTCGTGACCGTCGCCGATCCGCCCGGGCCGTTGCGGAGCCGGGCCCTCGCCCTCGGCATCCGGCCGGGCGAGCCGTCCGCGGTGCCGGGCGGGCGCTCTGTGCATGTACGGGGGCGGTCCGCCTCCGCCGGGCAGCCCCGCGACGCGGCGGAGGGCGGCGGCCCGCAGGGCAGGGCGGAGGGATCGGGGGAGGGGCCGGGGCGAGACGTCCGCGTCGACGTCGCTCCGGTCCGCGCGGGCGGCGCCGGGCGCGTGCCGGGGGATGTCGATCGCGCCGACGGCGACACGGGTGACGGCGGCGATGTGAGCGGCGGCAGAGATGTGAGCGACGTCGGCGGCGATGTGAGCGGCGGTGGTGGCAGTGTTGGCGGCGGCGCCGTGTGGCGGCTGGCGCTTCTCGTCCGGCCGCGGTCGCAGGCCGTCGAGCTCGACGACGCCGCGCTCGCCTCCGCGCGGGAACTGCTCGGCCGGTGGCGCAAGGCCGTGGCGGTCTGGGCGACCAGTCCCTCCAAACCGGTCCCCGAGGAGGTGCGGCGGCAGCTCAGGAGCGCCTGGGAGGACGACCTCGACGTGCCCGCCGTGCTCGGCGTGCTGCACCGCGTGGAGAGCGACCCCGGCCTGCCGGACGGCGCGCGCTTCGAGACGTACGCCTACGCGGACCGGCTGCTCGGGCTCGAACTCACCCGTGACATCGGGACCGTGTGATGGTCGCGCACAAGGGCACCGGGCCGCTGCGCAGGCTCGTCGTGCTGCGGCACGCCAAGTCCGCCCGGCCCCCGGGCACCGACGACCACGAGCGGCCGCTCGCGGACCGCGGGCGCCGCGACGCGCCGGCCGCGGGACGCGCCCTCGCCGACGCCGACTGCCTGCCCGACCTCGCGCTCTGCTCCAGCGCCGTCCGCGCACGGCAGACCTGGGAGCTGGCGGCCGAACAGTGGGGCACCCCGCCACCCGTACGCCTCGACCCCCGGCTGTACGGGGCCGACGCCCCGGCGCTGCTCGACGCCGTCAGGGAGGTGCCGTCCGCCGTCCGCACGCTGCTGCTGATCGGGCACAACCCGGGGCTCGCAGAGCTGGTGCTCGCGCTGGCGGGCGACGGACTGGACAACGCGCTGGACGAGGTGCGGACGAAGTTTCCCACCTCGGCCGTCGCCGTCCTGGCCTGGCACGGCGGCAGCTGGCAGGAACTCGGCCCCGGCGCCGCGCTGTTGACGGACCTGATCGTGCCCAGGGGGAAGAAGGAGCACTGAGGGGAGAGGCCGGGGAGGGCAGGCGCGGGGCGTTTGGCGCGGGACACCGCATACGCTGGCCGGATGCAGGACGAGTACCGCACAGTGGCCCGCGCCGGCGTGCACGAGACCGAGATCAACCGCTCGCGCTTTCTGTGCGCGCTCGCGCCCGCGGCCACCGAGCAGGAGGCCCAGGACTTCGTCGCCGCCGTGCGCAAGGAGCACGCGGACGCCACCCACAACTGCTACGCCTACGTGATCGGCGCCGACGCCGCCGTGCAGAAGGCGAGCGACGACGGCGAACCGGGCGGCACGGCCGGCGTCCCCATGCTCCAGATGCTGCTGCGCCGCGACATGCGCTACGTCGTCGCCGTCGTCACCCGCTACTACGGCGGGGTCAAACTGGGCGCGGGCGGGCTCATCCGGGCCTACGGGGGAGCGGTGGGCGAGGCGCTGGACTCGGTCGGCACGCTCGTCCGTAAACGTTTCCGGCTGGCCACCGTGACCGTCGACCACCAGCGCGCGGGCAAGGTGCAGAACGATCTGCGGAGCACCGGACGCGAGGTGCGGTCGGTGGAGTACGGGGAGGCCGTCGCCATCGAGATCGCGCTGCCCGACGCCGACGTGGCCGCCTTCGAACGGTGGCTGGCCGACGCGACCGCGGGGACGGCGAGGTTCGAAACGGGCGGAGAGGTGTACGGGGATGCGTAATTGCCCAAATGTGCAGATAGGTGTCGGAGTCCGCGTAACGACCTAAGTGGACCCATGTGGTGATAACGGGCCGATACGGGAGTAGCCGCCCGTGCTGTCGGACCCTGCCGTTAGTCTCGGGGATCATGAGGCTGCTGCACACTTCCGACTGGCATCTCGGCCGGGCGTTCCACCGGGTGAACATGCTCGGTGCCCAGGCCGAGTTCATCGGCCGTCTCGTCACGACCGTGCGCGAGCGCGGCGTCGACGCGGTGGTCGTGTCGGGTGACGTGTACGACAGGGCGGTGCCGCCGCTGGCCGCCGTCGAGCTCTTCGACGACGCCCTGCACCGGCTCGCGGACCTCGGTGTGCCGACCGTGATGATCTCCGGGAACCACGACTCGGCGCGCCGCCTCGGCGTCGGCGCCGGACTCATCGGCCGCGCGGGCATTCATTTGCGGACCGAGGCCGCCGCGTGCGGGACGCCCGTGGTCCTTGCCGACGCCCACGGGGACGTCGCCTTCTACGGTCTGCCGTATCTCGAACCGGCCCTGGTCAAGGACGAGTTCGGGGTGGAGCGGGCCGGGCACGAGGCGGTGCTCGCCGCCGCCATGGACCGGGTCCGCGCCGATCTCGCCACGCGCGCGCGGGGCACCCGCTCCGTCGTCCTCGCCCACGCCTTCGTCACCGGCGGCGAGGCCAGCGACAGCGAGCGGGACATCACCGTCGGCGGGGTCGCCGCCGTGCCCGCGGGCGTCTTCGACGGCGTGGACTACGCGGCCCTGGGGCATCTGCACGGCAGCCAGACCATCACCGACCGCGTGCGCTACTCGGGCTCCCCGCTGGCGTACTCGTTCTCGGAGACCGACCACCGCAAGAGCATGTGGCTGGTGGAGCTGGGCCCCGGCGGGGAGCTGGACGCCGAGCGGATCGACTGCCCGGTGCCGCGCCCGCTCGCCCGGATCCGGGGCCGCCTGGAGGACCTGCTGTCCGACGCGGCGCTCGACCGGCACGAGGACGCCTGGGTCGAGGCCACGCTCACCGACCCGGTGCGCCCGGCCGACCCCATGGCGCGGCTGGCCGAGCGCTTCCCGCACACGCTCAGTCTGGTCTTCGACCCGGAGCGGGGCCCCGAGCAGCCGGACGTCTCCTACGCGCGGCGGCTCGCGGGCCGCGGCGACCAGGAGATCGCGGAGGACTTCGTGGCCCATGTGCGCGGCGCGGGCCCCGACGGGGCGGAGCGGGAGGTCCTGCGGGACGCCTTCGACGCGGTCCGCGCCGACGCGACGGTACGGGAGGTCGCACGGTGACCCTGCCCGAGCGCTCCGCCGCACGTCCGGTGCTCCGCCTCTCGTCCCCAGCCCCGTCGTCCACAGGCCCGTCGTCCACAGGCCCGTCGTCCACAGGCCCGTCGTCCACAGGTCGGTCGTCCACAGGTCGGTCGTCCACAGGTCGGTCGTCCGCGGGTTCGTCGGCCACGGGCCCGTCGTGGCCGGTCGCGCACCTCCCCGCGCCCCCGCGGGGCGCCGCCGCACCGCACCGTCCGGACCTCAGGAGGGCCCGATGAGGCTGCACCGGCTCGACATCACCGCCTTCGGACCCTTCGGCGGCGCCCAGCGGATCGACTTCGACGACCTGTCCGCCGCCGGCCTCTTCCTGCTGCACGGGCCGACCGGCGCGGGCAAGACCTCCGTCCTGGACGCGGTCTGCTACGCGCTGTACGGCAGCGTGCCCGGCGCCCGGCAGAGCGGCCAGGGCCTCACCCTGCGCAGCGACCACGCCGCCCCCGGCACGCGTACGGAGATCCGGCTCGACCTCACCGTCGCCGGGCGCCGTCTGGAGATCACCCGGCAGCCGCCCTGGGAGCGCCCCAAGAAGCGCGGCACGGGCACGACCACCGACAAGGCGCAGAGCTGGTTGCGCGAGTACGACCCGGCGGCGGGCGCCTGGAAGGACCTCAGCCGCTCGCACCAGGAGATCGGCGAGGAGATCACCCAGCTCCTAGGGATGAGCCGGGAGCAGTTCTGCCAGGTCGTCCTGTTGCCCCAGGGCGACTTCGCGCGCTTCCTGCGGGCCGACGCCGAGGCCAGGGGCAGACTGCTGGGCCGCCTCTTCGACACACAGCGCTTCGCCGAGGTGGAAAAACGCCTCGCCGAGCGGCGGCGGGCCGCCGAGGCACAGGTCCGCCAGGCGGACACGGAGCTGCTCGCCGACGCCCACCGCATGCACCAGGCGGCGGGCGACGCGGAGCCGCTGCCGGATCTCGCACCGGGCGAGGCAGGGCTCGCGGAGTCCGTGCTGAGCTGGGCCGCCGTCGCCCGCAGCACGGCCCGCGAACGGCTCGCCGTCGCCCGCTCGGCGTGCAAGGCCGCCGAATCCGCCGGGGCGGAGGCCGAGCGCCGGCTCGACGAGGAACGCGAACTGGCCCGGTTGCAGCGCCGGTTCGCCGAGGCGCGGGAGCGGGCGGCCCGGATGGCCGAGCGGACCGACGCCTACGAACAGGCCAGGGCGCGCATGGAGCGCTCGCGCAAGGCCGAGGCGGTGGCCCCCGCGCTGGAACTGCGCGAGGCCGCCGGGACCGAGCACCGGCGCGCGGCCGAGGCCGGCGCACGCGCGCGTGCCCTGCTCCCCGGCACGTTCACCGAGGCGGGCGCGTCCGGACTGGCCGCCGCGGCGCGCCGGGCGGCCGAGGAGCTGGGCGGCCTGGAGTCGGCGCGCCGCGCCGAACAGCGGCTGGCCGGGCTGGCCGGCGAACGGGCCGGTCTCGACCGGCAGGAGCGCGCCGACGACGACGTGCTCCTGGAGGCCGAGAGCTGGCTGTCCGGCTGGGCGGACACCCGTACGGGACTGCGGGCGGCGATCGAGACGGCGCAGGAGGCCGCCACCCGGGCCGAGCAGCTCGCCGTGCGGCGCGAGCCCGCCCGGGGACGGCTGGCCGCCGCCCGGCAGCGCGACCAGTTCGCCCGCGACACCGACGCGGCCCAGGCCGCACTGGTGCGCTCGCGCGAGCAGGCCGCGGACGCCCGAGCGCACTGGCTCGACCTGAAGGAACAGCGCCTGAGCGGCATCGCCGCCGAACTGGCCGCGCAGCTCGCCGACGGAGAGCCGTGCGCCGTCTGCGGCGCCACCGAACACCCCGCGCCCGCCGAGAGGATCGCCGGACACGTCGACCGGCGGGCCGAGGAGGCGGCGCTCGCCGAGTTCCAGCGCGCCGACGAGCGGCGCGCCGAGGACGAGCGGCGCCTCGGCGTCGTCCGTGAGGCGCTGGCCGCCGCCACCGCCGAGGCGGGCGACACCCCGACCGAGCGCCTGGCCGAGGAGACCGGCGAGCTGGAGCGGCTGCACGCCGAGGCACGCGCCGCCGCCTCCGGACTGCACCCCGCGCGCGAGGCGCTCACCCGGGCCGAGAGCGAGTACGAGCGGCGGACCGCCGACCGGCAGGCCGCGCAGCTGAGAGCCGCGTCCCGGGCCGCCCGCCGCGACACCCTGGACCGCGAACGCGACGCCCTGGAAGCGGAGTTGACGGCGGCCAGGGGCGACGCCGACAGCGTGGCCGCGCGCTGCGCGCAGGTGGAGCGGCTGGCCGCCCGGCTGACCGACGCGGCGGACACCGCACGCGCCGCCGAGGAGGCGGCCCAGCGGCTCAAGGCGGCCGACGCGCGGCTCGCCGACGCCGCGTTCCGCGCCGGGTTCGACACCCCGAAGGCCGCCGCCGCGGCGCTGCTCGACGACGACGCCCACCGCGACCTCCAGCGGCGGCTCGACGCCTGGCAGTCGGACGAGGCGGCCGTACGGGCGGTGCTCGCCGAGGCCGGCACGGCCGCCGCCGCCCAGCGGCCGCCCGCCGACCCGCACGCCGCCGAGCAGGCCGCCGAGGCCGCGGCCCGGCGCCTCCAGGACGCGGTCTCCGCCCGGGACGCCGCCGCCCGGCGCTGCGCGGAGCTGGACCGGCTTTCCGCGCACGCCGCCGAGGGCACCCGCCGTCTCGGCCCGCTGCGCGCGGAGTACGACCGGGTGGCCAGGCTGGCGGGGCTCGCGGCGGGCACCTCCGCGGACAACGAGCGCCGGATGCGCCTGGAGTCGTACGTGCTCGCCGCCCGCCTCGAACAGGTCGCCGCCGCGGCGACCGTGCGGCTGCGGCGGATGTCCTCGGGGCGGTACACGCTGGTGCACTCCGACGACCGCTCGGGCCGCGGCCGCTCCGGGCTCGGGCTGCACGTGGTGGACGCCTGGACAGGGCGCGAGCGGGACACGGCCACGCTGTCCGGCGGCGAGACGTTCTTCGCCTCGCTGGCGCTCGCCCTCGGTCTCGCGGACGTCGTGACGGACGAGGCGGGCGGGGTGCGGCTCGACACGCTCTTCATCGACGAGGGCTTCGGCAGCCTGGACGACCAGACCCTCGACGAGGTCCTCGACGTCCTCGACTCGCTGCGCGAACGTGACCGCAGCGTGGGCATCGTCAGCCATGTCGCGGACCTGCGGCGGCGGATCCACGCCCAGCTGGAAGTGGTCAAGGGCAGAACGGGGTCGGTGGTACGGCAACGCGGGGCGGGCTGAGGGCGCGCTGAGGAGGGGTGCCGTGCCGTCCGTCCTCAGCGGCCCAGCGGGCGCCGGGGCAGCGGTGAGGAGTAGACGACGCTGGTCGTCACCGAGCCGAGGGCGCCGATCCGGCCCGACACCTCTTCGAGGTGGCGCATGGAGCGCGCCGCGACCTTGATGACGAAGCAGTCGTCGCCCGTCACGTGGTGCGCCTCCAGGATCTCGGGCGTCGCCGCGACCAGGCCGTGGAACGGCTTGTAGTGGCCGTTGGGGTAGCGCAGCCGGACGAAGGCGAGGATCGGCAGGCCGAGCCGTTCGGGGTCGACGACGGCCGCGTACCCCTGGATGACGCCCGCCTCCTCCAGGCGCTGCACCCGTTCGGTGACCGCGCTGGCGGACATGGAGACGGCGCGGGCCAGCTCGGCGAAACTGGCCCGGCCCTCCCGTTGCAGGACGTCGAGAATGCGCCAGTCGGTGGCGTCCGGGGAATACGCGGTCATGCCCTCTGATTAGCAGGGGAATCCCCGGCGGATCAACTCCCGAGCCGTGGATCGCCCCTTCAGCGGCGGGCGCGCCGACCGTAGATTTCCGGTCATGACCCCAATGACCACAGCCGACACCCTGACCAGCGTGAATCCCGTCCTGAGGGTGGCCCCCGCGGCTCCGGCGGCGGCCGTCGCGCACTTCGAGGCGAGCCTCGCCTTCCACGCCGACGTGTCCGACGTCGCCGCCGCGCTCGCCTCCGGCGGCGACCCGGGATTCGTCCTGCTCGACTCCCGCTCCACCGAATCGTGGGACCAGGGGCACGTGCCCGGCGCCGTCCACCTGCCCACCGCCCTCGTCCCGGAGCAGGCGGAACGGCTCCTCGACAAGGCCGTCCCGGTCGTCACGTACTGCTGGGGTCCGGGCTGCGACGGGGCCGCCCGGGCGGCGCTCGCCCTGGCCCGGCTGGGCTTCCGGGTCAAGGAGATGCTCGGCGGCTTCGAGTACTGGGTGCGCGAGGGCTTCGGCTACGAGACCTGGGAGGGCCGTGCGGAACGCGCCGCCGATCCGCTGACCGCGCCGGTGAACTCGGCGGACTGCGGCTGCTGACACCGCCTCAACTCCCGTGCGCCCAGCGGTTCGTACGGGGCGGAACAGTTGAATTCGGGCGGACCGGGGGTGGGCGGGCGGCGGCCGCATGCCTGCCTGTAGCTTCTGCGCATGGCGCGATACGCGGATCCCGGAGTGGTGGAATGGGTCGAGTCGGGCGGCGGACCGCTCATAGTCGTCCCCGAGGTGGTGCTGCCGTTCTGGGCGGGCGCCGACGGCGACGACATGTCGTCGGACTACGACAGGGCGTGCGACGTCGACGGCTTCATCGGCCTCGTCCCGGTCGGGGACACCAGGGCCCTGGTCCTCGGGGACGAACCCGCCTCGACCACGTATCTGCCCGAGCACGGCACCTTCGTACGGTGGTGTGCCGCCGACTCCGAGGGCGAACTGCTCGCCGGTGTCCCGGCCGCGCTGGAGAGCGCCGCGTGGGGCGCCGAGGTGCGGTGGGACGTCCCTGGCCCGGTGGTGCTGTTCGACGCGGCGTGGCCGGGGCGGACCTCCCAGCGCACCGACCACCTCACGGTCGAGCTGGAGCCGGGACGGTACGCGGTACGGGCGGCCTACGTGGAGCCGGGACCCGAGACGTGGGTCGGCCTCGTACAGCTCCGCAGGCTCTAGGTGTACTGGCGACTCCCCGAGGGGCCACCGGACGTCCGGTGACCCCTCGGGCGTCCCCGCCCGGCCGTCACAGCCGGGACAGCTCCTCCACCAGGGCGTCCAGGCCCAGCGAACCCTGGGACAGGGCCGCCATGTGCCAGGCCTTCGCGTCGAACGCGTCGCCGTGCCGCTTCCGCGCGTTCTCGCGGCCCAGCAGCCACGCCCGCTCGCCGAGCTTGTAGCCGATCGCCTGCCCCGGCATCGACAGGTAACGGGTCAGCTCGCTCTCCACGAAGTCGGCCGGGCGGCTGCTGTGCGCGCCGAAGAACTCCTGGGCCAGCTCCGGCGTCCAGCGCTCGCCCGGGTGGAACGGCGAGTCCGCCGGGATCTCCAGCTCCAGGTGCATGCCGATGTCGACGATCACCCGGGCCGCGCGCATCATCTGCGCGTCCAGGTAGCCGAGCCGGCGCTCCGCGTCCGTGAGGAAGCCCAGCTCGTCCATCAGCCGCTCCGCGTACAGCGCCCAGCCCTCGGCGTTGGCGCTGACCATGCCGACGGTGGCCTGGTAGCGCGAGAGGCTGTCGGCGACGTGCGCCCACTGGGCGAGCTGGAGATGGTGCCCGGGCACGCCCTCGTGGTACCAGGTCGACACCAGGTCGTAGACCGGGAAACGGGTCTGGCCCATGGTCGGCAGCCAGGTCCGGCCGGGGCGGGAGAAGTCCTCGGACGGCGCCGTGTAGTACGGCGCCGCCGCGCTGCCGGGCGGCGCGATGCGGGACTCCACCTTCCGCACCCGCTCGGCCAGTTCGAAGTGGGTGCCGTCGAGCGCCGCGATCGCCTCGTCCATCAGGGACTGGAGCCACTCGCGGACCGCGTCGACGCCCTCGATGTGCGCGCCGTGCTCGTCCAGGTGGGCCAGTGCCGCCCACGGCGTCGCGGCGCCCGGCAGGATCTTCTCGGCCTCCTGCCGCATCTCGCCGAGCAGCCGGTGGTACTCGGACCAGCCGTACGCGTACGCCTCGTCCAGGTCGAGGTCCGTGCCGTTGTAGTACCGCGACCAGCGCGCGTACCGCTCCCGGCCCACCGTGTCCGGCGCGTCCTCGACGGCGGGCGCGTACACGTCGCGCATCCAGTCCCGCAGGGCGAGCAGGGCCGCCGTCGCGCCGCGCGCGGCCTCGTCCAGCTCGGCGCGCAGCGCGTCCGGGCCCGCCGCCACGAAGTCCTCGAACCAGCCATGGCCCCGGCCGTCCGGATCGGCCCACTCGGCGAGCTGGCCGATGAACGTCGCCGTGGGCCGCGGGCCCGCGTACAGCTTGCGCTCCAGGCCCGTGGCGAGGGAGATGCGGTAACCGTCCAGCGCGGCCGGCACCGCGCGCAGCCGCTCGGCGATCGCGGCCCAGTCCTCGGTTTCGGCCGTCGGCATGAGCATGAAGGCTTCACGGATCGAGTGCACGGGTGAGTGCAGATTGCTCACCAGCCGCAGGCCCTCGTCGGCGTCGTGCACGGCCAGCTCCGCGGTGAGCCGCTCGCGCAGCAGGCGGGCGCAGCGGCGCTCGATGTCGCTGTCCGCGCCCGGCAGCCGCTCCGCCGCGTCGAGCCGGGCGAGCGTCCGCCGGGCCAGCTCCGCCACGGCCGCCTGCCCGGCGGGCGTCGTGTCCGGCAGCTTGGTCGAACTCGCCTTGTCGCCGAGGTAGGTGCCGGTGACCGGGTCGAGGGCGATGAGCTCTCCGACATAGGCGTCGGCGAGCTCGCGGGGCAGCGGGCTTCTGGTGTCTGACATGCGGACATCCTCTACGAGGAGGCGGTTCCCGTCAGCCCCATTCCGCTGAGGGCGTGCCTTCTTGTACGGGGTGGGCGGCCGTGTTGGCCGGATCCCGCCGTGGCGGGAGCAGCGGGCCGCACTCCCACTGCTGGAAAATCAGCCGCGTCTCGACCCGTGCCACCTCGGGCCGCGCCGTGAACTCGTCCAGGACCAGCCGCTGGAGGTCCGCCATGTCCGCGACGGCCACGTGCACCAGGTAGTCGTCGGGTCCGGTGAGGTGGAAGACGGTGCGCGACTCGGGCAGCGCGCGGATCCGCTCCACGAACGGTCCGACCAGATCCCGCCGGTGCGGGCGCACCTGCACCGACAGCAGCGCCTCGAGACCGCGCCCCAGCTTCGCCGGGTCAAGGCGCAGCTGATGGCCGAGGATCACCCCCGCGCGGCGCAGCCTGTTCACCCGGTCGAGACACGTGGACGGCGCGACCCCGGCCTGCGCGGCGAGCTCGCGGTATGTCGTCCGTGCGTCGTTCTGCAACAGCCGCAGCAGATGAAGATCCACCGGATCCAGTACGACGGCTTCGCTCACCGGCCGAACGTAACACGGGAGTTGATCCGCGGACCCCGGCGGGTGTTCAGGCTGGGCCCATGGATCACGGAACCGCGAACGCCGCCCGTACCCTCGCCGCCCGCACCCGGCGCGCGCCCGACACCGAGGCCGTGCACGCCGGGCGGGACGACCTCGCCCGCCTCGGACTGCACGCCCCGCCGATCGACCTGTCCACCACCTACCCCTCCTACGACAGCCGCGGGGAGGCCGCCCGTATCGACGCGTTCGCCGCCGACGGCGCCGCACCGGAGGGACCACCGGTGTACGGCAGACTCGGCAACCCCACGGTGGCCCGCTTCGAGACCGCCCTCGCCCGGCTCGAAGGCACCGAGAGCGCGGTCGCCTTCGCCAGCGGCATGGCCGCGCTGAGCGCCGTCCTGCTGGTCCGCAACGGCGCCGGGCTGCGCCACGTCGTCGCCGTACGGCCGCTGTACGGGTGCAGCGACCACCTGCTCACCGCGGGGCTGCTGGGGTCCGAGGTGACCTGGGTCGACCCGGCGGGCGTCACGGACGCGCTGCGCCCCGGCACCGGCCTGGTCCTGGTCGAGTCACCGGCCAATCCGACGCTCGCCGAGATCGATCTGCGGGCGGTCGCCCACGCGGCCGGTTCGGTGCCGCTGCTCGCCGACAACACCTTCGCCACCCCGGTCCTCCAGCGCCCGGCCGAACAGGGCGCCCGGCTCGTGCTGCACAGCGCCACCAAGTACCTGGGCGGGCACGGCGACGTGATGGCCGGGGTGGTCGCCTGCGACGAGGAGTTCGCGCGGCGGCTGCGCCAGGTGCGGTTCGCCACCGGCGGCGTGCTCCATCCGCTCGCCGGCTATCTGCTGCTGCGCGGCCTGTCGACCCTGCCCGTACGGGTCCGGGCGGCCTCCGCTACCGCCGCCGAACTCGCCCGGCGGCTCGCCGCCGACCCGCGGGTGGCCAAGGTCCACTACCCGCGCATCGGCGGCGCGATGATCGCCCTGGAGGTGCACGGCGATCCGCACGAGGTCATCGCCGCCGTCCGGCTGATCACCCCGGCCGTCAGCCTCGGCAGCGTCGACACCCTGATCCAGCACCCGGCGTCCATCAGCCACCGCATCGTCGACCCGGCGGACCGCCGCGGCGCGGGCGTCGGCGACCGGCTGCTCCGCCTCTCGGTGGGCCTGGAGGACGTGGAGGACCTGTGGCACGACCTGGACGGGGCGCTGGGCAGCGGGGGCGGCGGCAGCGGAGCGGGTCGGGCCGGCGCGGCGCCGGCCCGGCGGGCCGGGCGGGGGTGAGCGGCTCGCCCGGTGGGTGGGTCGCGGGTGATCGGCTCGCCCGGCGGGCCGGGCGGGGGTGAGCCGATTGCCCCGGTGGGTCAGTCGTGGGTGAGCCGCTCGCCCGGCCGGTCCTCCGGACGCTCGTGCGGTGCGGCGGAGGCGGTCGCCGCCGCGTCCAGGCGGGCGGTGACGACGAGGGTGCCCTCCTCGACCTGGTAGTCGAGGGGGAGACCGAGACCGCGCATCGCGGCGACCATGCCGGTGTTGGACGCCTGGGTCACCGCGTACACGCTCTCGCAGCCCGCCTCGGCCGCCATCGCCACCAGCCGGGCGAGCAGTTCGCCGCCGATGCCGCGCCGCTGCCAGTCGTCCTCGACCAGCAGCGCGACCTCCGTCTCGTCACCGTCCCACAGGAGATGGCCGAGTCCGACGACGCGGCCGGAGGCGGTCTGCACGGCGAGCGTGCGCCCGTAGCGGGGGCTGAGGAGGTGGTTGAGGTAGCGGTCGGCGTCGCGCACGGGGCCGTGGTACCGCCTGCGCAGGGTCTGCGGCGAGCACCGCTCGTGCATCGCCTTCGCCGCCTCGACGTCGGAGGTGTCGGCGCGGCGGACGGTGATGGCGTTGCCCTCCGGCAGCGTCAGTACGTCCTGGCCGCGCGGCACCCGCGGGCCGAGCCGGGCGTCCAGCTCGACCAGGGCCCGCGCCCGCGCGAACTCCGTCGGCGTGAACGGCAGGTACGGCCGCTCCACCGTGATCGTGCCGCCCTCCGGGGCGCGCAGCCGCATCACCGTGTCCTCCAGCGCCCCCTCGACGGGCGCGGCACCGTCCGCCGGGCCGGCGGACGCGGCTCCGTCCGGGCCCGGCGCGGCCGGGGACTTGGGCGCGGGCAGCGAGCGGATGGTGCAGCGGCCGAGCAACTGCCGCAGCGCGAGCGGCAGTTCGGCCGCGTCGAGGGCCGTACGGGTGGCCAGGCCCAGGACCCGGGTGGGCGCGTCCACCAGGTCGTGGGTGTCGGCCCGCTCGATCCACGTCGAGGCGCCGCCCGCCAGCGACACCGCGCGGGTCAGCGCGGCGGCCTCCACCTCCGCGGGGGCGCGCAGCAGGAACTCGTCGACGGTGCCCTCGGCCAGCGGATGCGTCTGGAGGCTGAGGATGTCGGCCCGCCGGTCCGCCAGCGCGGCGCACAGCGCGGCGAGCGATCCGGGGGCGTCCTGCACGGTGGTCCGCATGCGCCACAGGGCGGTGGCCCCGGAGGCGTCCCCGGTATCAACTGTGTCGCCCGTGTCGCCCGTGTCGTCCGGCGGCGGGGCGTGACCGTGGCGGCGTGCCCACCATGTGCGGAATCCGGCCGTGCGCCGCGCGGCGCGTTCGGCGAGGTCGCGGTGCCAGTGGTGCGTGGGGTGCTCGTGCTTCGCGGGTGTCACGTCAGACAGGTCTGAAGTCATGCAGCCACTGTGGAGGAAGGGTGTTGCGTGATCACAAACGCCTTGTGACTGATCGGTTAAGTGCATGCCTGCCCTATTTGTTCAACTTGCTACAACGAACAGCGCACCGGGGGATGACTCCGGTGCGCTGCCCACCAGTTCGAGGGTACGGGAGTTCCCGTGCCCCTGTCGGCGCTACTGTCCCACGCGTCCCGGCTGGAGCACCTGCGTGAAGAGCACCGTGCCGTCCTGCTCACGCAGCCGCACCGTCAGCTCGCCGCTGTCGCCGTCGATGTCCACCTCGCCGAAGAACTGGTAGCCGCCGGCGGGCGAGACGTTCGAGGCGGTCGGCGCCTTCACGAAGACCCGCTCGGGGCCGAACGTGCCGTCCAGGTCGCTAGCGGGGAACGCGCCCGCGTTCAGCGGCCCGGAGACGAACTCCCAGAACGGCTCGAAATCGGTGAACGCCGCCCGGGACGGCTGGTAGTGCTGCGCCGAGGTGTGGTGCACGTCGGCCGTCAGCCACACGGTGCCGGTGATCCTGCGGTGCTTGATGTGGCGCAGCAGCTCGGCGATCTGGAGCTCGCGGCCGAGCGGCGCGCCCGGGTCGCCCTGGGCCACCGCCTCGAAGTTGGCCTTGCCCTCGGTGGCGTCGGGCACGACCAGGCCGAGCGGCATGTCGGCGGCGATCACCTTCCACACGGCCCGCGAGCGGGACAGCTCGCGCTTGAGCCATTCGAGCTGCTCCGCGCCCATGATGCCCTGCGGGTCGGTGGTCTGGGTGTCCGCCGAGTTGGCGTTGCGGTACGTGCGCATGTCGAGGACGAAGACGTCGAGCAGCGGCCCCTGGTGCATGACCCGGTGCACCCGGCCCTCCCGGGCGCCCGGCTTCAGCGTGGAGATGGGGAAGTACTCGCTGAACGCGCGGCGGGCGCGGGCGGCCAGCACGTCGACGTCCTTCTCCGTGTAGTCGGTGTTCGAGGCCGGGATCATCTCGCCCGGGTACCAGTTGTTGCGCACCTCGTGGTCGTCCCACTGGATGATCGACGGCACCTGGGCGTTGAACCGCCGCAGGTTGTCGTCCAGCAGGTTGTAGCGGAACGCGCCGCGGAACTCCTTGAGGGTCTCCGCCACCTTGGACTTCTCCTCGGTGGTGATGTTCCGCCAGATGCTGCCGTCCGGCAGGGTCGCGGTGGCCGAGATCGGTCCGTCGGCGTAGATGTTGTCGCCGCTGCACAGGTAGAAGTCGGGGTCCAGCCCGGCCATGGCGTCGTAGATCCGGTAGCCGCCGCGGTCGGGGTTGATGCCCCAGCCCTGCCCGGCCTGGTCGCCCGACCAGACGAAGCGGACCCCGCCGCGCCGCTTGGCGGGCGTGGTGCGGAAGGTGCCGGTCACCGGTTCGCCGGTACGCCGCGGGTCGTCGGGGTCGGCGAGCAGCACCCGGTAGTGGATCTGCTCGCCCGAGGGCAGCCCGCGCAGCCGCGTCGTACCGGTGAAGTCCGTGTCCGCGCCGAGCAGCGGGCCCTGCCACCTGGTCGGACGCCGGAAGGACTCGGTCGCCGAGGTCTCCACGATCATCCGGGCCGGCCGGTCCGAACGTACCCACACCAGACCCGAGTCGGCGGTCACGTCTCCGGTCTGGACGCCCCAGCCGGCCTTGGGGCGCCCGGACAGGGCGAACGCCGGCGCCGCGCCGAGCGTGCCGAGCGAGGCGGGCAGGGCCAGGGCCGCGGACGTGACCAGCGAGCCGCGCAGCACGCTGCGGCGGCCGGGGAGCGGACGGTGTGACATGGATGCGCCTCCAGGGACGGATTCCGGCCAGTGTGCGAGGTCCTTGCTACTCGTACGCCGCAGCGCACACGGAAACCACAAGTGAACAACTGACCGCGGGCACGGGGGAACGGGTGTGCGAGAACCGGGCGCACACGGCGCCCCGTCCGGGTTCCGGCTCGTGCGCTCGCGCTCACGCCGTGGCGGCCGCCGTCGTCGTCAGGGCTCGTGCTCACGCCGTGGCGGCCGCCGTCGTCAAGGCTTGCGCTCACGCCCTGGTGGCCGCCGCCATCAGCTCCACGCCCTCGTGGATGCGGGCCGGTGACAGATGGGCGTAGCCGAGTACCAGCCGGACCCTGTCGTCCGCCGTCGTGCCGTAGGCGCTCAGCGGGCGTACGGCGATGCCGGCGCCGGCGACGCGCTCCAGGAAGCGGTCCGGCGGGCCGCAGTGGCCGGGCAGCTCCGCGATGGCGTGCAGACCGGCGGCGATCCCGGACACCTCGGTCCCGGGGAAGTGCTCGTCCAGGGCGGACAGCAGCGCGTCCCGCCGCTCCCGGTAGGCACGCTGGCAGCGGCGCAGGTGACGGTCGTACTCGCCGCGCTCCAGGAACCGCGCCAGGGCCGCCTGGTCGATCGCCGGATGCCCCAGGTCCATCGTCCGCTTGCGCTCGACGACCTCCTCGGCGAACGACTCCGGTACGAGGAGCCAGCCGAGCCGCAGCCCCGGGGCCAGCGACTTGCTGACCGACCCGGTGTACGCGACCCGCTCGGGGTCGAGGCCCTGGAGCGCGCCCACGGGGGCCCGGTCGTAGCGGAAGTCCCCGTCGTAGTCGTCCTCGACCACGAGTCCGTCCACCGAGCGCGCCCAGTCGAGCAGTTCGGCACGGCGCCGCGCGGAGTACGCGATGCCCGACGGGAACTGGTGGGCGGGCGTGGTCACGACCACTCGTACGCCCGACGCGCGCAGCGGCCCGGTGGCCAGACCCTCCTCGTCCAGCGGCAGCGGCACCGTGCCGAGACCCGCCGCCGCGTGCAGGGCGCCGTGCTCGGGACTGCCGGGGTCCTCCACGCCGACGGTGCGCACCCCGCGCGCGTGCAGCACGGAACCGAGCAGCGTCGTCGCCTGGGCCACCCCGGAGACCACCATCAGACGCTCCGGATCGGCGGCCACGCCCCGGCGCCGGGCGAGCAGCTCCGCGAGGGCGGTCCGCAGCCGGGGCAGCCCGCGCGGGTCCGGGTAGCCCAGGGCCTGGTGCGGCAGCTCGGCCAGCACTCCGCGGTACGCCGCCGCCCACGCCGACCGCGGGAACAGCGAGAGGTCCGGGGTGCCCGGTACGAAGTCGGCGCGGGCGCCCGCGGGGCGCGGCGCGAGGTCCCGCGCGCGCGGGTTCGCCGCCCGGACCGCGCCGCTCACCCAGGTGCCCGCACCCCGGCCGCTGCGCAGGTACCCCTCCGCCGTGAGCTGCTCGTACGCCTCGGTGACCAGGCCGCGCGAGACGCCGAGGTCGGCCGCGAGTTCCCGGCTGGCCGGCAGCCGGGTGCCCGGCGCGAGCCGCCCGGAGCGGACCGCCGCGCGCAGCGCCGCCTGGAACGCACGCCCACGCGCGCGTGCCGGCGCCGCGGCGGCCGGCAGCAGCACCTCCCAGGCGGCGGCCCAGGGCGGCGGCGGACCGCCCCGCCCGGACGTCTCCCGACCGGTACCGGTGGAGCTTCGACCGGCTCGCGTTCGGTCGGCTGGGGCTCGGTCGGCTCGATTGGTCCCCGATGGCGTCATGGAAATGGACCTTAAACCGGGCCGCGAGCGTTCATAGCCTCACCGTCATGAACGTCAACACGGCCCGCGGGGCCGCGCTCGCCGCAGTCGCCGGCCTCCTGGTCGGCGGCTCCTTCACCGCCAACAGCGTCCTCGGCGCGTACCCGTACGCGGGCGGTCAGTTCCTGCGCTACGGGCTCGCCTGCCTGCTCCTCGTACCCCTGGTCGGCCGGGGCGGTGCGGCCCCCCTGCGGCGGCTGACCGCCCGGCAGTGGACGCGGCTCGCGCTGCTCGCGGCGGTCGGCATGGTGGGCTTCAACCTCGCCGTGATCGCCGCCGAGCACACGGCGGAACCGGCGGTCCCGGGCGTCTTCGTGGGCTGCGCCCCGGTCGTGGTCGCCGTCGCCGTACCGCTGCTGGAGGGGCGCCGCCCGCAGCCCCTGGTTCTCTACGGGGCGCTGCTGGTCGCGGCCGGGGCGTTCACGGTCCAGGGCTGGGGGCGGACGGACGGCGCGGGCCTGCTGTTCTCCGGCTGCGCCCTCGCCGGGGAGGTCGGCTTCGCGGTGATCGCCGTGCCGGTGTTGCGCCCGCTCGGGCCGCGGCTGCTGTCCGCCACCGTCTGCGGGATCGCCGCGGCGGAGTCGGCGGTCGCGGGCGTGCTGGCGGACGGCGGCGGCTGGCTGCGCACGCCGGACACCACCGAGACCCTCTCACTGCTGTGGCAGGCGGCGATCGTCACGGTCGTCGGCTTCGTGTGCTGGTACATGGGCACGGAGCGGATCGGCGCGGAGCGCGCGACGCTCTTCTCCGGGCTCATCCCCGTCGCCGCCGCCGGCACCGCGCCGCTCGTCGGCACGGGCGACTACGGCCCCGCCCAGGGCCTCGGCAGCGCCCTCGTGGGGGCCGGGGTCGCCCTGGGTTCGGGGGCGCTGACGGTACGGCGCCGGGGCTCAGCGGCTGCCGTCGAGGAGGACGCGGGCGACCAGCGCCGGGTCGTCGTTCATGGGCACGTGCCCGCAGCCGGGCAGCCGCACCAGCCGGGCCCGCGGGATGACGCGCTTGGCGCGGACGCCCTGACGGGGTATCAGCAGCCGGTCCCGGGAGCCCCAGGCGACGGTGACGGGCAGCCCGGGCAGGTCGTCGGTGAACTGGACGGTCGCCCCGGCTCGTAGCGTCTGCGCGAACCCCTCGGCGCGGGCCAGCGCGAGCGTCTCGGCGACGACGGCCTCCGGTGAACGGCGCCCGGGGCGCGCATAGATGCTGCTCGTCAGGACGGTGCGCCCGGCGGCCGACCGGGACAGCCCCTGCACGAGCGGCAGCGGCAGCCGTCGCGCGGTCTGCCGCATCGCCGTCAGCACCCCGAACGCGTACCGCCGCTCGGCGTCGGTCCAGAACCCCGCGGGCGACAGCGCCGTGACGGACCGTACGGCCCGGCCGCGGCCCAGTTCGAGGGCCAGCAGCCCGCCCAGGGAGTTGCCCGCGACGTGCGGGCGGTCCAGGTCCAGGGCCTCGCACAGCGCGCCCAGGACGCCGCTCACCGTCGGCAGGTCGTGCGCGAGCCCGTCGGGCAGTGCCGGGGACGCGCCGAAACCGGGGAGGTCCACGGCGATCACGTCCCGCTCGGTCGCCAGGATGTCGACGACCGGGTCCCACGCCTGCCGGTGGTGGCCGATGCCGTGCAGCAGGAGCAGCGGTTCGCCGGTGCCCACGCGCGCGTAGGAGAGCGTCACGGTACGGGGGCCGTGTGCCGAGGGGACGTCGAAGGAGACCGTGGCGGACATGGTGCTGCTCCTCACCGGGATGTGCTGACGGCTGCCGGGGATATGCCGAGGGAATCCGGGATGTGCTGACGGATGCTTTCGCACTCTCGATAGACAGCTTGTCAGCAACTGCTACCGACGGGTAGCCCCTGGACGCGGGCGAGTGCTGTCGACGGGTAGTCCCCGGACGCGGGCGGCTGTTCCGCCCCCGCCGCCGGACCGCGGCCCCTGCCCGCCGCGCCGCCCCGCACGCATGTGCCGCCTGGACACGGCAGGCCCCGTCGGCTGGGATGGTCCCGTGACGACGGACTCGGACTCGGACACGGACACGGGAACGCCCGGGGAAGCGGACGCCGAAGCCACGGGCGCCGCGGTCTTCGAGGAGCACCGGCCCCTGCTCATGGGCGTCTCCTACCGCATGCTCGGCCGGGTCGCCGACGCGGAGGACGTGGTGCAGGAGGCGTGGCTGCGGTGGTCGGGCGCCGACCGGACCGGGGTGCGCGAACCGCGCGGCTACCTCGTACGCGTCACCACCCGCCTCGCCATCGACCGGCTCCGCCACCTCCGCTCGCGCCGCGAGGCGTACGTCGGCCCCTGGCTGCCCGAGCCGTACGTCACCGACTACGCCGGCACCGTCCCGGACGCCGCCGAGCGGGCGGTCCTCGCCGATTCCGTCTCCCTCGCCGTACTCGTCGTCCTGGAGTCCCTCTCGCCCCTGGAGCGCGCGGTGTTCGTGCTCAGGGAGGCGTTCGGTTACCCGTACGCCGACATCGCCGCCGTCCTCGACCGCGGCGAGGCGGCCGTCCGCCAGCTCGCGGGCCGGGCCCGCAAGCACGTCGACGAACGCAGGCCGCGCTACGAGGTCGACCCGGCCGAACGCCGCGCGCTCACCGAGCGGTTCCTCGCCGCGGCGGCCGGGGGCGACCTGGCGGGGCTGATGTCCCTGCTGGCCCCGGACGCCCGCCTGATCGGCGACAGCGGCGGCCTGGCCAAGGCGCCGGTACGGGTCATCGAGTCCGCCGACAAGGTGGCGCGGTTCCTGCACGGAGCCGCCCGCAAGGGCATCGAGGCCCCGGCCTTCCGGCTGGCGGAGATCAACGGCGGCGACGCGCTCGTGGTCCGCTCCGGCGACCACGTCGACAGCGTCTTCCAGCTGGACGTCGCGGACGGCCGCATCCAGTGCGTCTACACCATCCGCAACCCCGAGAAGCTGAGGTCCGTGCCGCCGCGCTGACCGCCCGCCCGACCGCGCGCCGTACCCATCGCTCCGCCCCGGAGCCCCGCCGTCCGCAACGGCGCGGGTCGCGCCCGTGTGCCCGTCCCGGCGCGAACGCCGTGTGAACGCCGCGCGGCGAAGAGTCTGTGCACTGCGTAAGGGATCGAGGATTGGTCTTGACCAAGGGTGTAGGCCGCCCTATGGTCGCAGAGATAGTGCAGGAACCTTTAATAAACAAGGGCGCTAAAACGCCGCCGGGCCACGGCGATCGCGGAGGACAGGGTGGGGACCACGCAGCTGGAAACGGTGCCGGAGCCTAAGTACTGGCACCTCAAGACCGTGCTCAGTGAGGCACTCGACTCCGAGTTCTCGGTGGGCGAGATCCTGCCCAACGAGCGCGACCTCGCGGCGCGCTTCGGCGTCGCCCGTGCCACCCTCCGCCAGGCCCTGGAGCAACTGGAGCTCGAGGGCCGGTTGCAGCGCCGCCGCGGGGTGGGCACCACCGTCGCCCCGCCGCGCGTGGGCGTGGCCGTCGGCACCGCACAGCACACCTGGCCGGGCGCCACCGACGACGCCTGGCAGCCCACGGACTGCACGCGCGCGGTGCCGCCCGGGCCGGTCGCCCGGATGCTGGGCGCGGACCGCGGCGAGACGGTGCACACGGTGCGCCGCTCCCGGGTCACCCACGGACAGCCGGTCGCCGCCGAACTGCTCTACATCCCGGCCTCCTCGGTGCCGGACCTCTCCTCCATAGACGCGCCCTCGGGAGCGGCACGCGCGCGTGCCGTGCTGCGGGAGTTGCAGCGCCTGGAGCTGGAGGGCCAGGACCGCGCCGTCGAGCTCGGTTCGGCACGGGCGGACGACGCCAAGGAACTGGACCGCCTCCCCGGCGCCCCCGTCCTCGTCGTCACCACGCGCTTCTTCGCCGAGGGCCGCACGGCGGCGGTCTCCCTGGCCACCTACCGCGCCGACACCTGCCGGCTGACGTTCGGCGACTCCGGCGGCGTGGAGATACACCACGACCCGGAGCGCCGCGCCTCCTGAGCGGCCCCGTCCGAGACCAGAACGTGTGCGGCCCACCCCGACCGGGGTGGGCCGCACACGTGCTCAGCGCCGGGCGGTGACGGTGCCCTCCACCGCGAAGAGCTGCTCCTCCACGTGGTCCAGGGCCAGCCGCAGCGCACCCGTGGCGATCGCCGCCTCGCCCAGCCGGGACAGCGCCACCTTCGGCGGCCGCAGACAGTAGCGGGCCAGCTCCTTGCGCAGCGGCTCCAGGACACCGTCGAGACCGGCCGCCCAGCCGCCGATCACCACCAGTTCGGGATCGAGGGCGAGCACGAGCGCGGCCACGTCGTGGACCAGCCGCTGGATGAAGCGGTCGACGGCCGCGCAGGCCCGCCGGTCGCCCTCGCGCGCGAGCGCGAAGACATCGGCGACCGCCTGCTCGTCCAGGGGGTGCAGCGGCTCGTCCGTGGTCGACAGCAGCGTCTCCGGAGTGGCCTCACGGCCCAGCAGGTGCAGGGCGCCGATCTCGCCCGCCGCCCCGCCGTACCCCCGGTGCAGCCGCCCGCCGATCAGGGAACCGGCGCCCGGACTCAGCCCGGCCAGCACGAACACGATGTCGTCGGACTCCGTCGCGGCGCCCTTCCAGTGCTCGGCGACCGCCGCCGCGTTGGCGTCGTTCTCCACCAGCACCGGGCACTTGAAGGAACGGCTCAGCCGCTCGCCCAGCCTGAGCCCCGTCCAGTCGGGCAGCGCCGTGCCCAGGCGCACCGTGCCGTCCGCGTCCAGGATCCCGGGGCTGCCCACACCGACCGCCCACAGGGAGTCGCGGGCGACGCCCGCCCGGCGCAGCAGCTCGGCGACGGTGCCGCGCAGCCGGTCCAGGCGCTCGTCCGCCGACGCCGTCTCGCCGACGTCCTTCGACATGGCGCCCATGATCCGGCCGTCCAGGTCGGCGAGGAGCGCGGAGACCCGGTGCGGGCCGATCTCCAGGCCCAGCAGATGGCCCGCCTCGACCCGGAACCTGAAGCGCCGGGCCGGCCGTCCCTGCCGCCGGGCGGCGGACTCGTCGGCCGCCTGCTCGACCACCAGACCGCCCTCGATCAGACCCTCGACGACGCCCTCGACGGTCGGCCGGGACAGCCCCGTCACCCGGGTGATCTCGGTGAGTGTCGCGCGGTCCGTGGCACGCAGCGCGTGCAGCACCACCGCGGAATTGATCCTTCGCAGCAGAGAGGGGTCCCCGCCGGTCAACCGCCCCAACGTCCGTCCTCCCAGCTCGTGCGCGTGTTGGCCGGATCGTACTCGGCGCGGCGGGCCCCGGCGAGTGCCCGGCGGTCTCCCCACGGTATCGGCGGTACCGGGTCAGCCGGGAGACACGAACCCGGACTCGTACGCCGTGATGACCGCCTGGGTGCGGTCCCGCGCCCCCAGCTTCGCCAGTACGGCGCTGACGTGGGACTTGACCGTCTCCGTCCCGACGGTCAGCCGGGCGGCGATCTCCGCGTTGGACAGCCCACGGGCCATCAGCCGCAGCACCTCCGCCTCCCGCTCGGTCAGGGACGCCCGCTCGACGACCGCCCGCGCCGCCGGATTGCCCGCCCCCTGCCCGTACGAGGCCGCCAACTGCCGTACGGACGCCGGGAACAGCAGCGACTCGCCCTCGGCCACCAGCCGCACCGCGTGCACGATCTCGGCGGGCCGCGCCCGCTTCAGCAGGAACCCGTCGGCACCCGCGCGCAGCGCCTCGTAGACATACTCGTCGTTCTCGAACGTCGTGACGACGACAATCTTCGGCGGCTCGGCGACGGTCCGCAGCACCGCGCGCGTGGCCTCGATGCCGTCCATCAGCGGCATCCGTACGTCCATCGCGACCACGTCGGGCCGCAGCCGCCGCACCAGCGGGATCACCGCCGCGCCGTCGGCCGCCTCCCCGACGACCTCGATGTCCGGCTCCGCCTCCAGCACGGCACGCAGCCCCGCGCGCACGAGCGGTTCGTCGTCGACGAGAAGAACGGTGACCGGCATCCGGTCAGCGTAGATGAGCGGGGCGGCCACGTCCGGGCCACGTCCGGTGCGCTTCGGACGCCACGGGACGGGGACGGACCCTCAGGGTCTTCGGCCGGCCGGCAGGCTCACCGAGACCAGCCAGTCGCCGTCGGCGGGGCCGGTGTGCGCGTGGCCGCCGAGGAGGGCCGCGCGCTCGCGTATGCCGCGCAGGCCGCTGCCCCGACCGGGGCCCGGGACCTCGGCGGTCAGCGGATTGCGGACCTCCAGGCCGAGCCGGCCGTCCGCGACGGCGATACGGACCAGCACCGGCACACTGCCGGCGTGCCGCACCACGTTGGTCAGCGACTCCTGGAGGATGCGGTAGCCCTCGCGGGAGACGGGGCCCGCGACCGCCTCCACCGGGCCCGTGACCTCGGCGTCCACCTTCGCTCCCGACAGCCGCGCCGACTCCAGGAGCCGGTCCGCCTCGGCCAGCGTCGGACGGCTGCTCGCCGGGCGCTCCGCCTCGCGCAGCACGCCCAGCACCCGCTCCAGATCCTCCAGCGCCGCCCGGCCGGTCTCCTCGATGGCACAGAGGGCCCGGTCGGTGAACGCCGGATCGCCCGCCGCGCGGGCCGCGCCCGCCTGCACCACCGCGACGGTCAGCGCGTGACCGATCGAGTCGTGCAGCTCACGGGCTATCCGGTTGCGCTCCAGGAGTTGTTCGGTGCGCTCTTCCAGGGCGGCCAGACGCTCGGTGGGGGAGGGGCCGAGGAGCCGGCGGGCCGTCGCCGTGACCAGCTCGCCGAGTCCGACCACCGTGCCGTAGAAGGCGAGCACCGGCAGCGGGACGAGCAGCGCCCAGGCCCAGTGCGGCTGGCTTACCGTCAGGATGGGGCTGTCGACCGGGCGCCACGCGGCCGTGGCCAGATCCACCGCGGTCACGGGCAGCCAGACGGTCAGCGCGCACGCCGCACCGCCCAGCAGCAGGCGCGCCTCCAGCCAGAGCACGGTGCGCCCGCGGTCCCGCCAGGTGGCCGAGGGCGCGACCGAGAAGTCCGGGTCCCCTGCGTCCCGTCCGCTCGCCGCGAGCATGTACCGCGCCTGCACGCCCTCGCCCCGCCGCACGGCCGGGACCAGCCCCACCGGAGCCAGGAGCAGCGCGGGCACCCAGGGCTTGGCGGGGGCGATGAACATCCACACGCTGAAGAACGCCACCGGCACCCACAGGTGCAACCAGCGTGTGTACGTCGCCCTCCGCAGCAGAGGGCGCAGAAAGCGGGCCATGACCTCATCGTGGCAGCCCGCACCGCCCGTGGGCCTCCCCCGAGCGGGGGAAACGGTCTCCACCCGCGGGGGAGGACCCTCTCCACCCGACCGGCCACGCTTGGGCCATGACCAGCATCGACGTCCACGACCTGACCAAGGAGTACGGCTCCCGGCGCGCTGTCGACCGGCTCACCTTCAGCGTTCTGCCCGGCCGCGTCACGGGTTTCCTCGGCCCCAACGGCGCGGGCAAGTCCACCACCATGCGGCTCGTCCTGGGCCTCGACCGGCCCACGTCCGGCACCGCCACCGTCGGCGGCCGTGCCTACGCCACGCTCGACGAGCCGCTGCGCCGGGTCGGCGCCCTGCTCGACGCGCGGGCCGCGCACGGTTCGCGGACCGCGCGCGACCACCTGCGGGCGCTCGCCCTCAGCAACCGCATCCCGGAGCGGCGCGTGGACGAGGTGCTGGCGGAGACGGGCCTCGCCGCCGTCGCGCGGCGCCGTGTGAAGACGTACTCCCTCGGCATGCGCCAGCGCCTCGGCATCGCCGCCGCGCTCCTCGGCGACCCGCCCGTGGTGCTGCTCGACGAACCCGCCAACGGGCTCGACCCCGAAGGCATCGTCTGGATCCGGGAGTTGCTGCACCGGCTGGCGCGCGAGGGCCGCACCGTCCTCGTCGCCAGCCATCTGATGAGCGAGACCGCCGCCTTCGCCGATCACCTGGTCGTCCTCGGCCGGGGACGGCTGCTCGCGGACACCCCGATGCGGGAGTTCGTGCACGCGCGCGTGGCGCCCGGTGTCCGGGTGCGCAGCACCGACGGGGCGGCGCTCGGCGCGCTGCTCGCCCGGCACGGACACGAGGCCGTCGACGGCGGGGACGGCCGGTGGACCGTCCGCCACGCGCGCGTGGCGGACATCGGGCACCTCGTCTCCGGCGCGGGCCTGCCGATCCTCGAACTCACCGCCGAGGAGGCCACCCTGGAGCAGGCATATCTCGGTCTGACCGCGTCCGCCGCCGAGTTCACGGCCGACGCGGCACCGGCAGTCGCGGTGCCCGCGGTCTCCCCGAACCGTTACCCGGAGGTCTGACCATGCCGTTCGTACCCGTGCTCCACGCGGAGTGGATCAAGATCCGGTCGCTGCGCCCGCTCGTCACCGCGCTGGGCGCCGTCCTGCTCGTCACGGCGGCCTTCTCCGCGCTCGCCGGACTCGACGACTCCGGGGGCGGCTCGGACGACCCGCTGTTCTCGGCCTTCTTCGGGGTCAGTTTCGGGCAGATCGCGGCCATCGCGTTCGGCGTGCAGGCCGTCTCGGCCGAGTTCCAGGGCGGCGCGCTGCGCGTGTCCCTGGCCGCGGTGCCGCACCGGCTGCGGTGGTTCCTGGCCAAGGCGGTGGCGATCGCCGTACCCGTCCTGGCCGTCGGCCTGCTGACCGGCGTGGCCGCCCTGGGCGTGGGCAGGGCGACACTCGGCGCCCGGTGGTCCGAGGTGACCTGGGGCGAAGGGCTGCGGGGCGTCGTGGGCTGCGGTGTCTACCTCGCCCTCATGGCCCTGTTCGCGGCCGGTCTGACGGCCCTGCTGCGCAGTGGTGTCGCCACGCTGAGCATCCTCGTGCCGTTCCTGCTCATCGTCTCCTTCGTGGTCGGCGGGGTCTCGGGCTCCGCCGCCGACTTCCTGCCGGACAAGGCGGGCCAGGTCGTCCTGCACGCCACCTCGGACGGCGCCCTCGGCCCGTGGACCGGGCTCGCCGTGACCGCGCTCTGGACGGCGGCGGCCCTGACGGCGGGCGCGTGGAGCGTACGGCACCGGGACGCCTGAGCGGCGGGGTGTGGAGCGTACGCGGTGCCGGGACGCCTGACCGGCGGGCGTACGCCGGTCGGTCGTCGGCCATCCCCGCGCTGACGGGCCGCCAATTGTCAGTGGCGGCCGGTTTACTGGACGTCATGACCATCGCGCGGCATCTCGCCACGATCGACCGGCTGTGCTCCCGTCCCTTCCCCGCGGAGCACGGCCGGTCGGACGCCGGCTCGGAGGGACCCGGTTACCACCTGGCCGAGCTGGCGACGAGCGGCGACTTCTGGGACGGCGACCTCACGGCCGTGGAGGAGACGGAGGAGCAGTACGAGGCGGAGCGTGACGCCCTTTCGGAGCGGCTGGCCGACCGCTGGGGCACACCGCAGCGGTTCAGCCTGTGGAGCATCTTCGAGCGGTCGCAGTCCGGTGAGCAGATACCCGAGCCGTGGGGCACGCTCGGCTCGCACGTGCCCGACGTGCACCTGTGGCAGGTGAAGGCGGACGGGGGCGACCGGTGGGTGGCCCTGGGGGTGTCGCAGTGGGACCGGGAGCTGCCGTTCCAACTCGTCGCCGTCGTCACGACGGTGGACCCGCCCTGAGGGGTGTGACGCGGCCGGGCGGGGGACGGAGGGGAGAGGGACGGAGGGGAGGGCGAGGCCGGGCCGCCGGTGCTCCGGTGGCGTCAGCCTCTCCGGGCCCCGTCCCGCGGACGCCGCGCCTCCGGCACTCCGTCCCGCGGACGCCGCGCCTCCGGCACTCCGTCCTGCGGGTCCCGCGCCTCCGGCACTCCGTCCTGCGGACCCCGTGCCTCTGGCACTGTGTGCGCGGACTCGGCCGCCACGCGCAGGCGGGCGAATTCCTCCGCCATCGTCGCCGCCGTCCAATGGGCGTTCAGGCCGCTGGGGTTGGGCAGTACCCACACGCTGCTGCCGCCGATCGTCCGCTCCTGGGGGCCGATCCGGGCCTTGCGGTCGCCGAACGCGGCGCGGTAGGCGGTCACGCCCACCACCGCCAGCCAGCGCGGGCGCAGCCGCGTCACCCTGGCGGTGAGCGCGCGCCCGCCCTCGACGTACTCCTCGGCCGACAGCTCGTCCGCCCGCGCGGTCGCCCGGGCCACCACGTTCGTGATGCCGAGCCCGTACGTGAGCAGTTCGTCCTGCTCGGCCGGTTTCAGCAGCCGGGGCGTGAAGCCGGACAGGTGCAGCACCGGCCAGAACCGGTTGCCGGGGCGGGCGAAGTGGTGGCCGGTGGCCGCGGTCATCAGACCGGGGTTGATACCGCAGAACAGGACGCGGAGGCCGGCCGCGGCGATGTCCGGCACGAGCCGGTCGCGGGCGGCCTCCAGGTCCGCGGGCGTCAGCCGGGTCAGAGGATCGCTCCCGGGGTGTAGCCGGCCGCCTCCGGGTGCTGCTTGACGATCTCCTCGATGCGGCCGGTCACGGCGGCCACCTGGCCGGCGGCGGCGCCCGTGAACGACAGCTTGTCGGCCATCAGCGCCTCCAGGCCGGCGCGGTCGAGCGGGATGCGCTCGTCGGCGGCGAGCTTGTCGAGCAGGTCGTTGCGCTCGGCGCCCTGCTCGCGCATGGCGAGGGCCGTGGCGACCGCGTTCTCCTTGATGGCCTCGTGCGCGACCTCGCGGCCGACGCCCGCCCGCACCGCGCCCATCAGGACCTTGGTGGTGGCCAGGAAGGGCAGGTAACGGTCCAGTTCACGGGCGACGACGGCCGGGAACGCGCCGAACTCGTCGAGCACGGTGAGGAAGGTCTCCAGCAGGCCGTCCAGGGCGAAGAACGCGTCCGGCAGGGCGACCCGGCGCACCACGGAGCAGGACACGTCGCCCTCGTTCCACTGGTCGCCCGCCAGCTCGCCCGTCATCGAGGCGTAGCCGCGCAGGATCACCATGAGGCCGTTGACGCGCTCGCAGGAGCGGGTGTTCATCTTGTGCGGCATCGCGGAGGAGCCGACCTGGCCGGGCTTGAAGCCCTCGGTGACCAGCTCGTGCCCGGCCATCAGCCGGATGGTCTTGGCCAGCGAGGACGGGGCGGCGGCGAGCTGCACCAGCGCGGTCACGACCTCGTAGTCCAGCGAGCGCGGGTACACCTGGCCGACGGAGGTGAACGCCTGCGAGAAGCCGAGGTGCCCGGCGATCCGCTGCTCCAGGTCGGCCAGCTTCGCCGCGTCACCGCCGAGCAGGTCGAGCATGTCCTGCGCCGTGCCGACCGGGCCCTTGATCCCGCGCAGCGGGTAGCGGCCGAGCAGCTCCTCGACGCGTCCGTGGGCGACCAGCAGCTCGTCGGCGGCGGTCGCGAAGCGCTTGCCGAGGGTGGTGGCCTGCGCGGCGACGTTGTGCGAGCGGCCCGCCATGACCAGCTCGCCGTACTCGCCGGCCAGCTTGCCGAGCCGGGCCAGGACGGCCACCGTACGGTCGCGCACCAGCTCCAGGGAGAGCCGGATCTGCAACTGCTCGACGTTCTCGGTGAGGTCGCGGGAGGTCATGCCCTTGTGCACGTGCTCGTGCCCGGCGAGGTCGTTGAACTCCTCGATCCGCGCCTTCACGTCGTGCCGCGTGACCTTCTCGCGCTCCGCGATCGAGGCCAGGTCGACCTGGTCGAGGACGCGCTCGTAGTCGGCGAGCGCGGTGTCCGGGACGTCGATCCCGAGGTCCTTCTGGGCGCGCAGCACGGCGAGCCAGAGCTGACGCTCCAGCCTCACCTTCTGCTCGGGGGACCAGAGCGTGGCGAGCTCGGCGGAGGCGTAGCGTCCGGCGAGGACGTTCGGGATACGGGGCTTGGCAGGCGCGGCAGTCACGTGGACGGAGTCTACTGGCGATTTGTGCAGGCCAGCGCCGCGGGGTTCTTCGTCGGAAGCTACGAGAGAGCCGCGAGGGACCAACGAGAGAGCCGCGAGGGACCGAGGAGGGGGCCGCGAACGACCTCCGGGGAAGCTATGCGGGGGCGTCGGCCAGCTCCGCGAGGATGTCGCCGTGGCACAGCTCGGGGGCGCACCAGCAGGCCAGCATCCGGTCCCGCAGCGCCGGTACCAGGGCCAGCAGGTCGGGCCGCGCCAGCAGGTACTCCCGGTACTTGACCATGATCTCGGCCCGGGTGCCGTCGCGCTTCCTGGTGGCGGTGTCGTAGGCGAACGGGTTGTACAGCGGGTGCTGCGGCAGGTCCCAGTGGCCCATGGTCCAGCGGCGCCCGACGTAGACCAGGTCGGCGGGGGCGTGCTCGAGACGTGGGCCGTACTCGCGGATGTGCCCCTTGAGATTGATCACGGAGGTGCTCACGGGACCGATCCTAGTTTTCCGGCCGCTCCCAGGGCAGCAGCTCCGGGCGCTTGGCCGGGCGGCCGTCGCCCGAGGAGCGGCCCGTCAGCCGGCGGCCGATCCACGGCAGCAGGTACTGCCGGGCGAACCGGGCGTCGGCGACGCGGCGCGCGGCCCAGCCGGGCGGCGGGGTGGGCGGCATCGGGGTGTGCCAGTCGGCGTCCTCCGCCTCGTGACCGAGGGTCTGCCAGACTGCCTCCGCGACGCGGCGGTGCCCCTCGGCGGTCAGGTGCAGCCGGTCCACGTCCCACAGTCGGGGATCGCTCAGGGACGGCGCCCCGTACAGGTCGACGACGATCGCGCCGTGCCGGGCCGCGAGCTCGTCGACGCAGGCGAACAGCTCCTCCATGCGCGGCCGGAACCGTTCGAGCACCGGACCGTTGCGGCCCGGGCTGCGCATGAGCACGAGCTGCTTGCAGGCCGGGGCGAGCCGTTCGACGGCCTCCTCCAGCAGACCGCGCACCCGCGCCATGTCGCACTTCGGCCGCAGGGTGTCGTTGAGCCCGCCGACCAGCGTGATCACGTCGGACTCCATGGCGGCGGCCAGCGGCACCTGCTCGTCGACTATCTGCTGGATCAGCTTGCCGCGCACCGCCAGGTTCGCGTACCGGAAGCCGGGTGTCCGGGCGGCCATCCGCGCCGCGAGGAGATCGGCCCAGCCGCGGTACGAACCGTCGGGCATGAGGTCCGACATGCCCTCGGTGAAGGAGTCGCCGACCGCGACAAGACTGGTGTAGGTGGCATTCGTCTGCATGGCGACAACGATGGTAACCCGGTTCCATACCCGGTGGTCGGCCCGGCCGACCACCGGGTATGGACGGTCCGGCGTCAGGCCGGCTGGCCGAAGAGCTGGCGCAGTACGTCCTCCATGGTCACCAGGCCGGAGAGGCGGCCGTCCTCGCCGACCACGGCCGCCAGATGCGTACGGCTCCTGCGCATCGCCGTCAGGACGTCGTCCAGCGGCGCGTCCTCGCGGATCCGCGCGATGGGCCGCATGTCCCTGATCGCGAACGCCCTGTCGTGCGGCACCGCGTCGAGGGCGTCCTTGACGTGCAGGTAGCCGACGATCCTGCGGGCCTCGTCCACCACGGGGAAGCGGGAGAAGCCGGACTCCGCCGACAGCCGCTCCAGCTGCTCGGCCGTGATGCCCACGCGCGCGTAGACGACCTGTTGCAGCGGGAGGACGACGTCGCGCACGGGCCGCCGGCCCAGTTCCAGGGCGTCGTTCAGCCGCTCGCGGGCGCGGTCGTCGATGAGTCCGGCCTCGCCGGCGTCCCTGACGAGCCGGGCCAGCTCGTCGTCCGAGAAGGTGGCCGCGACCTCGTCCTTCGCCTCCACCTTGAGCAGCTTCAGGAGCCCGTTGGCGAAGGCGTTCACCGCGAAGATCACCGGACGCAGCGCCCGCGACAGGGCGACCAGCGGCGGGCCGAGCAGCAGCGCGGTCCGCACCGGCTCCGCCAGCGCGACGTTCTTCGGCACCATCTCACCGAGCAGCATGTGCAGATACGTGGCGAGGGCGAGCGCGATCACGAACGAGACGGCGTGACCGGCACCCTCGGGCACGCCCACCGCGTGGAACACCGGCTCCAGCAGGTGGGCGATCGCCGGTTCGGCGACGACGCCGAGGATCAGCGTGCACAGGGTGATGCCGAGCTGGGCGGCCGCGAGCAGCGCGGAGACGTGCCGCAGGCCCCACAGCACGCTGCGCGCCCGGCGGTCGCCGTCCTCGGCGTGCGGCTCGATCTGGCTGCGGCGGACCGAGATCAGGGCGAACTCGGCGCCCACGAAGAAGGCGTTCACGACGAGCGTGGCGAGCCCGATCAGCAACTGGACGACGGTCATCGGCCGACCTCCTTCTCGTCGCCGCGGCTCCGACGGCGAGCGCGACGCCCGCCACGCCCGCCGTCACGCCTGCCGTCACGCCTGCCGCCACGCCCGCCGTCACGTCCGCCGTCACGTCCGCTCCCGCGTCCATCGTCGCGTCCGCTCTCGTACGCGCCGCCGTGTCCGCCGTCGCGCTCGCCGTCGTGATCGCCTTCGTCCCGCGGCGCGTGCAGCAGGACCCGGGCCGCCCGCCGTCCGGAGGCGTCCGTCACCTCGAGGAGCCAGCCGGCCACCTCGACCCGGTCGCCCTTGGCCGGTATCCGGCCGAGCTCGCTCGCGACCAGGCCGGCCAGCGTTTCGTACGGCCCGTCCGGCACCCGCAGTCCGACCCGCGCGAGCTGGTCGGTACGGGCCGCGCCGTCGGCCGAGTACAGCTCGCGCTCCCCGGTGTCCCTGCCCGCCGGTACCAGGTCGGGCGTCTCGTGCGGATCGTGCTCGTCCCGCACCTCGCCGACGACCTCCTCGACGATGTCCTCCAGCGTGGCCACGCCGGCCGTGCCGCCGTACTCGTCGATGACCACGGCCATCGTGCGCCTGCCGGAGAGCCGGTCCAGGAGCCGGTCGACGGTGAGCGTCTCGGGCACGAACAGCGGCTCGCGCAGAATGTGCGAGACGGAGGTCTGCGCCCGGCGCTCCGCGGGGACGGTCAGCACGTCCCTGATGTGTACGACACCGGCGACGGAGTCGAGCGTGTCCCGGAACACCGGGAACCGGGAGAGACCGGTCGCCCGCGTCGCGTTCGCCACGTCCGCGCAGGTCGCCTGGAGGTCGAGGGCGATGACCTGGACGCGCGGCGTCATCACGTTCTCCGCGGTCAGGTCGGCGAGGTTCAGGGTGCGTACAAACAGTTCCGCGGTGTCCGCCTCCAGGGCGCCCTCCCTGGCTGAGTGCCGGGCCAGGGCCATCAGCTCCTGGGGGCTGCGCGTGGAGGCCAGCTCCTCGGCGGGCTCGATGCCGAGGCGGCGCACGACACGGTTGGCCGTGTTGTTGAGATGGGTGATGAAGGGACGGAACGCGGCGCTGAACCAGCGCTGCGCGTTCGCCACCCGCTTGGCCACCGCCAGCGGCGAGGAGATCGCCCAGTTCTTGGGCACCAGCTCGCCGACGACCATCAGGAAGACGGTTGACAGGGCCGTACCGATGACCAGCGCGACCGAATGCGTCGCGGAGGCGGGGACGCCGACGGCCGCCAGCGGTCCGGCGATCAGTACGGCGATGGACGGCTCGGCGAGCATGCCGACCACCAGGTTCGTCACCGTGATGCCGAGCTGCGCGCCGGAGAGCTGGAAGGTCAGATTGCGTACGGCCCTGAGCGCGCCGGCCGCGCCCCGCTCGCCGCGCTCCACGGCCTCTTCCAGCTCGCCGCGCTCGACGGTGGTCAGGGAGAACTCTGCCGCGACGAAGGCGCCGCAGGCCAGGGAGAGCAGGATCGCCACCCCGAGGAGAAGCACTTCGGTCATCGGGTCACCTCCGTCCCATGGTCGGTCAGTGGCGGAAAGATCGCGCGGTGCCGGGCGCCGGGAGAACGACGCTGCCGATGACTGGGAGGCTCGCCCATGGGCGGACGCTCACACCTTTCCATGGAGGTGACGACTGGGATGCGTGATCGTCCATGGTAAAGGATCGGCAAAGTCGCTCGCTCGCTCATTCGTCCCCGGCCGCTCACTCGTCCCCGGCCGCTCGATCATCCGGCCACCCGGTCACCGGGCTGCTCGATCGCCCAGTCGCTCGGCCGCCCGGTCACTCGATCACCCGGTCATTCGATCAATCGGTCAATCGGTCAATGGCTTCACCCAACGGCGCCACTGCTCCTCGGGCGTGTACCCCGCAGCCCGCCAGGCATGATGAGCCGTCTCGTTGCGCTGCAACACCATGGCGTCGCCTCGGCGCCCGCCGAGCGCGGCGAAGCGCTCCTCGGCGGCGGCCAGCAGCGCCGAGCCGATCCCCCGGCGGCGCCGCCCGGGGTGGACCGCCAGCCGGTACAGATGGCAGCGCCAGCCGTCGAAGCCCGCGATGACCGTGCCGACGAGTTCCGCGCCTCCCACGGCCGGTGTCTCAGCGTCTCCTCCGGCCGGTGTCTCCGCGTCTCCTCCGGCCGGTATCTCCGCCAGGATCAGCGACTGCGGGTCACGGGCCACCAGGCGCTCCACGCCGGCTCGGTCGTCGCTGATGCTCGTGCCCTCGGCGGCCGTCTTCCAGAAGGCCAGCACGGTGTCCAGATCCTCGGGCGTCGCGGCCCTGATGCGCAGCTCACGGTGTTCGCTCATGGCCGTGATCCCACCACGGTCGATCAAGGCGGCAGCGGCAATTCCACATCCCGGACGGCCACGGCGGGGTGGTACCGCACCGGTGAGGGGTGCTGCCGGACGGCGGGCAAGGGCATACTGCGAGGGTGGGTGACGAGCGAGTGGGCGGTGCCTCAGGCACGGCCGTCGCACAGAGCCGGGACGCAAAGTGCGACCGTCCCGGTGAGGACCGGACGACTCCGGCCGGATCACGGGGCGAAGCCGTGGTCGCCGGGGAGCGGGCCCCCGATCAGCGGGACGCGGCCGTGGACGCGGACGAGCGCGACCGGATGGCCGAAGAACGGGAAGCCGTCGCGGACGCCCGCGACCGGGCCGCCGACCGGCGGGAAGCCTTCGCGGACGCCCGTGACCGGGCCGCCGACCGGCGGGACGCGGCCGCGGACGAGCGGGAGCGGCTGGCCGATGCGCGGGAGGTCACGGCAAACGCCCGGGAGCGGGCCGCCGACCGCCGGGAGCACCGGCTCGCCGACTGGCAGGAGCGCATCGACGAGCGGGCCCGTGCGGTGGGCGAATCGGTACCCAGCCGTCGGCAGCGGGCCTACGAAAGGGTCGACAGGGCCCGTGACCTCCTCGCGTCCAGTCAGGAGCGGCTCGACCGCAGCGAGGCGGCACTGCACCGGTTCGACGCGCGCGACCTGCGGGAACAGCGCGCCGTAGAACGGGAGACGGCCGCGTCCGCAGAGCTGCGGACCGACGAGGCATCTGCGGCGGCCGGGTCCGCGGAGGTGCGGTCCGGCGAGGGCTCTGCGGCGGCCGGGTCCGCGGAGGTGCGGACCGGCGAGGGCCCTGCGACGGCCGCGTCCGCGGAGCCGCGGACCGACAACGATTCCGCGACGGCCGCGTCCGTGGAACTACGAACCGACGAGGCCCCCGCGACGGCCGCGTCCGTGGAACCACAGACCGACCAGGCCCCCGCGACCGCTGCCGGCCGGGACGCCCAGGGACTCACTCGTGAGCGATAGCCGCCAGCACGTTCATCCGTGAAGCCCGCAGCGCCGGGAGCAGCGCCGCGACGATGCCGACGAGGGCCGAGCCGATCACGACCGCGACGATGGTGGTCCACGGGATCGCCAGCGCCCGTAGCCCTTGCAGCGCCAGGACCTGCTGGACGCACAGGCCCCAGACCAGACCGAGCGCGAGGCCGAGCACCGCGCCGAACACGGCGATCACCACCGACTCCAGGCGGATCATCCGGCGGAGCTGCCGCCGGGCCAGTCCGATGGCGCGCAGCAGTCCGATCTCGCGCGTCCGCTCCACGACCGACAGGGCGAGGGTGTTGACCACCCCGAGCACGGCGATGATGATCGCGAGGCCGAGGAGCGCGTACACCAGGTAGAGGAGTACGGCGATCTGGTCGTGCACCAGGTCCTTGTAGTCGGCCAGGTCACGGACCTTTACCTGCGGATACGGGTCAAGCCGCTCGTCCAGCCGGGACCGCAGCAGGTCGGGGCCCGTGCCGGGCGCGGCGTTCACCAGCAGTGCGGAGTCCTGGCCGCCGGGCACGTACTTCTCGACCGTGGGGAAGCCGAAGAAGAGCCCGCCGCGCATGCCGGGGCCCTCGGCGCTGTCCTGGTCGGTGAAGGCGCTGGCCCGCAGGGTGGCGGTCCGTCCGCCGGGGAACTCGACCGGGACGGTGCTGCCGATCCGCACGCCGTGCTCCGCCGCGAAGTCCGCGTCCATGGCGAGGCCGCCGTCGGCGAGGGCCGCCGCCGTGCCGCCCTCGGCGTAGACGAGGTGGGCGACCTCGTCGAGCCGGGACTCGTACGCCGCGGCCGTGGTCTCGACGCGCTCGCCGTCCGGCAGCCGGACCGCCACGGGCGCGAACCGCTGCCGTACGACGAGACCGGTGCCCTCGGTGTCCCGGACGGTGTCGGTGACCTCCTGCGGGAACGGCATGAAGTTGTCGTTCTGGACCACGAAGTCGGCGCCCAGGGTCCGGTCGATCTGCTGGTCGAAGGACTTGCTCATGGAGGCGCTGGCCACGGACATCCCGCCGACCAGCGCGAGGCCCACCATGAGGGCCGCGGCGGTGGCGCCGGTGCGCCGCGGGTTGCGCAGCGCGTTGCGCCGGCTCATCCGGCCGACCGGCCCGAACAGCGCGGGGAAGCCCGCGCCCAGCACCCGTATCACGGGCCGCACCAGCAGCGGACCGGCGATGACCGTGGCGAAGAGCGTGAGGAACACGCCGAGTCCGAGCAGGGACGACGCGGTGGCGGTCCGCGTCGCCGCCGCGCAGCCGGCGAGCGCGGCGGCCCCGGCCGCGCCGACGACCCCGCCGACGATCGCGCGGGTCCGCAGCGGCCGCCCCACCCCGGCGATCTCGGCGTCGGCGAGCGCCGCCATCGGCGAGACGGCGGCCGCGCGCCGGGCCGGGAGGTAGGCGGCCAGGAACGTGACGCCCACGCCGACGGCGTACGCGGAGACGGGGGTCACCCAGCCGATCACCATCTCGGTGGACTTCAGGTTCATGCCGAGGGCGCCCATGAGCTCGATCAGGCCGACGGCGAGCCCGATGCCCGCCGCCAGGCCGACCGTCGAACTGACCAGGCCGAGCAGGGTCGCCTCGACCAGCACCGAGCGCCGTACCTGCCGCCGGTCGGCGCCGAGGGCCCGCAGCAGGCCCAGTTCGCGGGTGCGCTGGGCGATGAGCATCGAGAAGGTGTTGACGATGAGGAACACGCCGACGAGGACGGCTATCCCGGCGAAGCCGAGCATCACGTACTTGATCACGTCGAGGAATCCGCCGAGCTCGTCCGAGGCCGACTCGGCCTCCTCGCTCGCGGTCTGCAACTCGTATGTGCGCGTGCCCAGTTCGGTGGCGAGGCGGGCCTTGAGCGCGCTGTCGCTCACGCCCCGCGCGGCGACCACGGAGACGCCGGTGGCCAGGTCGTCGTCGCCGAGCAGCTTCGTCCGCGCGGTGGGCGGGTCCAGGAAGACCAGTGCGGCACCGGGGTTGGTGGTGGTGAAGGTGGCGATGCCGACGATCCGCACCTCGAACGAGCCGGGCCGTGCGATCACCGTCAGCGTGTCGCCCATGGCGACGTCCTTGGAGCGGGCGGTGTCCGCGTCGAGGAGCGCCTCGCCGGGGCCGTGCGGCGCGTGTCCTGAGGTCAGTTCCACCGGGCTGCGGTCGGTGACGAACCAGTCGCTGGCGATGGTGGGCGCGCCGGTGGTCGGCCCGACGGAGTCGTTGTCGCGGTCGACGACGGTGATGTTCTCGACGGAGACGTCGGCGTGCGCGCTCGCGACGCCTTCCGTGCGGGCCACGCGCTCGGCGAGCGCGGCGGGCAGGGTCCGGGTCGTCCCGGACGGTACCTGCGACTCCAGGTCGTCGCGGGGCGTCACGGTCACATCGGCCGAGGTCGAGGCGAACAGCCGGTCGAACGTACGGGTGACGGTGTCCGAGAAGATCAGGCTGCCCGCGACGAACGCCACGGACAGCACGACGGCCAGCGCCGACAGCAGCAGCCGGCCCTTGTGCGCGAGAAAGCTCCGTAACGTCGCCTTCAGCACGGCCGGGTCAGTCCTGGTCGGAGGGGGCCGGGTTGGAGCCGCCGCGGGGCGGTGCGGGGGCGGGGCCGCCGTCGTGAGCCGGGCGGCCGTCCTGACCGTCCTGACCGTCTTCGTCGAAGGCCGCGCGGACGGTGTCGAAACGCTTCATGCGCTCGAGCACCGCCTCCGCCGTCGGACCGGGCATCTCGTCCACGATCCGTCCGTCGCCGAGGAAGAGCACCAGGTCGGAGTGGGCGGCGGCGCCCGGGTCGTGGGTGACCATGACGACCGTCTGGCCGAGGTGGTCGACCGCCTCGCGCAGGAAGCCGAGGACTTCGAGCCCGGCCCGTGAGTCGAGGTTGCCGGTCGGCTCGTCCGCGAAGATCAGCTCGGGCCGGGAGGCGAGCGCCCGGGCGCAGGCGACGCGCTGCTGCTGCCCGCCGGACAACTGGGCGGGACGGTGCCGCAGCCGGTCGCGCAGGCCCAGGGTGTCGATGACCTGGTCGAGCCACTTCCGGTCGGGCTTCCGCCCGGCGATGTCCATGGGCAGCGTGATGTTCTCGACGGCGTTCAGCGTCGGGATCAGGTTGAACGACTGGAACATGAAGCCGATCCGGTCCCGGCGCAGCCGGGTCAGCTCGCGCTCCTTCAGCCCGGTGATTTCCGTGTCCCCGAGCCACACCTGGCCCGCCGAGACGGTGTCGAGACCGGCCAGGCAGTGCATGAGCGTGGACTTGCCCGAGCCCGAGGGGCCCATGACGGCGGTGAACCGGCCGCGGGCGATGTCCACGTCGACCGAGTCGAGGGCGAGCACGGTGGTCTCGCCGGTGCCGTACGCCTTGGTCAGGCCGCGGGCGCGGGCGGCGGTGCCGTCCGCGCCCGCCCGACCGGCGGCGTGCTCCGCTGTGGGTATGGACAAGGCCGCCTCCCAGCCGCTGGACGTGCCGAAGTCTTCCGTGGGGCCGAGGGTAAGGTGACCGCGGACACACCCGGTATCCCCCCGTGGTGCCGGGCCGTCTCCGCCCCAGGTCTGGCCCCCGAGATGCATGTAAGGGGCAATGTCCACCCGCGGGAGGAGCCGGCGCGCGCCGGGGGCCGTTGCCCCCGACCGGCCGCCCTTGCCGCCACTAGCGCATCGGCGCTAGCTTCAAGGTATGGCGAAGACGCAGCTGAACGTCCGGGTGGACGAGGGCACCGCCCGCACCGCCCGGGAACGAGCCCTGGAGCGCGGGATGAGCGTGAACCGCTACATCGAAGAGCTGGTCAGGCAGGACGCGGGAGAGGCGGGCCACACCTTCGTGGAGGCCGCCGCCGACTTCATGAAGCAGTACGAGACCGTCTTTGCCGAGGAGTTCGGCGCGGACCACGAGGGCGAGCGCGAAGGTCGTCGTTGATCCGTTGAGCCATCTCAGAATAGATCTCGCCTGGCTGCTCATGATCGCCGAGCAGAAGACGCCAGGAGACCCCCAGGTCACCGACTGGGGAGCACTCGTCGCCGCGGTCAGCCGCCACGAAGCGGAGATATTCGGCACCCCGGTGTACGACAGCCCGCACGCGCGCGCCGCCGCGCTGCTCCAACTCCTCTTGCACGTACCGGCGTTGGAGCGCTCCAACGCGCTGTTCGCGTCGGCCGTCGCCTACGCCTACCTGATCGCCAGCGGTGTCAAGGTCGCCACGACGCCCGAGCAGGTGCGCGACCTCGCCCTGCTGGTCAAGAACGGCCAGGCCACGGTCCAGGACATCGCCCGCGAACTGCGCCGGTGGAGTATGTGAGGGTCCGTACGGGGCCGTGGTCGCCGCTCATCCGTGAACGTCGGAGCGCCGCTCACTCCGTGAGGTCGGGGCGCCGGGCGTGGCCGAGGACGCAGTACGACGTGGGCAGCCGCGGCCCCTTCTCCGGCATCATCACCCGCCGGTACGGGCCCAGTTCGAACCCGGCGTCCCGCAGCGCCGCGATTGGGTCGCGGGAGAGGTGGCAGCCGCCGTTCAGCGGCGGCCACAGCGTGCGGTCCAGCGCGCGCTGGGTCAGCGACATCGTCCGCCCGCCGCCCGCGCCGTGCTCGAAGAACGCCACGGTCCCGCCGGGCCGCAGCACCCGCCGCAGCTCCCCGAGAGTGCGCCGCACGTCCCGGACGCTGCACAGCACCAGACAGAGCACGGCCGCGTCGAACGCCTCGCTCTTGACCGGCAGCGCCTCCGAGGTGCCCGGCACCACGTCGACGGGCACCTCGCTGCGGACGGCGGCCTCCACGGCCAGCTTGCGCAGCAGCCGCTCCGGTTCGATGGCGACCACCTCGGACACGGTGCCCGGATAGTGCGCGAAGTTCAGGCCGTTGCCCGCGCCGATCTCGACGACCCGTCCGGACAGGCCGGTCAGCAGCCGGTCGCGCACCGCGCCCATGCCGAGCCGCTGCTCCGCGGAGACGCTGATCCGGGCGTAGTAGCGGGCGAACAGTGGATGGTGCACGGGACCCCGCGGTGTCCGGTGCGTTCTGGCGGAGTCGGCGGACCGGAGCGCCATGGCGGTCCCTCCCTGCTTCCTGGCGGACGTGCCCCTGAGGGCATGCCCTGGCGGACGTGCCCTCAAGGGCATGCCCTGGCGGACGTGCCCTCAAGGGCATGCCCTGGTGGACGTGTCCCGGAGAGGCGTCTCCTGGCGGACGTGCCCCTGTGGACGTTCCTGACGGGCGTGCCCCTGCGGGGCATCTCTGGCGGACGTTCTCCCGGGGACGTCCCTTGGCGGACGTCTGCCCGGAGGACGGGTCTCACCAGGAGTGTCCCCCGCCCGCACGGCGCCCACCCCCGGCGCGCGCACCCGGTCGGGCGCGGACGGGCCCTCGGAAGCGCCACCCCCGGCGCCCGCCCGGGCGGACGGGACACGAGGGGCTACGGCGCCTGCTGGGCGGTGAACGCTGCCACGTCCCAGGTGCCGTGCAGCCGCGGGGCGAGCCAGCCGGCGGCCGCCGCCCGGAAGGCCGCGGGCGCCAGCGACCCGGACCCGGCGGGCACGGCGCCGAGCAGCGGCGCGCCCGTCACCTCCGGCAGATCGGCGAGGTTGCAGCGCGCCGCCAGGCCGGGGTCGGCCGGCCAGCTCCCGATGACGAGCCCCGAGCAGCCGAGGTCACGGGCGCGCAGTTCGCGCGTGGTGAGCTCCGTGCTGTTCAGGGTGCCGAGCCCGGCCGCCGCGACGACCAGGACCGGTGCGGCCAGCCGCCGGGCCGTGTCCGCGAGGGTGCCGCCCGCGTCGTCGAACCGGACCAGCAGCCCGCCCGCGCCCTCCACCAGGACGAGGTCGTGCTCGGTGGCCAGCTTGGCCGCCGCGTCCGCGACCTCGTGCGGGCGCACCGGCGCGAGCCCGGCCCGGCGGGCGGCCGTCGCGGGCGCCAACGGCTCGGGGAACCGGGCGAGTTCGAGCGTCGTCACCGCGCCCGCGAGCCGCGCCGCCTCGTCGGCGTCCCCGCGCTCACCGGGCAGCACCCCCGTCTGCGCGGGCTTCAGCACGGCGACCGTGCGTCCGGCGGCGAGCGCCGCGGCGGCGACGGCGGCCGTCGCCACCGTCTTGCCGACCTCGGTGTTCGTCCCCGTGATCACCAGGACCGCCATGTCATCCCTCCCGTGCGGCCGCGCACACCGCGCGCCCGATCCGTGCCAGGTCCGTGTCGTCGGTGACGTAGGGCGGCATCGTGTAGACGAGGTCGCGGAACGGCCGCAGCCACACGCCCTCCCGCACGGCGGCCCGGGTGGCCGCCGTGAGGTCCACCTCGTGGTCGAGCTGGACCACGCCGATCGCGCCGAGCACCCGTACGTCGCGCACGCCCGGCAGTCCGGCGGCGGGTGCGAGGCCCTCTCCGAGGCCCGTCTCGACCCGCTTGACCTGCGCGCGCCAGTCCTGGCCGAGCAGCAGGTCGATCGAGGCGCAGGCCACGGCCGCGGCCAGCGGGTTGCCCATGAACGTGGGCCCGTGGGCGAGCACCGGCACCTCGCCGCGCGAGATTCCGTCGGCCACCCGGGCGGTGCACAGCGTGGCCGCCATCGTCAGATAGCCGCCGGTCAGCGCCTTGCCCACGCACATCACGTCCGGTGTCACGCCCGCGTGCTCCGCCGCGAACAGGGCGCCCGTACGGCCGAATCCGGTCGCGATCTCGTCGAACACGAGCAGCACGCCGTGCGCGTCGCACGCCTGACGCAGCACCCGCAGATAAGCGGGGGAGTGGAACCGCATGCCGCCCGCGCCCTGCACCACCGGCTCCACGATCACCGCGGCCAGCTCGTCCGCGTGCCGCGCGATCAGCTCGCGCAGCCGCTCCGCGTACGACTCCTCGTACGCGGCCGGAGGCGGGTCCGCGAACACCTGCCGGGGCAGCACGCCCTGCCACAGCTCGTGCATGCCGCCCTCGGGGTCGCACACCGACATCGGCTGCCAGGTGTCGCCGTGGTAGCCGCCGCGCCAGGTCAGCAGCCGGTGCTTGGCGGGGCGGCCCAGCGAACGCCAGTACTGGAGGCACATCTTGACGGCGACCTCGACCGACACCGAACCGGAGTCGGCGAGGAAGACGTGCTCGAGACCGTCCGGCGACATGTCGACAAGGCGCTTCGCCAGCCGTACGGCGGGCTCGTGGGTGAGCCCGCCGAACATCACATGGCTCATGCGCTCCAACTGCGCGCGCACCGCGTTGTTCAGCACCGGGTGGTTGTAGCCGTGGATCGCCGCCCACCACGACGACATGCCGTCGACCAGCTCGCCGGAGCCGTCGGCGAGGCGCAGCCGCACCCCGCCGGCCGACTCCACGACGAGCGGCTCCCGCCGCCCCGGCATCGGCCCGTACGGGTGCCAGACGTGCCGCCGGTCGAGGTCGAGCAGCTCACCGAGGCCGGGGGACAGGTCAGGCATTGGGCGCGAGGTCCGTCCCGGCACCGCGGCGGCGCACCGCTACGAGGTCCGTGCGCGCGTCGGCGGGCCGCGGCGCCGGCGCGGAGTCGCGGACGCCGCTGTCGTCCCGGGACCCGCACGCACCGCCGCCCTCGTGCGACCCGCGTCCGCCGCCGTCATGGGAACCGCAGACACCGCCGCCCGTGTGCGAGCCGCACCCGCCGCCCTCGGAGGCGGACCCGCGGCCCGCCTCCCCGGAGGCGCGCGAGCCGCACCCGCCACCCTCATGGAAGCCGTATCCGCCCGCCGCCGCCCGGTGCTCCGGCAGCGTCACTTCGTCCGCGCCCTCCACCTCGAAGCCGGCGTCCGCGATCATCTCCAGGTCCGCCCTGCCCGCCTGGCCCTCGCTCGTGAGGTAGTCGCCGAGGAAGACGGAGTTGGCCAGGTGCAGCGCCAGCGGCTGCATGCTGCGCAGATGGACCTCGCGGCCGCCCGCGATCCGCACCTCGACGTCCGGGCAGACGAAGCGGACCATCGCCAGGATCCGCAGACAGCGCTGCGGGGTGAGGTTCCACTCCTTGGCGAGCGGGGTGCCCTCGAAGGGGATCAGAAAGTTCACCGGAACGGAGTCGGGGTCCAGCTCCCGCAGCGCGTACACCACGTCGACCAGGTTCTCGTCGCGCTCGCCCATCCCCGCGATGAGCCCGGAGCACGCCGAGAGCCCCGCCGCGTGCGCCTTGTGCACCGTGTCCACCCGGTCGGCGTACGTGTGCGTGGTCGTGATGTCCCCGTACGTGCCCTCGGAGGTGTTCAGGTTGTGGTTGTACGCGTCCGCGCCCGCCGCGCGCAGCCGTTCGGCCTGTCCGTCGGAGAGCAGCCCGAGGCAGGCGCACACCTCGACGTCCCGGTTCTCGTCCTTGATGGCCTTGATGGTGTCGGAGACCCGCTCGACGTCGCGGTCGGTCGGGCCGCGCCCGCTCGCCACCAGACAGACCCGCTTGGCTCCGCCGGCCAGCCCGGCCGCCGCGGCCCGCGACGCCTCGTCGGGCTTGAGCCAGGTGTACTTGAGGATGCCGGCCTTCGAGCCGAGGCGCTGCGAGCAGTACGAGCAGTCCTCGGGGCACAGCCCCGACTTGAGGTTGACCAGGTAATTGAGTTTGACCCGTCGGCCGAACCAGTGCCGGCGCACCCGGCCGGCCGCCGCCACCACATCGAGCAGGTCGTCGTCGGACGTGGCCAGCACGGCCAGCGCCTCGTCCCGGGTCGGCAGCTCGCGCCGAAGCCCCTTGTCCACCAGCGTTTTCAGCAGGTCCATGAGGCTCGATCCTGGCCCATGGAGCCGCCCCGGGCCAAGGAGACTTCGCACAACGGCGACGGTTCGACATGTGGGTATCGCCACACAGTGGTGGGCGTTGTGGGCGGCTAGGGTCTGTGGACTGCCTACAAAACGAGACCAGGGGCCAGGAGGTGCCGGCATGGCCGGATCGCCGTTCGCGTGGATCGACGGGCAGGCCCGCGGCCGCCACCGGGCCGGGCTGGTGCGCACCCTGCGCCCGCGCCCCGCCGACTCGCCGCTGCTCGACCTCGCGAGCAACGACTACCTGGGTCTGGCCCGGCACCCCGAGGTCACCGGGGCCGCCGCCGCGGCGGCCCGGCGCTGGGGCGCGGGCGCCACCGGCTCCCGGCTGGTCACCGGCACCACCGAACTGCACGCCGAACTCGAACGCGAACTCGCCGGCTTCTGCGGCTTCGAGTCGGCGCTCGTCTTCTCCTCGGGCTACGCCGCCAACCTGGCGGCCGTCACCGCCCTCGCGCCGCACGGCTCCCTCGTCGTCTCCGACGCGGGCAACCACGCGTCGCTGATCGACGGCTGCCGGCTGGCCCGCGGCACCACCCAGGTCGTCGCGCACGCCGATCCGGACGCCGTCCGCAAGGCGCTCGGCACCCACAAGGGCACCGCGATCGCGGTCTCCGACAGCGTGTTCTCGGTGGACGGGGACGCGGCCCCGCTGGCCGGACTGGCCGCCGCCTGCCGGGAGTCGGGGGCGGGACTCGTCCTCGACGACGCGCACGGGCTCGGCGTGCTCGGCGACGGCGGGCGGGGCGCGGCGCGGGCGGCGGGCCTCGCGGGCGCGCCCGACGTCGTGGTGACCGTGACGCTGTCGAAGTCGCTCGGCAGCCAGGGCGGCGCGGTGCTCGGCCCGGCGCCGGTCGTCGACCACCTGCTGAACACGGCCAGGACGTTCATCTTCGACACCGGTCTCGCGCCCGCGGCGGCGGGCGCGGCCCTGGCGGCGCTGCGGCTGCTGCGCCGGGAGCCGGAGCGTGCGGCGCGGGCCCGGCAGGTGGCCGCCGGGCTGCACGAGGCGCTCACCGCCGAGGGTCTCGCGGCGGTCGCCCCGGACGCGGCGGTCGTCTCCGTACGGGCGCCGTCGCCCGAGCGGGCCGTCGCGTGGGCGGCCGGCTGCCGGGCGGCGGGTCTCGCCGTCGGCTGCTTCCGGCCGCCGTCGGTGCCCGACGGCGTGTCGCGGCTGCGGCTGACCGCCCGCGCGGACCTGACCGGTGAACAGATCGACCGTGCCGTACGGATCGTCAGCCGGACACGGTGAACGGTGAACGAGGTGCGGGCCGCTCCGGGGGCCGGGTCGTCCCCGGGGCCCGGGTCAGGCCAGTGCGGAGAGGAAACCCTCCCAGGTGGCGGGGGCGAAGAGCAGGGCCGGGCCCGCCTGATTCTTCGAGTCGCGTACCGCCACGAGGCCGGCCCAGGGTCCGGGGCCCGGCCGGGCGGTCTCCACGCAGTTGTTCATTCCGGTACTGCGGCTGCTGCGCTGCCAGCGCACGCTGTGCAGGGAGGTGCTGCAAGCCACGTACCGAGGCAGTGCGGACATGGTGCCTCCTTACGCGCCGTCACGTACTGCGGCGATGTAATCCAACGTTTCCTCGGGCGAAAGGGCGTGGATCAGAAGGGTGTTGAAGGCCTCGCTGTAGGCATGGAGGTCTTCTTTCCGTTCGAGGTAGAGGCTACTCGTCATGTGGTCTAGAACAACCACATCTAGATCGGAAGTGGTCGGAAAAGAGAAGATAACGAAAGGGCCGGTGATTCCGATGTGGGCTCCGGCCGAGAAGGGGAGGACCTGAAGTCGTACGTGGGGAAGGTGTGCCGCCGCCAGCAGCCGTTCCAGCTGGCGTTCCATCACCTCGGGTCCGCCGACCGTCCGCCGCAGCACCGCCTCGTCCAGTACCGCGCTCAGCTCCAGCGGCGGTTCCGCGCGCAGCACGTCCTGCCGGGCGAGGCGCACCTCCACCAGCGCGTCCAGCTTGCGGTCGTCCAGGCCGCCGAGGGCGGCCCGGGTCACCGCCCGTGCGTAGGCGGGCGTCTGCAACAGCCCCGGCACCACGGAGGTCTCCAGCGTGCGCATCCCGCTGGCCTGCGACTCCAGGCTGATGAAATCGCGGTACGTCGGCGGGAGTACCCCGCGATAGGCGTACCACCAGTGATGACGCCCGTTGCCCTCGGAGCCGGCCAGCCCGACCAGCAGCTCCCTGAGTTCCAGATCCCCGACGCCGTACGCGTCGAGCAGCAGCCGTACGTCGGCCGGCTTCACCCCGCTGATGCCGGTCTCGATCCGGCTCACCTTCGACTGGTGCCAGCCGACCGCTCTGGCCGCCTCGCCACTCGTCAGGCGCGCCATGGCGCGCAGGGCGCGCAGCTCCGCGCCGAGCTTGCGGCGGCGTACCGCTGGACCGTGCTGCATGGCCGTCTCCTCCCGCCCGGTGCGCGGCGTTCACGGCGACGGTAGAGGATGAGCAGGCCGCACGCCCAAATGCGGTCGTGCGTGGGATAGTTCACCGCTTCGAGCGACAGATATATGCACATCTCGGTGGATCGCCGCCCCTGACCCGTCCCGCGATGGCAGTCTGGCGCGAAGCACCAGTACGGGACCGAACTCGGACCAACCGCTTCGTGCCGGGGCGTGGTCCCGTGGGAAAGGGACATCCTCGCCATGGCAGATCACCAGGAAGCCTCCGTCACTCTGCCGAGCGACCCCGCCTCGGTCTCCACGGCCCGGACATACGTGGCCGACGTACTGGCCGAGTGGGGCCTGCCCGGTGACAGCGACTTCGGCGAAACCGTACGTCTGATCGTGTCCGAGCTGGCCACGAACGCCGTCCAGCACACGTTCGGGCAGTCGCCCACCTTCACCGTGGGCCTCGAGCTCGACCGGGACGAGAGGCTGCGCATCGGCGTCACCGACAGCCACCCGCGCTTCCCCAAACGCCTGCCCGCCGCCGTCCAGCAGGACAACGGCCGGGGCATGGTCATCGTCCGCTGGCTGACCGCCGAGCACGGCGGCGCGCTGACCGTGCGCTCCACCACCGAGGGCGGCAAGACGGTCGCGATCGAACTGCCGTGGACGGTGGCCGCACACCCGGTGACCACAGCGGGAAAACAGGAGACGTGAGGGCACGGCCCGTCGCACGCGCGGCGGGGGCCACGGCGGAGGACGGCGCGGGGGTGCCGGGCGCCCGGCGGGCCTGCCGAGTCCGGCCCGGTCGGCTCTGCCGCGTGCGGCCCCACCGGCCCCACCGGTTCCGCCGCTTGCGGGCCGGTCCGGTCTGTCGCACGGCCCGGCCGAAGGCGCCCCGCAGCAGTGCACCGGAGGCGTCGGCGGCGGGGCAGCAGGAGTCTTGACGGCGCGGTCCGTCGCGCGGCGGGGGGCCACGGCGGAGGACGGCGCGGGGCGCTCGCCGCCCGGCGACCCCGCCGGCCCTGCCACGCTCAGCCTGGGTGGCCCTGCCGCGTCTGCGCCGGTCGGCTCTGCCGCACCCGGCCCCGCCAACCTCGCAGCGTCCGGCCCGGTCACCCCGCCGCGCGGCCCCGTCAGCTCTGTCGTACAGCCCGGCCGAAGGCGCCCCGTAGTAGGGCTCGGAAGGCGTCGGCGGTGGGGGTCGGGCCGTTGTTTCGGTGTACGACCGAGATCGTGCGGCGCAGTTCACCGGGGTCCAGGAGTCGCGTGCCGAGCGGGGTGGCCGAGGTCCTGGCCACCATCTCGGGCACCACCGCGACCCCGAGGCCCGCGCTGACCAGCGCGCACACCAGCGCATAGCCCGGCGTCTCGACCAGCACCGAGGGCGCCGCACCGGCCCGGGCGAGCGCGGCCTCCACGCCCTGCCGGGGCGGATGGTCGGGAGCCATGCTGATGAGCGGCTGCCCGGCCAGCGCGCCGAGCGGCAGCCGCGAGGAGCCGTCGGCGAGCGCGTGCCCCGGAGCGGTCACCAGCACCAGCTCCTCGACCAGCAGCGGCTCCGCGGCCACCGAGGCGGGCAGCGGCACGGGTTCCGCCGGGGCGTACGTGTGGGTCAGGGCCAGATCGACCTCGCCCGCGGCCACCGCCGCGATCCCCGCCGGGGGCTCGTGGTTCGCCACCGCCAGCTCCACGTCGGGATGCGCCCGGCGGAACGCGCTGAGCACCGGCGGCAGCAGATGGATGCCCGCGGTCTGGAAGGTGCCGAGCCGCAGTGAGCCACCGGCCAGGCCCGCGACGCGCGCCAGTTCGTGCCGGGCCAGCTCCAGTTCGTCCAGGACCCGCCGGGCCCGGGTGACGAGCAGTTCGCCCGCGGCGGTCAGCCGGGCGCCGCGCGGATGCCGCACCAGCAGGGCCGTGCCCGCCTCCCGTTCCAGCTTCGCCACCTGCTGGGAGAGCGCGGGCGGCGTGTAGCCGAGCCGCTCGGCGGCGCGCGTGATGGAACCGGCCTCCGAGACCGCCACCAGCGCCGCCAGCCGCGTCGGATCGTACATACCGCCCCTTTCCGTGACCGGCCGAGTCCCGCATGCGACGCCGCATGAAGCACTGCTCAAGGCAGCCGTATGAAGCACTGCTTAAGGCAGACCCAGTTTATTCGACATACCTCTTTAAGGGCCGGGGCGGGCAGGCTGGGCGGCATGGACGCACAACTGGTCGCCTTCACCGGGGTCGCCGCGGGCATGGTCGCCATGCCGGGCGCCGACTTCACCGTCGTCGTACGCAACGCCCTGGTCTCCCGCCGGGCCGGAGTGGCGTGCGCGCTGGGCATCGCGGGCGGCCTGCTGGTGCACACGGCGCTCGCCGTGGCCGGGGTCGCGGCGGTCCTGGTGGCGGTGCCCGCCCTGTTCCGCGCGCTCCAGCTGCTCGGCGGCGGGTACGTCCTGTACCTGGGCGTGCGGACGCTGTGGTCGCTGTGGCGCGCGCAGGGCGCACCGGCCGACGGATCGGCGGGCGCCCGGCCGCTGCGTCAGGGCTTCGTCACCAACGCCCTCAACCCGAAGGCGCCGATCACCTTCCTCAGCCTGCTCCCGCAGTTCGTGCCCGCCGGGAGTCCGGCGCTGCCCAGGACCCTGCTGCTCGCGCTGATCGTGGTCGGCCTGGCCCTGGTCTGGTTCCCGGCGGTCGCGCTGCTGGTCGACCGGCTCGGCCGGTGGCTGCGCCGGCCGCGCGCCGCGCGGGCAGTGGCCGGGGTCACCGGTGCGGTACTGGCGCTGCTCGGTCTCGTTCTGCTGTCGGAACCCCTCGTGTCCTGAGCGCGTGCCGCACCAGCCGCGGCAGCACGACCCACAGCGCCACGCACGCGACGAGCGTGGCCGCCGCGGCGGCGATGCCCGCGCCGCGGTCCAGCGTCACGTCCACGACGAGCAGTACGGACCCGGTGAACGCAAGCATCAGGACGCCGAGTCCGACGGTGGCCAGCACCGAGGAGACCCGGACTATCGCGGCCTTGGCGTTCTCCTGGAACAGCGACCTGTGCAGGGCGGCGGGTGCCACGAACAGGGCGGCGGCCAGCATCGCCAGCAGCAGCGTGGTCACGTACGTGGCGCGCTGCACGGTGTCGAGGGACGGGAAGCGCTGGGTGAACGCCAGGGTCAGCAGGAACGCGAAGAGGATCTGCACCCCGGTCTGGGTCACCCGTAGTTCCTGGAGGAGTTCGGCGAAATTCCGGTCGGCGCGCTCCAGGGGCGTCTCGCGCCGTGCCGGTTCTGCTGCGTGGTCGGCCATGGCCGAACGGGTTACCCGTTCGGCGGGCGTCACGCCTGCGGATCAGGGGTGACACCCCGGGGACGGCCCGTCGAGGCCGCCCCCGGGGTCGGGTCAGCGGACCCTGCCGTACCAGACGCTCTTGGTCCAGATCTTCTGGAGCTTCACCACGTCACCGGTCTTCGGGGAGTGCCAGATCTTGCCCTTGCCGGCGTAAATGCCGACGTGGTAGACGCTCCGGCCCGAGTGGAAGAACACGAGGTCTCCGGCCTTGCGGCTCGAGGCCGAGACATGACGGGTCTTGTTGTACTGCTGCGCGGCCGTCCGGGGCAGCTTCTTGCCCGCCTTCTTGTACGAGTAGAGCGTGAGTCCCGAGCAGTCGAAGCGGTGCGGCCCGGTGGCGCCCCACTTGTACGGGGAGCCCTTCTTCGAAGCCGCGACGTGCAGTGCCTTCGTCGCGGAGGTGGCCGCCGAGGCGTCGGCGGCGGCACCGGGGACCACGAGGCCGCCGCCCACGGCGGCGACGGTGAGAGCGGAGACCGTACCGGCCTTGCTCCACAGCGACGGGACACAGTTGAGCGCAGACATGCGCAACCCTTCGTCAGCCGCCTGTGAAGGATGACCTGTCGGATTCGGGCTGGCGAAGTTGCCCGGCCGCGTGCGCGGCTTCACCCCAAGGACCGCCCGGATCTCTCCGGCGGCCCGTCGTGCTGGGTCCTCCACTCCTGCCGATCCACTCCGTCGACCGGTCGTCCGGGCAGCGGCAGGACTCGGCGTCCGCCCGGACCGCCCCGCCGCTGTGGCGGGGGCTTGTCGTCGCAGAGGATCTTCACTCATGTCGCACGGGAAAACCGAACGGAACCGAGGATTTGTGGGGTTACTCACCACTCGCCCGTTCGGGTGGACACCCCGTGTTCGGAACGCGGGTTGAGGCCCCGTACCACCGTCGTACCTGCGGTGCAGGGCCTCATTCCGCCCCCGCTGTACGCGTGTTGCGCAACTCGACCGGTGCCGGAAAGGGTGGTGCGTCTACTCCGAAGAGAGGTCATCCGTTCGGTCCGTTTGAACCCCGGACCGGACGGCACGCCGACGGTGGCCGGGACCGGTGCGGGTGTGTATGCGTCAGATGTCCCCGGCGGGCGGGACGGTGACGCGAGCGGTCCGCCGCTCGCCGTCGAGGACCCGCAGCGCCCGCGCCAGGGTCGGCGCGTGGACTTCGCTCTCGCCCCGTTGATGCATCAGAGTGAGCGCGTCCCGCAGCGCCGCCGCCTTGCCGACCAGCGCCTGGGCGGCCCGCAGTCCGCGGTAGGTGTCCCCGGGGCGTGCCGGGTTGATGCGGCCGAGCAGGTCGACCAGGTCGAGGTAGCAGTCGACGAGTTCGCCCTCGGCGCGGGTGAGCGCGGGCAGCGGCGGCAGTTCGGGCGGCAGCATGCGCGGCTCACCTCGCGCCGGGTGTGGCGGGCGGCACCTTGCGGCTCGGCACGATCCGGTCGGCCAGGCCGTACGCCACCGCGGCCGGCGCGTCCAGGAACAGGTCCCGTTCGATGTCCGCGGCGATCCGCTCGGGGGTCTGTCCCGTGTGCCGTACGAGCATCTCCTCCAGTGTCCGCCGGGTGCGGGTCAACTCGGCCGCCTGGACGGCCAGGTCGCTCGCCTGTCCCTGGACCGGCTCGGTGATCGACGGCTGGTGGACCAGCACGCGCGCGCCCGGCAGCACGGACCGCTTGCCCGGTGCGCCGGCGGCGAGGAGCACGGCCGCCGCCGAGGCCGCCTGGCCCAGGCAGGTGGTCTCCACGTCGCAGGTGACGTACCGCATCGTGTCGTAGATCGCCGTCATCGCGCTGAACGAGCCGCCGGGGGAGTTGATGCAGAGCGAGATGTCCCGGTCGGGCGCCGCGTGTTCGAGGTGGATGAACTGTGCCATCACGTCGTTCGCGGACCGGTCGTCGATCGGCGTTCCCAGGAAGACGACCCGCTCCTCCAGCAGCTTCGAGTACGGATCCAGCGTCCGGATCCCGGCGCTGGTGCGTTCGGTGAACTCGGGCAGGACGTAGCGGGCGGACGGTCGGTGCATGGCTCACGCCTCCTCGCAGTGGTGTCCGTCAAAAATGTACAGGACGTACGTTCTTGGCGGTGGGCTGCGCGCCGGCTCACGCTGACAGCGAAAACGGCGCCCCGGACCGGGAGTTGGTCCGGGGCGCCGTGCGAGGCGGACGTGCTCGTGGGTCAGTTGATGTCGACCGGGGCGGGTCTGCCGCTGAACGTGATCGGCGGCCAGCCGCGGGAGACGGCCAGCGCGGACAGGGCGTCGGCGACCTCGCGCGGGGTGATGGCGTACGCCGAGGGGGCCGACTCGGTCCGCATCGTGAAGGTGAATTCGAGCGTCGCGTCCTCCGCGGCGAGGCTGGTGAAGCCGCTGAACTCGGTGTCGGACGGGAACTCGACCGCCGCCGTGCTCTCCGTACCGCCCGTGCTCTCCGTACCGCCCGTGCTCCGCGCGCTCGCGGCGGTCCCGGCGCCGTCGGCCTCCGCGGCCTGCGCCGTACCGGCCGTGCCGAGCGCCGCCCCGGCCGCCGCCGTCCCCGAGTACCCCAGCAGTGAACGCCTGGAAATCCTGGACATGTCCCCCTCCTCGGTCGTCCCGCGCACCTCCGTGCGGAGGGCGCCGCTTGATCGTACGAACGTGCGGGCCCGCATGGGGCAGAACGGGATCTTCCGCTCCCGGAGGGGTGTCGGGGCCGCGGTCTAAGCTGGATCACATGGCCTACGAGATTCCGGTGACGCAAGCCAGGGCTGAGCTCGCCGATCTGATCAACCGGGTGGTGTACGGGGGTGAGCGCGTCGTGGTCACACGGCACGGGAAGCCCCTCGTCGCCCTCGTCTCCGCCGCCGACCTGGAGCGGCTCGAAAAGCTCCAGGACCCGGCGGACGAACAGGTGGTCAGCGCCGTCTCCACCGTCCGCGAGCCCGCGTCGGCCGCCCCCCTCGAACGGCAGCGCTTCGGCATCGCGGCGGAACACCGCAGGCCCGGGGCGCCGTAGCGGCGCACGGGTCCGACGCCTCTCGTGATCACCCGGAGAACGCGGGCTCCCGCTCCGCGGTGGGTTCGTGGGCCGTCGGCCGGCGGCGCTCGAGGGTGCTGCCCAGCCGTACCGGCCTGAGCCGGCCGCTCCTGCACCAGCGCGCCATCGCGCCGACGGGTGCGGTGTGCGCCGCCCGCCGGGACGGGCGGCGCGGGCGCCTCACCGGGCGAGTGCCGGCTCCCGCTCCGCGGCGGCCCCCTGGGCCGCCGGCCGGCGGCGTTTCAGGGCGCTGCCCAGCCATACCGCGCCCAGGCCGAGTGCGGCCCACCAGGTCAGGGTGAGGGCGGGGCCGCTCGCCGCGGCGCCGTCGAAGAAGGACACCGACCGGAGCAGTGAGACGCCCGCGCCCGGCGGCAGCCACTGACCGATCACCCCGACGGGTCCTGGCAGCAGCTCCGGGGCGGAGGACGCGCCGGAGAACGGGTTGCCCAGCAGTACCACCAGCAGCGCGCCGAGCCCGATCCCCGCGGTCCCCAGCAGCGCCGCGAGCCCGGCGACCGTCGCGCTCACCGCCAGCGTCGACAGCGCGAGGACGCCCGCCTCGGCCCACCAGTCGCCCGGGAGCACGCCCAGCCAGCTGTGCGCGAGCGCGGCGGCCACCACGCCCACCAGAGCGGCCGCGGCGAGCAGACCGCCGATCGCCCGCCCGCCGCGCAGCCCGGCCAGGGTGACCAGCGCGCCGGCCGCCACCCCGGCCAGCGCCAGCGGCAGCACGCTCGCGCCGAAGGCGGCACCGCGCGGATCGCCGGCGGGCGTGGGCACGACGTCGGTGACCTTCGGCTCCGTACCCGCCGGGGCCTGGTCCGCCACGGCCTGCTGGAGCAGCTGGGCGACGAGCGGCCCGGCGGCCGAGGCGGTCAGCAGCTCGGGTGACCGGCCGCCGACGACCACCGCCCCGTATACGGTCCGGTCCTCGACGGCCTCCCGGGCGGCGGCCGCGTCCGCGTACCGGTGGATCTCGAAGGCGTCCCCGTGCGCCCGGAGTTGCTTCGACACCTGGGCGGCCGCCGTCTCGGGGCCCGCCACGCCCAGCGGCAGATCGCGGGGCGCGAGGCGGGCGGACGGCCAGGCGAAGGCCCAGAGCGCGAGCGCCACCACGGCCGGGACCAGCAGGACGACCGCCAGCAGCCGGCGGCGCTCGCCACGGCCCGGTGGTGCCGGGGGTGCCGGTACTCCGGCGGGCGGGGCGGAGGTGACGGACATCATTGCCCTCGTTTCGCTGATCGGCCCGGTCGGCGGCGCACCCGCCCCGGCTATAGAGAATGATCGTTCGTTTTACGTTCACTCCACTGTCTTGCCGCACCGGCCGCTTGTCAAGAAGGAATGTTCGTTTTACTTTGGCGGCATGGCCCGCGTATCCCAGGAACACCTAGACGCCCGCCGTCGGCAGATCCTCGACGGTGCCGCGCTCTGCTTCGCCCGCAACGGCTTCCACGCCACGTCGATGCAGGACGTGCTCAAGGAGGTCGACCTGTCGGCGGGGGCCGTCTACCGCTACTTCAGCGGCAAGGACGAGCTGATCGCCGCGATCGTCACCGAGGTCCTGGAGGAGGTCCGCGACGCCTTCGAGGCCGCCGCCCGGCTCTCCCCGCCCCCGCCGCCCGACGTCCTCCTGGGGCAGGCCCTCGACCATGTGCTCGGCCTGCGGCCCGGACTGGTCGTGGACGGGGAGTTCGTCTTCCCCCGCCTCGTCATCCAGGTGTGGACGGAGACCCTCCGCGACGAGCGGCTGGCGGCGATCCTCTCCGACGCCTACGTCAAGGTCCGTACGGCCTGGGTGAAGGTGGTCGAGGGGTACCAGGAGGCGGGCATGATGCGGGCCGACGTACCGGCGGAGAGCGTCGCGCGGACGATGGTCGCCTTCGCCCAGGGCCTCGTCGCGCAGATGGCGCTGTTCGGGATGCCGCCGACGGAGGTGTGGCGCGAGGGGCTGCGGGGCCTGACGAGTATGCGGGAGCCCAGCGCGGAGTCATGAGTGGATCAAGGTTCGGTTAACGTGCCCGAAACTCCGTCCAACTAGCCTGCCGTCCCACGCCACCAGGGGTTTCTGTATCCGGATTTGCGCCCGATCGGGCGCTTGGTCCGCGTGTTACACCTGTCCCGTCGCGGTGGCCGCGGCAACCGGGCCCCGCACGGTCCGGAGCGAGGACTGTGAGGTGGGACGCCGTGCAACTGACCCCGCACGAGCAGGAGAGACTGCTCATCCATGTGGCCGCCGACGTGGCGGAGAAGAGGCGCGCCCGCGGTCTGCGGCTGAACCACCCCGAGGCCGTCGCCCTCATCACCTCGCACCTCCTCGAAGGCGCCCGCGACGGCCGTACGGTGGCCGAACTCATGGCCTCCGGACGGGAACTGCTCACCCGGGACGACGTCATGGACGGCATCCCCGAGATGATCCACGACGTCCAGGTCGAGGCCACCTTCCCGGACGGCACCAAGCTCGTCACCGTCCACGACCCGATCGTCTGACGGGGGAGCGCACCCGATGAAGCCCTTGATCCCCGGAGAGATCCTGTTCGCGGACGGCCCCGTCGCCTTCAACGAAGGCCGCGACGTCACCCGGCTGACCGTCCTCAACACCGCCGACCGGCCCGTCCAGGTCGGCTCCCACTACCACTTCGCCGAGGTCAACCCCGGTCTCGACGTCGACCGCGCGGCGGCGCGCGGCAAGCGGCTCAACGTCGCCGCGGGCACCGCCGTACGCTTCGAGCCCGGCATCCCCGTCGAGGTCGAACTCGTCCCCCTCGCCGGCGCCCGCGTGGTGCCCGGACTGCGCCGGGAGACCGGAGGGGCGCTCGATGCCTGAGCTCTCCCGTGCCGCGTACGCCGATCTGTTCGGCCCCACCACCGGCGACCGGATCCGGCTCGCCGACACCGATCTGCTCGTCGAGATCGAGGAGGACCGTTCAGGCGGCCCCGGACTCGCCGGTGACGAGGCGGTGTTCGGCGGCGGCAAGGTCATCCGCGAGTCCATGGGCCAGTCCCGCGCCACCCGCGCGGACGGCACCCCGGACACCGTCATCACCGGCGCCGTCGTCATCGACCACTGGGGCATCGTCAAGGCCGACGTCGGCATCCGCGACGGCCGGATCACCGCCCTCGGCAAGGCGGGCAACCCCGACACCATGGACGGCGTCCACCCCGACCTGGTCATCGGCCCCGAGACCGAGATCATCGCGGGCAACGGACGGATCCTGACCGCCGGTGCCATCGACGCGCACGTCCACTTCATCTGCCCGCAGATCGCCGACGAGGCGCTGGCGGCCGGTGTCACCACGCTGGTCGGCGGCGGCACCGGACCCGCCGAGGGGTCCAAGGCCACCACCGTCACACCGGGACCCTGGCACCTGGCCCGGATGTTCGCGGCGATGGAGCAGTACCCGCTCAACATCGGGCTGCTCGGCAAGGGCAACACCGTCTCCCACGAGGCGATGGAGTCGCAGATCAGGGGCGGCGCGCTCGGGCTGAAGATCCACGAGGACTGGGGGTCGACGCCCGCCGCGATCGACGCCGCGCTGACCGTCGCCGACCGCACGGGCGTCCAGGTCGCCATCCACACGGACACGCTGAACGAGGCCGGTTTCGTCGGCGACACGCTCGCCGCGATCGCCGGACGCTCCATCCACGCGTACCACACCGAGGGCGCCGGCGGCGGACACGCGCCGGACATCATGTCCGTGGTCTCCGAGCCGCACGTGCTGCCCAGCTCCACCAACCCGACCCGGCCGTTCACCGTCAACACCGCCGAGGAACACCTCGACATGCTGATGGTCTGCCACCACCTCAACCCGGCCGTCCCGGAGGACCTCGCCTTCGCCGAGTCCCGCATCCGGCCCTCCACCATCGGGGCCGAGGACATCCTGCACGACCTGGGCGCCATCTCGATCATTTCCTCCGACGCCCAGGCGATGGGGAGGGTGGGCGAGGTGATCCTGCGTACCTGGCAGACCGCCCATGTCATGAAGCGGCGGCGGGGCGCCCTGCCGGGCGACGGCCGCGCCGACAACCACCGTGTACGTCGCTATGTCGCCAAATACACCATCAACCCGGCGCTCGCCCAGGGCCTCGCCCGCGAGGTCGGTTCCGTCGAGACCGGCAAGCTCGCCGACCTCGTGCTGTGGGAACCCGCCTTCTTCGGCGTCAAACCGCACCTCGTCATCAAGGGCGGACAGATCGCGTACGCGCAGATGGGCGACGCGAACGCCTCCATCCCCACCCCGCAGCCGATCCTGCCCCGGCCGATGTACGGGGCGATCGGCCGCGCCCCGGCCGCCAACTCCCTCAACTTCGTGTCCGAGCAGGCCATGGAAGACGGGGTGCCGGAGCGGCTCGGGACCGGGCTCGGGCTCGGCAAGGCGTTCACGGCCATCGGGTCGACCCGGGCCGTGACCAAGGCGGACATGCGCGAGAACGACGCCAGGCCGCGGGTGCGGATCGACCCCGACAGCTTCGCCGTGCACATCGACGGGGAGCTGGTCGAGGCCACGCCCGCCGCCGAACTGCCCATGGCCCAGCGCTACTTCCTCTTCTGATGCCGCGCGATCCGATGTCACACGAACCGATGCCGCGCGCCGCACTGCTCGTGCTGGCCGACGGGCGCTTCCCCGCCGGGGGGCACGCCCACTCCGGCGGGGCGGAGGCGGCCGTCCGGGCCGGGCGGATCACGGACGCGGCGAGCCTGGAGGACTTCTGCCGGGGGCGGCTGCACACGACCGGCCTGGTGTCGGCCGCGCTGGCCGCCGCGGCGGCGCTCGGGGCCGACCCCGCCGCCCTCGACGGCGCCGCGGACGCCCGTACGCCGTCGCCCGCGCTGCGCGGCGTCGCGCGCCGGCTCGGGCGGCAACTGCTGCGGGCCGGCCGGGCGACCTGGCCCTGCGCCGAACTCGACGCGCTGGCCGCGGCGTTCCCCAAGGGTGCGCACCAGCCTGTGGTGCTCGGGGTGGTGGCGCGGGGGGCGGGGCTCGGGGCCGTCGACGCCGCGTACTGCTCCGCGTACGAGAGTGTCAGCGGGCCCGCCACCGCCACGGTGCGGTTGCTGAGTCTGGATCCGTTCGAGGCGAGCGGGGTGCTGGTCCGGCTGGCGGGGGAGGTGGACCGGGTGGCGCTCGCGGCGGCCGAGGCGGGGCGGCGGGTGCCGGACGAAGGGGTCGATGTGCTGCCCGCGGCGTCCGCTCCGCTGCTGGAGGTGGGGGCGGAGGTGCATGCGGGGTGGGGGGCGCGGCTGTTCGCCTCCTAGGGTTTTCGCCCCCTCCGCCCTTTCCCTCTCCCTTGTTCCTGGGGGCTGCCGCTCCCAGACCCCCGCTTCGGCCTGGACGGCCTCGTCCTCGAGCGCCGGACGGGCTGGATGGTTGGAGTTGTCATGCATCTTGAGCACAGTCAATCTCACGACGGGGCTTCTGCCGTCAGCGCGGACTTCCGGCGGCCCGACGGCCGGCGCCGCGCGCTGCGCATCGGGCTCGGCGGGCCCGTCGGATCCGGCAAGACCGCGACCGTCGCCGCGCTCTGCCGGGTGCTGCGGGACGAGATCTCGCTCGCCGTGGTCACCAATGACATCTATACGCGGGAGGACGCCGAGTTCCTGCTGCGGGAGGCCGTGCTGCCGCCGGAGCGGATCAGCGCCGTGGAGACGGGGGCCTGTCCGCACACGGCGATCCGGGACGACATCTCCGCCAACCTCGAAGCGGTCGAGGACCTGGAGGACGAGGTGGGGCCGCTCGATCTCGTGCTCGTGGAGTCCGGCGGCGACAACCTGACGGCGACCTTCTCCAAGGGGCTGGTCGACGCGCAGGTCTTCGTCATCGACGTGGCAGGCGGCGACGACATCCCGCGCAAAGGCGGGCCCGGGGTGACCACCGCGGACCTGCTCGTGGTCAACAAGACCGACCTCGCCCCGTACGTCGGCTCCGACCTCGCGCGGATGGCCGCCGACGCCAGGGCGCAGCGGGGCGAACTCCCCGTGGTGCTCCAGTCGCTGCGGTCCCCGGACGGGGTCGCGGCCGTGGCCGGCTGGGTGCGGGAGCGGCTCGCCGCGTGGGCGGCGTGACGACCGGAGTGCGGGCCACCGCCCGGATCGCGGCACGGGACGACGGCAGGGGCGGTACGTCGCTGCCGGTGCTGCGGAGCGCGGGGCCGCTGGCGCTGCGCCGTACCCGGGCGGCCGGGCGGACGGCGCGGGTCATGATCGTCGGCGCGATGAGCGGTCCGCTGGGCGGTGACCACCTGACCGTCGAGGCGGAGGCCGGCGAGGGGGCCGTGCTGCACGTCGGGTCGGTCGCCGCCACCCTCGCGCTGCCGGGGCAGACCAAGGACGAGGCCCGTTACGACGTACGGCTCGGTGTCCGGGCGGGCGGGGAGCTGCGCTGGCTGCCGGAACAGCTCGTCTCCGTCGACGGCAGCGATCTGCGCCTGACCAGCCGGATCGACGTCGCCTCCGGCGGGCGGCTGGTCTTCCGGGAGGAACAGGTGCTCGGGCGGGCCGGGGAGCGGCCGGGGCGGCTGACCAGCCGTCTCACCGTACGGCTCGACGGGACGGCGCTGCTCGACCAGGAGCTGTCCTGCGGGCCCGGGGCGCCCGGCGGCTGGGACGGCCCGGCCGTGCTGGCCGGACATCGGGCCCTGGGCCAACTGGTAGTCGTACGGCCGGAGTTCCGGGACGAGCCGGTGGCCGCCCGGCTGCTGGGGGAGTCCGCCGCGCTCACGCCGCTCGCCGGTCCCGGTGTGCTCGTGACCGCTCTCGCGCCCGACGCGCTGCGGCTGCGGCACATCCTCGACGAGGCGCTCGGCCTGCTCGGCTGAGGAAGCGCTCCGGTGAACGGGGCACCGCGCACCGGTTATCGGATTAGTAAAGAACGCAGGCCGTGTCTTTCTCAGCGACCTCACAGCCGCAAGGATCCCCCTACCAATCGCAACGACGTACGGAGGGGTCTCACTTGAGTAGGAGACCGACCAGGCGGGTGACCGCACTCGGCTCGGCCGGAGCGCTCGTCACGGCGACCCTGATAGCCGGGGCCGTCGCGGCGCCCACCGCGACGGCGGACGCGCGGCACGGCCAGGACCGCGAGGCACGGGGCGCCACGATCGCCGCCGCCCGGGCGGCCAAGGCGGGCATCGACTGGCAGGACTGCCCCGAGGACTGGGGACTCGTGAAGCCGATCCAGTGCGGCTGGGTCAGCGTCCCGCTCGACTACGCCAAGCCGAACGGCAAGCAGATCAAGCTCGCCGTCGACCGCATCGGCAACACCGGCACCAAGGCGGAGCGCCAGGGCGCCCTTGTCTACAACCCGGGCGGCCCCGGCGGCTCGGGCATGCGCTTCCCGACCCGGGTCACCGGCAAGAACGCCGTCTGGGCGAACACCGCCAAGGCCTACGACTTCGTCGGCTTCGACCCGCGCGGCGTGGGCCACTCGGCGCCCATCTCCTGCATCGACCCGCAGGAGTTCGTCAAGGCGCCCAAGGCCGACCCGGTCCCCGACTCCGAGGCCGACAAGCGCGCCCAGCGCAAGCTCGCCGCCGAGTACGCGGACGGCTGCGCCGAGCGCAGCGGCGCCATGCTGCCGCAGATGACCACGCCGAACACCGCGCGCGACCTCGACGTCATCCGTGCCGCCCTCGGCGAGAAGAAGCTCAACTACCTGGGCGTCTCCTACGGCACCTACCTCGGCGCCGTCTACGGCACGCTGTTCCCGGGCCACGTGCGCCGCATGGTCGTCGACAGCGTCGTCAACCCCGACCGCGACAACATCTGGTACCAGGCCAACCTGAACCAGGACATCGCCTTCGAGGGCCGCTGGAAGGACTGGGAGGACTGGGTCGCCAAGAACGACGCGACCTTCCACCTCGGCGACACCCGCGCCAAGGTCCAGAACCAGTGGCTGAAGCTGCGCGCCACCGCGAAGAAGAGCCCCCTCGGCGGCGTCGTCGGCCCGGCCGAGCTGATCTCCTTCTTCCAGAGCGCCCCGTACTACGACTCCTCGTGGGTGCCGGTCGCCACGGTCTTCAGCCAGTACGTCGCCGGTGACACCCAGGCGCTCATCGACGCCGCCGCCCCCGACATGTCGGACACCGCGGGCAACGCCTCCTCGGAGAACGGCAACGCCGTCTACACGGCCGTCGAGTGCACCGACGCCAAGTGGCCCACCAGCTGGCAGAAGTGGGACCGGGACAACACCCGGCTGCACAAGGACTACCCGTTCATGACCTGGGCCAACGCGTGGATGAACCTGCCCTGCGCCACCTGGCCGGTCAAGCAGCAGACCCCGGTGAACGTCAAGACCGGCAAGGGTCTGCCCGCCGTCCTGATCGTGCAGTCCACCAACGACGCCGCCACGCCGTACGCGGGCGCCGTCGAGCTGCACAAGCGGTTCAAGGGCTCCCGTCTGATCACCGAGAAGGACGCGGGCTCGCACGGTGTGACCGGTCTGGTCAATCCGTGCATCAACGAGCGGGTGGACACCTACCTGCTCGCGGGCCGCACGGACCGCTCCGACGTGACGTGCGCGCCGCACGCCACGCCGAAGCCGTAACCGGTACGCGGAGCAGCACGGGCGGGGGCGGCCGGAGCATTCCGGCCGCCCCTCGTCATGCCCGGTCCAGCCAGGCGTCCTCCGCCGCGTAGTCGAACAGGTCGCCGTACGCGGCGTGCATCTTGGGGTACGCCTCGCGCCAGTCGCGTCCGGCGAGGCGGCGCTCGATCCACTCCACGGTCCCGGCCGGCCGGTCGGCGTACCGCGTCACCGGCCGGTAGCCCAGCTCCCGCTCGGCCGCCGACATGTCGCAGACCACCGGCCGCGGCACCGACCACGGCGATTCGCCCACGGCCGGGGCGGGCGGCGGGCCTTCGACGAGCACGGTCTCCGTCTCGACCCCCATCACGGCGTCGACGGCCTCCCCGATCTCCGCCGGCGACGGCGCGTCCGGGTCGCAGGCGTCGAGGACCCGGGTGCCGGGCGCGGCGGCCGCCGGCCGGACCAGCTCCGCGATGGTGTGGACGCTCGCCGGGTGGAAGGGGTGCGCGCCGCCGAAGGCGAGCACCCGCCTGCGCCGTCCGTCCAGGTTGCGCTTGACGAAGTACAGCTCGCGCGGCGCCCGGCAGTACGGGCCGTGCACCGCGCCCGCGCGCAGCAGTGTGGCGGGCAGCCGGTCGCCCGCCGCGAGGAGTTCGCGCTCGACGGCCACCTTCCGCGTGCTGTACGAGGCGTCACCCGGCGCCACCGTCCGCTGCCCCTCGGGTATCGGCACCGGGTAGGCGGGGAAGCCGTCCGGATCGCCCTGGGTGTCGAAGGACCGGCCCTCGGCGTCCTCGTACACCGACACGCTGGAGATCACCACCGCGGAGCCGATCCGGCCCGCCAGGCCGGTCAGCCGGCGGGCGTGGGCCGGGGTGAAGGCCACCATGTCCACCAGGACGTCGCAGCCGTCGCCCACCACGGCGGCCGGCGCCCCGTCGTCCTCGCGGTCGCAGCGCACCGCGCGCACCGACTCCGGCCGGCCGGCGTCCCGCCCGCCGCCGCGCGACACGGCCGAGACCTCCCACCCGTCCCCGGCCGGCGCGTCCACCGTCGCGCGCCCGATCTGTCCCGTCGCGCCGATCACCACAGCATGTCGTCCCATGCGGCGACCGTAAGGGCGGGGGCGGGCGCCGGCGCAGGGAATTGGCTGCGGGCAGAGCGGCCGGTCCCGGGGCGGGTGCGCCCGGCGTCAGCTCAGCGGTATCCGCGGGAAGTTCCGTGCCCGCTCCGGCCTGCCGGACGCCTGCTCCTCCTCGGACTTGACGACGGCCGCGTACCGGTCGACGTACTCCTGCTCGGAGAGGGTCAGGATGGCGTACATGATCTCGTCGGTGATGGCGCGCAGCACCGCCTTCTGGTTCTCCATCCCGGCGTAGCGGGAGAAGTCGAGGGGCGCGCCGAAGCGGATGGTGACGGGGTGGATCCGCGGGATCTTGCGGCCGGGCGGCTGGGCCTCGAAGGTGCCGATCATGGCGCACGGCACGACCGGTGCCTGGGCCCGCAGGGCCATCACCGCGACGCCGACCTTGCCCTTGTAGAGGCGGCCGTCGTGCGAGCGGGTGCCCTCCGGGTAGATGCCCAGCAGTTCGTCCTTGCCCAGCACGCCCAGGCCCTCGCGGATCGCGGCCTGGCCCGCCTCCTTGCCGGAGCGGTCCACCGGGATCTGGCCGATGCTGCGGAAGAAGGCGGCGGTGAGCCGGCCCTTGATGCCGGGGCCCGTGAAGTACTCGGCCTTCGCGAGGAAGGTGACGCGCCGCTTCAAGATCGCCGGCATCAGGAAGTGGTCCGAGAACGACAGGTGGTTGCCCGCGATGATGGCGGCGCCCGACGACGGCACGTGGTCCAGGCCCTCGATCCGAGGCCGGAACAACAGCCTCAACAGCGGCCCCAGAAGCACGTACTTGAGCACGTAATAGAACACTTCGCCGCTCCTTCGCTTCCCCCGGGGAGCGATCAGTGTAGGCGCGGCCGTCGGCGGGCGTAACCGCCCCGGAGTGATCCTCCGCTGTCTCGTGGCCGGTATCAGGCCCCTCGTGTCAGTACCTTCTCCAGCGACCCGAGAGCGGACCGCAGTTCCCCGGCCGTGATCGTCAGCGGTGGTGCGATCCGGATGGTGGCGCCATGGGTGTCCTTGACCAGGACGCCCTCGGCCAGCAGGCGTTCGCCGATGTCGCGGCCCGATCCGAGCGCCGGGTCGATGTCCACGCCCGCCCACAGCCCGCGGGCGCGGAAGCCGGCCACGCCCCGGCCCACCAGGGCCGACAGACCGTCCCTGAGGACGACGCCGAGCTCGGTGGCCCGGCGCTGGAACTCGCCGGTGCGCAGCAGCTCCACCACGGCCGAACCGACCGCCGCGGACAGCGGGTTGCCGCCGAACGTGGACCCGTGCTCGCCCGGCCGCAGCACCCCGAGGACCTCGCGGCCGCCGACCACCGCGGAGACCGGCACGATGCCGCCGCCGAGCGCCTTGCCGAGCAGCACCAGGTCCGGGACGACGCCCTCGTGGTCGACGGCCAGCGTGCTGCCCGTCCGGCCCAGACCCGACTGGATCTCGTCCGCGACGAACAGGCACCCGGCCCGCCGGGTCAGCTCCCGGACGCCGGTCAGATAGCCGTCGTCGGGGATGACGACGCCCGCCTCGCCCTGGATCGGTTCGAGCAGTACGGCGGCCGTGGTCTCGTCCACGGCGGCCTCCAGGGCCGCGAGATCGTTGTACGGCACGATCCGGAAGCCCGGCGTGAACGGGCCGAAGCCCGCCCGCGCGCTCTCGTCCGTGGAGAAGCTGACCACGGTGGTGGTCCGGCCGTGGAAGTTCCCGTCGGCCACGACGATCGTCGCCCGTCCGTCCGGGACGCCCTTCACCTCGTACGCCCATTTGCGGGCCACCTTGACGGCGCTCTCGACCGCCTCGGCGCCGGTGTTCATCGGCAGCACCATGTCCTGCCCGGTCAGCTCGGCCAGCGCGGTGGCGAAATCGGCGAGCCGGTCGTTGTGGAAGGCGCGCGAGGTGAGGGTGAGCCGGTCGAGCTGGCGGTGCGCGGCCTCGACCAGGGCCGGGTGCCGGTGGCCGAAGTTGAGGGCCGAGTAACCGGCCAGCAGGTCGAGGTAGCGGCGTCCCTCGACGTCCTCGACCCAGGCGCCCTCGGCGCGGGCGACGACGACGGGCAGCGGATGGTAGTTGTGCGCGACGACCGGGTCCTCGGCGCGGATGAGGTCGGCCGATGTGCGGGCGGGTGCGGGAGCGGTCATGAGCGGATCTCCTGAGTGCAGCACTTGATGCCGCCGCCGGCCTTGTGGAACTCCGACAGGTCGACGGGGACGGGGACGTAGCCGTGGTCGGCGAGCCGGCCGGCGAGCGTCTCGGCCCGCGGCGAGATGAAGACATGACGGCCGTCGGACACGGAGTTGAGGCCGAACGTCAGCGCGTCCTCGCGGGTGGCGAGCACCGCGTCCGGGAAGAGCCGCGCCAGCACCTCGCGGCTGCCGGGCGAGAACGCCTCCGGGTGGTAGGCGATGTTGGCCGTGTCCTCGCCGGGGCCGTCCGCGTGCCCGTCGTCGAGGACGAACAGCGCGGTGTCCAGGTGGTAGAAGCGGGGATCCACCAGTTCCAGACCGATCACCGGTACGCCGAAGAACTCCTGCACCTCGCGATGGGCCTCGCGCGTCGTACGGAAGCCGGTGCCGGCCAGCAGCCAGCGGCCCGCCGGCACCAGGTCGCCCTCGCCCTCGCACACCGCCCCGGGCCGGTGCACGTCGAACCCGGCCGCCTTGAACCAGGTGTCGTACGCCGTGGACTCCGGGCGGCGCTGCGGGGCGTGGAAGAGGGAGCCGAAGACCCGGCCCGCCAGGACCAGCGCGCAGTTGGCCGCGAACACCATGTCGGGCAGGTTCACCACCGGCTCCACCCGGTCCACCGTGTGACCGTGCGCGCGGTAGGCGGCGATCAGCGCCTGCCACTGGCGCAGGGCCAGACCGAAGTCCACGGGTGTGCCGGGACGCATCCAGGGGTTGATCGCGTACCGCACGGCGAAGTGCCGCGGTTCGCAGACGAGGAAGCGCCGGGGGCGCGGAACGCGGCTTCCGGGCACGGCGGGGTACCTCCGCTTCCTGCGGTGGGCCGGGTCTCGGCTCGGGTGCCTCCACGGTAGAAAGCGCAAGTATCGGTCGACAAGCAGCGAAAGCTGCCTGTGTGCGCAGGACTGCTGCGTCTTCGAGGCCGTACGCGCATGAATGCTGCGCAGGACGGACCCGGGTCGTGCGGCTCGGGCGCGGACGCCGCCATTCGGGCGCGGGCGGTGCCGCACGGGCGCGAGCCGCCGTGTCACCTGGGCGCGGGCCCCGTCACTCGGGTGCGGCCTGTGTCGCCCCCGCCTCCGGGGCCTCCGGCAGCAGGTGCGACAGCACCAGGTAGCTGATGGTCTTCCGGATGAACGGCTCGGTCCTGATCCGCTCCAGCACCTCCTCGAAGTGCTCCACGTCCGTCGCCCGCACATGCAGCAGCGCGTCGGCGCCGCCGGTCACGGTCATCGCCGCGACGATCTCCGGATAGTCGCGCACCACCTCGGCGAGCCGGCGGGGCGGCGCCGCGCCCTCGCAGTAGACCTCGACGTACGCCTCCGTGCGCCAGCCGAGCGCCGAGGGCTGCACCGTCGCCGTGAACCCGGTGATCACCCCGGCCTCCCGCAGCCGGTCGACCCGCCGCTTGACCGCGGTCGCCGACAGGCCGATCGCGGCGCCGATCTCCGCGAAGGTGGTCCTGGCGTTCGCCACCAGGGCAGTGATGATCTTGCGGTCGAGCTCGTCGAACATCGCGGGCCTGCTGCTCATGGCGGCACTGTATCCAGCGGGAGCACCTCCGTATCCAGCGGCGACGGTCACCTCCCGCACATGTCCGGACGATGTCCAGGCGTACGAAAAGCTCTTACACTCCACCTTCATGCTGCGCGCGCTCGCCGTCGACGACGAACCACCCTCCCTCGAGGAGCTGCTCTATCTGCTCAACGCCGATCCACGCGTCGGCAGCGCCGAGGGCGCCCGTGACGCCACCGAGGCGCTGCGCCGGATCAACCGCGCCCTGGAGTCGGGCCCCGACGGCCCCGAGGCCATCGACGTGGTCTTCCTCGACATCCACATGCCGGGGCTCGACGGCCTCGAAATGGCCCGGCTGCTCACCGGGTTCGCCAGCCCCCCGCTCGTCGTCTTCGTCACCGCGCACGAGGGCTTCGCCGTCCAGGCCTTCGACCTCAAGGCCGTCGACTACGTCCTCAAGCCCGTGCGCAGGGAGCGCCTGGCCGAGGCCGTCCGGCGGGCCGCCCAACTGCGGGACGCCGCCCCGCTGATCCCGGTGCACGAACCCGACCCGGACCACATATCCGTCGAACTCGGCGGCGTCACCCGCTTCGTGGCCGTCGAGGACATCACCCACGTCGAGGCCCAGGGCGACTACGCGCGCCTGCACACCGCCCAGGGCAGCCACCTCGTCCGCATCCCGCTGTCCACCCTGGAGGAACGCTGGCGCGGCCGCGGTTTCGTCCGCATCCACCGGCGCCACCTCGTCGCCCTGCGCCACGTCGACGAACTCCGCCTGGACGCAGGCACCGTCAGCGTTCTGGTCGGCCCGGTGGAGCTCCAGGTGAGCCGGCGCCACACCCGTGAGCTGCGCGACCTGCTGCTGCGCCGGACCACGGGCTGAGGAGGCGGCGTGCCCCAGGACCCGGCCGAACGCCGCGTCGTCGTCACCGGAGTGCCCCGGCGCACGGCCCCGCACACCCGGCTGCGCTCGCGCGGCTGGTACCCCCACACGTCCGGCTACTACCGGCCCCGGACCGAGATCGACGAACAGACCACGCTCGGCCACACCTACGTCCGCTCCCTGATGCGCAGCCAGTTGCGGGCCGCGCTCACCGTGGCGGCCGTCCTCGCGCTGCTCGTCGGCCCGCTGCCCCTGGTCTTCGCCGTCCTGCCCGAGGACGCGGGCCTTGAATGGGGCGTCCTCGGCTTCTGCGTGTACCCGCCGCTGGTGCTGCTGGGCCGCTGGTACGTACGGCGCGCGGAACGCAACGAGAAGGACTTCGTGCGCCTGGTGGAGGACCGCTGACCATGCGCGGGACGGGACACACACGCGAAGCCGTACGGGGCGGCGCCGGGTGAACGAGAGCTACGCCGTCACCGCGGTCGCCCTCGTCGTCCTCGCGACCGTCCTCGTCGGCGCCTTCGGCCTGCGGATCTCCCGCACGACCTCCGACTTCTACGTGGCCTCGCGCACCGTCGGACCCCGGCTCAACGCGGCCGCGATCAGCGGCGAGTACCTCTCCGCCGCCTCCTTCCTCGGCATCGCGGGCCTCGTCCTGGTCCAGGGCCCCGACATGCTCTGGTACCCCGTCGGCTACACCGCGGGCTATCTCGTCCTGCTGCTCTTCGTCGCCGCGCCGCTGCGCCGCTCCGGCGCCTACACGCTGCCGGACTTCGCCGAGGCACGGCTCGCCTCGCAGACGGTACGGCGGCTGGCCGGGGCCCTGGTGGTCGGCGTCGGCTGGCTCTATCTGCTGCCGCAGCTCCAGGGCGCGGGACTGACGCTGGCCGTGCTCACCGACGCACCCGACTGGTTCGGCGGCGTGCTGGTCGCCGTCGTCGTGGTCGCGACGGTCGCCGCGGGCGGCATGCGCAGCATCACCTTCGTGCAGGCGTTCCAGTACTGGCTGAAACTCACCGCGCTGCTCGTCCCGGCGCTGTTCCTGGTCCTGGCCTGGCAGGACCACGGCGCGCCGCGGCACGCCTTCGACGAACCGGCCACCTTCCGTCAGCAGCGCGCCGTGCGCGTCGACGACGCCCTCGACCTGAAGCTCGCCGGACCGCTGCGGGTCACGGCGACGGGCACGGTCGACGGCCGCCGCTACACGGACCAGCGCGTGGACCTGCCGGCCGGCGTGCACCGCATCGGCCGCGGCACCCGGCTGGTCTTCGACAAGGGCTCCCCGGTCCCCGTCGTCGAACACCGCGGCGGCGGCGTGACGTCGAGCTCACCGGCGTCACTGGCCGCCGGACGCGAGGACCGCCCCCTCTACGCCACCTACGGACTGATCCTGGCGACCTTCCTCGGCACCATGGGCCTGCCGCACGTGGTCGTCCGCTTCTACACCAGCCCGCACGGCGTCGCCGCCCGGCGCACCACCGTCACCGTGCTCGCCCTGATCGGCGCCTTCTACCTGCTGCCCCCGGTCTACGGAGCGCTGGGCCGGCTCTACGCGCCCGAACTCGTCCTCACCGGCGACGTGGACGCCGCCGTACTGCTGCTGCCCGGCCGCATGATCGGCGGGGTCGGCGCGGACCTGCTCGGCGCGCTGGTGGCGGGCGGGGCGTTCGCCGCGTTCCTGTCCACGGCCTCCGGACTGACCATGGCGGTGGCGGGCGTCCTCACCCAGGACGTACTGCCCTCGCGCGGCGTACGGCACTTCCGCCTCGGCACGGTGCTCGCCATGGCCGTACCGCTCGCGGCGAGCGTGCTGGTGGGCGGCCTGCCCGTGGCCGACGCCGTGGGCCTCGCCTTCGCGGTCTCCGCGTCGTCGTTCTGCCCGCTGCTCGTGCTCGGCATCTGGTGGCGGCGGCTGACCCCGCCCGGCGCGGCGGCCGGGATGCTGGTCGGGGGCGGCGCGGCCTTCGCCGCGGTCACCGCGACCATGGCCGGCTACCCGGGCACCGGCACGCTGCGCGCCCTGCTCGCCTGGCCCGCCCTGTGGTCCGTCCCGCTCGGCTTCCTCACCATGACGCTGGTGTCCCTGGCCACCCCCGGCCGGGTGCCCGCGGGCACCGCCGCCGTCCTGGCCCGCTTCCACCTGCCGGAGGAACTGACCGGCGGACCGGTCCGGGCGCCCGCCCCGTCCGCGACCACGAAAGAGGCCGGCGCATGAGCGGTTTCCTCGCCGGGCTGTGCGTGGCCGTGCTGCCGCTGCTGGCCGCGGGGTTCTGGCTGGGCCGGCGCACCGCACGGCCCGAGAGCCTCGGCGGCCTCGGCACGCCCGTCGAGCACGCCACCTTCCAGACCCTGCACACCGCCTCGCTCGCCGCGCCCCCGCTGCGCGCCGGACTCACCGAGGAGACCGCCCGCAAGTCCGCCCGCAGACTGCGCACCCTGCTGGGCACCGACGCCCTCTGCCTCACCGACCGGGACACGCTCCTGGCCTGGGACGGCGCGGGCGAACACCACCGCGCCGAGATCATGGAGCGCCTCGCGGGGCCGCTGGAGACCGGCCGCGGCGAGGCGTTCCGGCTCGCGTGCGAGACCCCCGACTGCCCGCTGCGCTGGGCCGTCGTCGCCCCGCTGACCGTGGACGACCGGGTGCACGGGGCGCTCGTCGCCTGCGCGCCCCGCGAGTCCGCCGTCCTGGTCCGCGCGGTCGGCGAGGTCGCCCGCTGGGTGTCGGTGCAACTGGAGCTCGCCGACCTCGACCAGTCCCGCACGCGCCTCATCGAGGCCGAGATCAGGGCGCTGCGCGCGCAGATATCCCCGCACTTCATCTTCAACTCGCTCGCGGTGATCGCCTCGTTCGTCCGCACCGACCCCGAGCGCGCCCGTGAACTGCTCCTGGAATTCGCCGACTTCACCCGCTACTCGTTCCGCAGGCACGGCGACTTCACCACGCTCGCCGACGAACTGCACGCCATCGACCACTACCTGGCGCTGGTACGGGCCCGTTTCGGCGACCGCCTCTCGGTCACCCTCCAGATCGCCCCCGAGGTGCTGCCGGTCGCCCTGCCCTTCCTGTGCCTCCAGCCGCTGGTGGAGAACGCCGTGAAACACGGCCTGGAGGGCAGGGCGGCGTCCGCCGGGAAGAGCCGCATCAGCATCACCGCGCAGGACGCCGGGGCCGAGGCGCTGGTCGTCATCGAGGACGACGGCGCGGGCATGGACCCCGAGCTGCTGCGCCGCATCCTCGCCGGCGAGGTCAGCCCGTCGGGCGGCATCGGCCTGGTGAACGTCGACGACCGGCTGCGCCAGGTCTACGGGGACGACCACGGACTGGTCATCGAGACCGCGGTCGGCGCGGGCATGAAGATCACGGCCCGGCTGCCGAAGTACCAGCCGGGCGTCCACTCGGCGGGCCGGCTGCCCCGTGAGTGAGCCCCGGGGCCGCTGCCGTGAGCACACCGGACCCGGGGCGGAAGGCGGGCATCAGGCGCTGCGCGAAGCCACCATGCCCAGCGTGATCAGACCGAGCACGACCCAGCCGAACCACAGCCAGCCGTTGCTTCCGAGCGCCACCGTGTAGGCGGTCACCACGACGAGCCCACCCACGGTGAGCACCCCCATGGTCTTCGTGGAACCGGGCATCGCAACACCCTCCTCATGGTCCGTCTGACTCCATGGTGCCCCGGTTCCGCCGGAAAGGGCGCGCGGAATCAGTTGCCGCGCGCGTTGAGCGAGGCCAGATAGGCGTTGTACGCCTCCAGCTCCTTGTCGCCGTCGCGGTCGGCCGCGCGGTCCGTGCGCCGGGCCTGGCGCTGTTCGGAGTTGTACCACTGGAAGAGCAGCGCGAGGAGCACGAGCACGGAGGGGATCTCGCTGAACGCCCAGGCGATCCCGCCGGCCGCGCTCTGGTCGGAGAGCGCGTCGATACCGAGCGAGGCGGGCGGGTTCCTGTACGTCTCCACCATCGGCTCGGACCCCATCATCAACGCGATGCCGAAGAACGCGTGGAACGGCATGCCCGCGAACAGCTCCAGCATCCGCATCAGATAGCCGGGCCGGTGCGGCCCCGGGTCCACGCCCATGATCGGCCAGAAGAAGACGAGGCCGACGGCGAGGAAGTGCACCATCATCGCGATGTGGCCGGTCCTGGACCCCATCAGGAAGTCGAAGAGCGGCGAGAAGTAGAGGGCGTACAGGCTCGCGATGAACAGCGGGATCGTGAACGCGGGGTGCGTGACGATCCGCATGTAGCGGCTGTGCAGCAGCATCAGGAGCAGCTCCCGCGGCCCCTTGCTGCCCCGCGTCGCGGCCACCGGCAGCGCCCGCAGCGCCAGCGTGATCGGCGCCCCGAGCAGGATCAGGATCGGCGACAGCATGCTGATCACCATGTGCTGGACCATGTGCACGCTGAACATGACCATGCCGTAGTCGTTCAGCTTGGTGCACATCATGAGCAGCACGGTGAGCACGCCGATGACGAAGGAGACGATGCGGCCGGCCGACCATGTGTCACCGCGGCGCACCAGACGCACCACACCCCACCCGTACAGGCCGAGCCCGATCAGGCAGGCGACGAGGAAGAAGGGGTCCGCGGACCATTCGAGCCCTCGTCCCAGCGTGAACGGCGGCAGATCCGAGGTCATGCCGTGCCCGCTGTGATCCATCCGCCGGCTCCTGATTCGTGGGGGTGCCGCCCCGGGCACCGAGGCACTCGGGGAGGTTATGCGCTGTCTGTCCGCTCCAGAGTAGAACCGCCCCCGGCCGCGACTGCGACCGGGGGCGGACTCCGTACGAGTGGACCGAGGGGCGCGGCGACGGCTACAGCACGCACTCCGACTCGGTGTAGCGCTCCTCCGGGACGGTCTTCAGCGTCTCCACCGCCTCCGCGAGCGGCACCATCACGATGTCGGTGCCGCGCAGCGCCGTCATGTGGCCGAACTCACCGCGGTGCACCGCCTCCACCGCGTGCCAGCCGAACCGCGTGGCGAGCACCCTGTCGTACGCCGTCGGTGTGCCGCCGCGCTGGACGTGCCCGAGGATCACCGGACGGGCCTCCTTGCCGAGCCGCTCCTCCAGCTCCAGGGAGAGCTGCCGGGCGATGCCCGCGAACCGCTCGTGGCCGTAGACGTCCGTGCCGCCCTCGTCGAAGCTCATCGTGCCCGGCCGGGGCTTGGCGCCCTCGGCCGCCACGACGATCGCGAACCGCTTGCCCGCCGCGAACCGCTCGCCGACCTTGGCGGCCAGCTCCTCGATGTCGAAGGGGCGCTCGGGTACGACGATGGCGTGGGCGCCGGCCGCCATACCGGAGTGCAGCGCGATCCAGCCGGTGTGCCGGCCCATGACCTCCACGATCAGCACCCGCTGGTGCGACTCCGCGGTGGTCTTCAGCCGGTCAAGGGCCTCGGTGGCGACCCCGACGGCCGTGTCGAAGCCGAAGGTGACGTCGGTGACGGCGATGTCGTTGTCGATGGTCTTCGGCACCCCGACGATCGGCAGGCCGCTGTCGGAGAGCAGCCGGGCCGCCTTGAGCGTGCCCTCGCCGCCGATCGGGATGATCGCGTCCAGGCCGAGCTCCTCGACATGGCCCCGGGCCCGCTCCACCCCGTCACGCAGGTGCGCCGGCTGTACCCGGGAGGAGCCGAGCATGGTGCCGCCGCGGGCCAGGATGCCGCTCACCGCGTCGAGGTCGAGCTTGAGGTAGTCGCACTCCAGAAGGCCCTTCCAGCCGTCCCGGAAGCCGATGACCTCGTCACCGTGGTCGACGACGGCACGGTGCACGACGGACCGGATGACGGCGTTCAGACCGGGACAGTCGCCGCCGGAGGTCAGGACACCAATGCGCATAGCCCGAAATACCTTCTCCACGTGGGCCGGGAACCGGACCACGCTGTCCGGCGGGACCCCGTCACCCTACCGGCGTGAACCCCCGCGCCCGTACGGGGCGTCCGCCTGCTGGACGCCCCCGCACAGGTGAGCACGGCCATGGTCAGAAGGGCTGCCCCGAGCCCCCGTAGGGGGCTAGGGGCGCGGGGAACTGCGTGACCGGCCCCGACGGCGCCGCAGCCGCCCGACGGCAGACGCAGGCACCCCCAGCGGCGCCCTCACGCCGGTTGCTGCGCGGCAGCGATACGCTCGCTCCGCAGCGCCTCGTACCAGCGGTCATCCGTAGGCGGCAACGCGTTCACATCCAGCGCCAGCTTCAGCAGCAGGTCCGCGATCTGCGGGTTGCGGGCCAGCACGGGTCCGTGCATGTACGTACCGAAGACGGTGTCGTTGTACGCGCCCTCGGTGCCGTCCCCGGTGCCGTTGCCCTTGCCGAGCTTGACGTGCGCGAGGGGGCGGGCGGTCGGGCCGAGGTGGGTGACGCCCTGGTGGTTCTCGAAGCCGGTCAGCGGCGGCAGCCCGAGGCGGCCGTCGATGTCGGCGAGGACGTCGCCGACGCACCGCTCGCCCTCGCCGCGGGTGGAGACCACGTCGAGCAGGCCGAGACCCGCCTCGCGCTGGCCGAGGTCGTTGATGAACTCGTGGCCGAGGATCTGGTAGCCGGCGCAGACGGAGAAGACGATCGCGCCGTTGCCGACCGCCCGGTGCAGGCCGCCGTCGCGGCGCAGCCGCTCGGCCGCGAGCCGCTGCGGCCGGTCCTCGCCGCCGCCGATCAGATAGATGTCGCCGGAGGTCGGGATCGGCTGGTCGCTGCGCACGTCGAGCCGCGCCACGTCCAGGCCGCGCTGGCGGGCCCGGCGCTCGACGACGAGGGCGTTGCCCTGGTCGCCGTAGGTGGACAGCAGGTCCGGGTAGATCCACACCAGACGCAGTTGGTTGTCACTCATGCTCATCGTCCTTGTCGATCTTTTCGATCAGTTCCCGACCCGGCGGCGCAGGTCCTGGAAGGCGGTGTAGTTCGCGATGACCTCGATCCGGCCGGGCGGGGCGAGCTGCACCGCCTGGTCGAGGCTGTCGCAGACCTGGAAGGACTGGTTGGCGACCTCCAGACGCACGGCGAGGTCCAGCTTGCGGTCGCCGAGGACGAAGATCGGGTGGCCGGTGAGCCGGGTGTAGTCGACGTCCCAGAGCCAGGAGGTGTCGGTGCCGTCGGCGCCGCGCGCGTTCACCGAGAGGATCACCGGGGTCGGCGGCGGGTCGATGAGCGAGAACGTCTCCAGCCAGCCCGCCGGGTTCTTGGCGAGCAGCAGCCGCAGGTCGCGCTGCATGAACTGGACCACGTCGTAGCGTCCGGCCACCGCCTGCACCTGGTACATGCGCTCCAGGGCGACCTGCGGCGGGACGCCGAAGACGGCGGCCACCGCGGCGGAGGAGGCGGCGTTCGCCTTGTTGGCGCGGCCGGGGAGCTGGAGGTGGATCGGCCAGCTGGAGCCGTGCGGGTCCAGGACGTAGTCGCCGGACAGCGCCCAACTCGGCGTCGGACGGCGGAAACCGCACTCGCCGCAGAACCAGTCGTCGCCGGGCCGCTGCATGACACCGCCGCAGGACGGGCACGACCAGGCGTCGTCCTTCCACATCTGGCCGGCCGCGACCCACACCACGTTCGGCGAGGAGGAGGCGGCCCAGACCACCAGCGGGTCGTCCGCGTTGGCGATGACGACGGCCTTGGAACCGGCGAGGCCCTCGCGCCAGTGCTCGGCGAGCATCCGGGTCTCGGCGGCCCGGTCGAGCTGGTCGCGGGAGAGGTTGAGCAGCGCGATCGCCTTCGGGTCGGTGTCGCGGGCGACCCCGGCCAGGTACTTCTCGTCGACCTCGATGACCGCGTACTTGGCGTCGGAGCCGCCGGCCAGTGCCGAGGTGATGCCGGCGGGCATGTTCGCGCCGAGCGCGTTGGAGACGACCGGGCCCGCGGCGCGCAGCGCCTCCGCGATGAGCCGGGTGGTCGTGGTCTTGCCGTTGGTCGCCGACACCAGGATCACGTCCAGGTGGGTGGCCAGCCGCGCCAGCAGGTCGGGGTCGAGCCGGAGCGCCACCTTGCCGCCGATCACCGATCCGCTGCCCCGTCCCGCTGCCCGGGACGCCGCCGCGACCGCCCTGCCCGCGGTCACGGCGAGCTTGGCCCGCGGCGTCAGCGGGTCCGAGTTGCCTGACATCGTGTCCGATCCTCCTTGCGTACGCGCCGCGCCTCTGCCCCCGGCACCGTGTGACCCTCAGCCTATCGAGATCCACTCACGTGCCCGAATCGCGGCACCGTCACGGTGCCCGCGCGACATTCGCGCGACAACCAGGACCGTACCCTTGCCGCCATGCGACAAGGCTCCATCCCGGGCGCCCGAGGGCGGGTCCGGCCCCTCACCCTGCTCGGCGCCCCCGTACTGCACGCGCCCTGCGCGGAGGTCACCGACTTCGGCCCCCAACTGGCCGGACTGGTCGAGGACATGTTCGCCACGATGTACGCGGCCCGGGGCGTCGGCCTCGCCGCGAACCAGGTCGGCGAATCCTTGCGGGTCTTCGTGTACGACTGCCCCGACGACGAGGACGTCCGGCATCTGGGACACCTGGTGAACCCGCGGCTCGTCGAGGCGGACGGGCTGGTGCTGCGCGGCCCCGAGGGCTGTCTCTCACTGCCGGGCCTGGAGGCGGGCACCGAGCGGTACGACCACGCGGTCGTCGAGGGGCTCACGGTCACCGGCGACCGGGTGCGGGTGCACGGCACCGGCTTCTTCGCGCGGTGTCTGCAGCACGAGTGCGATCACCTTGCCGGTGGGGTGTATGTGGACCGGGTCACGGGGTGGCGCCGGCGCCGAGTGCTGCGGCAGGCGGCGCGGGCGCCGTGGTCCGGCCGGACGGAAAGCGGAGAAGGGGCGCCGTCGTAGTCTGCGGGTCCGTCCTGGCTGGTCGCGCCCGCGCGGCGGAGCCGCACATGGACACAGCCCCGCGCCCCTTCGGGGCGCTCAGAACCCCGGGCCGCCCACCCTGTCCCCCGCCGCAGCCAGCCGCCCCCACAGCAGATCCGCCAGGCTCTGTACCAACTCGGCGCGCGGGCACGGACGTTCGCCCAGCCACCAGTCGCCCGCCGCGTGCATCATGCCGACGATGCCGTGGCCCCACACCCGGGCGAGCTGCTGGCTGCCGGGGCCGAGGTCGACGCGTTCCTCGATGACCGCCGCCAGCTCCTCGCCCATGCGGCGCAGCAGGGGAGCGGAGTGCAGGCCGACGTCGAAGCCCTGGTCGCCGGGCTGGCCCGGCTCCGACGGGTGCATCAGGAAGCGGTAGACCTGCGGACGGGCCTCGATGGCCGCCAGGTAGGTGTCGAGGGTGGACTCCACCCGCTCCCGGCGCCCCGCCGGCGCGTCCAGTGCCGCCCGCAGCGAGTCGAGGAGGGCGTCGGTGTGCCGCTTGGCGAGGGCCGCGTACAGTCCGCCCTTGTCGCCGAAGTGGCGGTAGAGGATCGGCTTGGTGATGCCCGCCTCGGCGGCGATGGCGTTCATGGAGGCCCCGGGGCCGTCGCGGAGCACCACGCGGTCCGCGGCCTCCAGCAGCTCGCGCCGGCGGCGGTCGGCCGACCTCTGCTGATCGGTCCGCTGTGTGGTGTCCATGATCTCTCCCCACCCGTGCTGATTCGGTGACGCCTGCGCAAACTAACACTCAACGGCCCCCCGGCATCGAACGGGCTGCCGACCTTGGCCAGGGAGTTGACTTTTCCTACCGGCCGGTAACAGACTCCTGTTACCTTAAGTAACACGTACATGCAGCGCTGGAGGGGACATGGCCGAGTTCACCATGGAGCTCAACGACGAACAGAAGGAGGTCCGGGACTGGCTGCACGGCTTCGCCGCCGATGTGATCCGCCCCGCGGCCGCCGAATGGGACGAGCGTGAAGAGACGCCGTGGCCGGTCATCCAGGAGGCCGCGAAGGTCGGCATCTACTCCCTGGACTTCTACGCGCAGCAGTACTTCGACTCCACCGGGCTCGGCATCCCGATGGCGATGGAGGAGCTGTTCTGGGGCGACGCCGGCATCGCCCTGTCGATCGTCGGCACCGGGCTCGCCGCCGTGGGCGTCCTCGCCAACGGCACCGAGGAGCAGATCGGCACCTGGATCCCGCAGATGTACGGCGACGCCAATGACGTGAAGGTGGCCGCTTTCTGCTCCTCCGAGCCCGACGCCGGCTCCGACGTCGCCTCCATGCGCACGCGCGCCGTGTACGACGAGGCCAAGGACGAGTGGGTGCTCAACGGCACCAAGACCTGGGCGACCAACGGCGGCATCGCCAACGTCCACGTCGTCGTCGCGGTCGTCGACGCGGAGCTGGGCTCCAAGGGTCACGCCTCCTTCATCGTCCCGCCGGGCACGCCGGGCCTGTCCCAGGGCCAGAAGTTCAAGAAGCACGGCATCCGCGCCTCGCACACCGCCGAGGTCGTCCTCGACAACGTGCGCGTCCCCGGCTCCTGCCTGCTCGGCGGCAAGGAGAAGCTGGACCACCGCCTCGCCCGCGCCCGTGAGCGCGCGAAGACGGGCGGCGAGCGGGTGAAGAACGCCGCGATGGCCACCTTCGAGGCGTCCCGCCCGGCCGTCGGCGCCATGGCGGTCGGCACCGCCCGCGCCGCGTACGAGGAGGCGCTGGAGTACGCCAAGACGCGCGAGCAGTTCGGTCGGCCGATCATCGACAACCAGGGCGTCGCCTTCCAGCTCGCCGACATGAAGACGTCGATCGACGCGGCGCGGCTGCTGGTCTGGCGGGCCTCCTGGATGGCGATCAACGGCAAGCCGTTCACCTCCGCCGAGGGCTCGATGTCGAAGCTGTTCGCCAGCGAGACCGCCAAGAAGGTCACCGCCCAGGCGGTCCAGATCCTCGGCGGCAACGGCTACACCCGCGAGTACCCGGTCGAGCGCATGCACCGGGACGCGGCCATCTACACCATCTTCGAAGGGACCAGCGAGATCCAGCGTCTGGTGATCGCCCGTACGCTCGCCGGGATGCCGATCAGGTAGCCCGGGCAGGGCCCGCGGCGGCGCCCGGTCAGCGGTGCCGCAGCGGGGTGAGCTGTTCGATGTCGTAGCGGCCGCGCAGTTCCCCGATCGCCGCGTGGTCGGGGGGTCCGCCGGCCGACAGAATTTCGAGCAGTTCCTCGAAGTACCGCTCGTGGTCCGGCGGCGGCGACGCCTGGAAGAACATCTTCGCCGGGGTGTCCGTGGGATTGGCGAACGCGTGCGGGCACCCCGGCGGTACGACGATGACCGTACCCGGGGCGGCCCGCACGACGCCGTTGCCCGAAGGGGACCGCCAGCCCTGCCAGTTGTCCGCGGTGCGCACCCGGGGCTCGAAGGCGAGCACGTCCAGCTCGCCCTCGAGCACGTAGAACAACTCCTCGCTGCGGGTGTGCACATGGGCGCCCACGTCGAAGCCCGGCGGCACGACCACCTCGAAGCTGGACGCGCTGCGCGAGTGCGTGCCCGTCACCTTGAAGGTGACGTGCTGGGCCGGGGTGCGGACCGTGCGCCCGTGCCCCGGCGGCACGAGCAGCCCCTCGGCCGGTGTGAGCGCCGTCATCTGCCGCTCACCAGGTGACGGGCAGGGCCTCGGGGCCGCGGATCAGCGCGCCCCGCCGGAACGGCACCTGGTCCGCCGGGACGGCGAGCCGCAGCCCCGGCACCTGGTCCAGGACCGCGTCGACCAGCAGCTCCGATTCCAGGCGGGCGAGCATCCCGCCCACGCAGTAGTGCGGTCCGAAGCCGAAGGCCACGTGCGGGTTCGGACCGCGGGAGAAGTCGATCCGGTCGGGGTCGGGGAAGACGTCCGGATCACGGTTGGCGGCCAGGTAGGACACGTACACCGGGTCGCCCTCCCGGATCCGTACGCCCTTGATCTCCACGTCCTCCAGGGCGATCCGGGACAGGCCCACCGCGCTGCGGTGCGGGATGTAGCGCAGCAGCTCGTCGATGGCCTGCGGGCGGATCGCCGGTTCGGCGATGAGCTGGTCGCGCAGGTCCGGACGGGTCAGCAGGAGGTAGAAGAGCTGTCCGCTGTTGTTGGTGACCGCCTCGCCGCCGATCTGGATGAGTACGGCGAGCCCGACGGCCTCGTCCATGGTCAGCTCCTCGCGGCCGACCGCCGCGCCGAGCAGCGAGGCGACGTCCTCGCCGCCCGGGCCGACCCGGTCGCCGATCAGCCGCGTGAAGTAGGCGCCCATCTCGTTCCTGGCCCGCTCGCTGACGTCGGCGCCGTGCGCGGAGGACAGGATGAGCTGGGTCCATACGTGCATGGACTGCCGGTCGGCGGCCGGGACGCCCATCAGCTCGCAGATGACGGCGATCGGGAAGGGACTGAGCACCGTCTCGGTCAGGTCGGCGGGCGGACCGTCCTGGAGCATCTCCCCGACCAGGTCGTCGAGCATCCCCCGGGCGCTGTCGCGCAGCCGCTCCACCCCGCGGGCGGTGAACGCCGCGGCCACCGAGCGGCGCAGCCGGGTGTGCTCCGGCGGATCGGCGAAGCCCACCGCGCCCGCCGCCGGGATGAAGTGCGGGGCGAGCCGGGTGACCTGCCGGCCCAGGACCGCCGCCCGGCTGAAGCGCGCGTCGTTCGTCACCAGGCGGACGTCGTCGTGGCGCGTCACCAGCCAGGCCCAGCCCTCGCCGTTCGGCAGCTGGATCCGGGTGACCGGACCCTCCGCCATCAGGTCGGCGAGGACGGGGTCGAACTCCACGTCGGTCAGGTCGAGGGCCGGCCAGTGCCGGATCGGCGGCAGCGCCTCGGTGATCGTCTCGTCGGTCATTCCACTTCAGATCCCGTCATCTCATAGGTCGTGTCCTGCCAGCAGCCGAGCGCCATCTCGGCGGTGATGCCGGGGCCGAAGCCCGCGAGCAGTCCGCGCGCGGTGTGCGCCGCGCCGCCCTCCTCGAACAGCCGGCGCAGTGCGTCCAGGACGACCGCGCTGGCGATGTTCCCGTACTCGGTGAGCGTGGCCCGGCTGAACCGGAAGGCCTCCGGTGGTACCTGGAGAAACTTGCTGAGGTCGTCGAGGATGCGGGGGCCACCCGCATGGACGATGTAGAAATCCAGATCCGAGGCGTTCCAGCCGTGTTTCCTCGCCAGTTGGTGCAGCGCCGGGGCGAGCGGTTCCATCGTGGCGGGCACCCGCTTGTCCAGCAGGAAGTGGAAACCCGTCGCCCGGACGTCGTACATGATCCATTCCTCGGTCTTCGGGATCAGGTACGAGCCGTTGCGCTCCAGGCGGATGCCCGTGCCGCCCTCGCCGCGCACGACCGCCGCCGCGACGCCGTCGCCGAACAGGCCGTTGCTCAGCAGCGAGCCGACGCCGAGGTCGGTCGGCTGGTAGCACAGCGAGCAGAACTCGCAGGCCACGATGAGCGCGTTGGCCTCGGGGTAGGCCGTGCAGAAGTCGTGCGCCCGGTTGATGGCGGCGCCCCCCGCCGCGCAGCCGAGCTGGGCTATGGGTATCTGGCGGGTGTCGCTGGCGAAGCCCATCTCGTTGATCATCCAGGCGGTGAGCGAGGGCATCATGAAGCCCGTGCACGACACGTAGATGATCACGTCGACATCGGAGCTGAGCAGTTCCGCGTCGTCCAGCGCCCGCTGGACGACGGCGGGGACGCGGGCCTTGGCCTCGCTCTGGTAGAGCTTGTTCCGCTCCTCGAAGCCGGGGTGCTTGAGGGTCTCCTCGATGGGCTGGACGATGTGCCGGGTGCGGACCCCGGTGTTCTCGATCAGCCGGAGCGCCAGCGGCAGCTGGGGGTGGTCGTGGTGACGGGAGCGCGCCAGCTCCAGCGTCTCCTCCATCGTGATCACGTGCTCGGGAACGGACACCGCGGGTCTGCACAGAGTCGCCATGAACAAGCGCCTACTTTCGCCTTCGGGAGGACCCTTCGTCCCCCGGCGGAAGGGTGGTTCATTCACGATCACCCGTAGGGGCGGCAATATCTCGTCGGACTACTCCGAATCGGGGAATGTGCGACGGACGTGACAATCTGGTCGAAGGTGTCCGAAAGGTTTGTTAACAGGTTCGTCCACGAAGGAGTGCGCGATGCCGCGGAAGGCCGCTGAACTGCTGGAGAGCATCACCGGGAAGCTCGCCCCCGACCCCCACGCCAACCGGCTGCTGCCGCTGATCGGGCGAGGCGCCGCGCGGCGCTCCACGCTCGCCGCCCTCTGTCTGGAGCAGCGCCATGTGATCGAGGCGGACCGGCGCGCGTTCCTGCATCTGGCCCAACGCTCGGCATGGGGATCCGCCCGTCCGGGCGAGGCCGGCAGCGGGGGAGCGTCGGCGGTCTCCGAGTTCTTCACCGTGCTCGCGGAGGGTGAGGCCGTGGCCGGACATCGGCTGGGCGCGTTCGGCGCCGCCTGCGGGGTGGACGAGGAGCAGGCCGCCGCGTACCAGCCGCTGGCCGACTGCCAGAGCTATCCGGCCTACGTTGCCTGGCTCGCCCTGAACGGGGAGCCCGCCGACGTCGTACTCGCCCTGAACACCAATTTCGCGGCCTGGGGCGACTACTGCGCCACGATCGCCGACGCGCTGCGCCGCCACTACGGCTACGACGACGCGGCCTGCGCGTTCTTCGACCTCTTCGCCGAGCCGGGCCCAGAACTGCGGCAGAAGTCGCTGGCCGCCGTCGAGGAGGGACTCGACAGCGGCCGGACCGACGAACACGAGGCCCTGCGCTACGGACGGCTGCTCCAGGCGTACGAGGCCAGGTTCTGGCACGCCCTGTGGGAGCTGGACCAGCGGACCGGATGACGGCCCCCGGCCCGCCGGTGTGCGCTCTCTACCCCCGCGACCCGCCGCTGCTGTGCGCGATGCACGCCACGTCGATCCGGTCGGCGAGCTTGGCGAGTTCGATGGTCAGCGTCGCCACCGTGTCCTCGTCGAGCCCGTCCTGGCCGGCCTCCACCAGGTGCAGCCACCGGCCGCCCACGGTGCGCAGCAGTTTGCTGACGTCGGCGGCCGACACCTGCAACGTGCCGCGGTCGTCGACGATCAGAGGGAGGGTCACTTCGCGGTTCACAGTGGGGATCGTAGCCCTCGTGCCCTCACGCTCCGTGCCACACCGTGGTGATGTTGCAGAACTCGCGGATTCCATGGCCTGAAAGTTCCCGTCCGTAACCGGACCGCTTGATCCCGCCGAACGGGAACGCCGGGTGCGAGGCCGTCATCCCGTTGACGTACACGCCGCCCGCCTCCAGGTCGCGCACGAACCGGTCCACGTCCGTCTCGTCCCGGGTCCAGACGTTCGAACTCAGGCCGAACGGCGTGTCGTTGGCGATCCGGATCGCGTCGTCGAGGTCGTCGGCGCGGTACAGCGTCGCGACCGGGCCGAAGGTCTCCTCGCGGTGGATCCGCATCTCGGGGGTGATGTCGGTGAGCACGGTCGGGGCGTAGTACCAGCCGGGCCCGTCGGGGCGCTCCGCGCCGCACAGGACCGTGGCGCCGTGCTCCACCGCGTCATCGACCAGCTCCGCGAGGTCGTCGCGGCCCTGCTCGCTGGAGAGCGGCCCGACCTCCGTCTCCTCGTCCATCGGGTCGCCGACCTTCAGCGCCGCCACGGCCGCCGTGAACCGCTCGGTGAAGCGGTCGAAGACGTCCGTGTGCACGATGAACCGCTTCGCCGCGATGCACGACTGCCCGTTGTTCTGCACCCGCGCCGTCACCGCGGTCGACGCCGCCCGGTCGACGTCCGCCGAGGGCATCACCACGAAGGGGTCGCTGCCGCCGAGCTCCAGGACCGTCTTCTTGATCTCGTCGCCGGCCACCGAGGCGACCGCGCGGCCCGCCGGTTCGCTGCCGGTGAGGGTGGCCGCCCTGACCCGCTCGTCGCGCAGGATGTCCTCGATCGCCCCGGAGCCGACCAGCAGTGTCTGGAAACAGCCCTCCGGGAACCCCGCCCGCAGGAACAGGTCCTCCAGGTACAGGGCGGTCTGCGGGACGTTCGAGGCGTGTTTGAGCAGCCCGACGTTGCCCGCCATCAGCGCGGGCGCCGCGAACCTGATCACCTGCCACAGCGGGAAGTTCCACGGCATGACGGCCAGCACGGGCCCGAGCGGGCGGTAGCGCACCAGCGCGCGCGAGCCGCCCGAGTCGTGCACGTCGGACTCGGCCGGCTCCTCGTCGGCGAGCAGCTCCGCGGCGTGGTCGGCGTACCAGCGCATGGCCTTCGCGCACTTGGCGGCCTCGGCGCGGGCCTGCTTGACCGGCTTGCCCATCTCGGTGGTGATCGTCCGGCCGATGTCCTGCTGGTCCGCCTCCAGCAGGTCGGCGGCCCGGTGCAGCAGCCGGGCCCGCTCGGCGAACGGGGTGGTGCGGTAGGTGCGGAACGTGGCCGCGGCGGTGGCGAGGCGGCGCTCGATCTCCTCGGCGCCCAGCGCGTCGTACGTCTTGAGCGTCTCCCCGTTCGCCGGGTTCACCGTCGCGATGGGCATGGTCGACCTCCTGGGTGCGGGCTGTCCTTCGACCCTCGCGCGCGGCGCGGGACGGCGCAATGCGAGGGTCCTCCACGAGAGCCGGTGCGGACCGGCTCTCAGAGCCTGTGCTCTCAGTGCGAGTGCTCCGCGAGCCGGTCGAGAAACGCCGCCTGTGCGGGCACGACCAGCGCGCGGGCCGCGTCCGGAGCCAGCCACGCCACCCGGTCCAGCTCGGGGAAGTCCTGGAACCGGCCCGACCGCGGCGGCCACTCCATCCGGAAGGTGCCCGGCACCATCTCCGCCGGGTCGAGATCGGCCTCGACCGCCCAGACCGTGACGAGCTTGCCGCCGGCCTGCCGCACCTCGCCGAGCGGCACCGCGGGGCCCTGTGGCGGCGGCAGCCCCAGCTCCTCCTCGAACTCGCGGCGCGCCGCGTCCCAGGCGCTCTCCGCCGCGCCGTACTCGCCCTTCGGCACGGTCCACGCGCCCGCCTCGCGCCGGGCGTAGAAGGGGCCGCCCATGTGTCCGAGCAGCACCTGCGTGCCGCCTTCGGTACGGCGGAACAGCAGCAGACCCGCGCTGCGCCGCGCGGTCACGGCGCCACCCCGGGATGCGCGGCGAGCAGCGTCTCCACCGTGTCCGCCTCGGCCGGATCCTTGTCTTCCCGGTAGCGCAGGACGCGGGCGAAACGGAGCGTGACCCCGGCCGGGTAGCGGCTGGACCGCTGGAGCCCGTCGTAGGCGATCTCCACGACGAGTTCCGGCCGTACGGTCACCACATGGCCCTTCTCCCCGACGGCCAGCTCCCGCAGCCGCTCGGTCTGCCAGGCCAGCATCGCGTCCGTCATGCCCTTGAACGTCTTGCCCAGCATGGTGAAGGAACCGTCCGCGGCGCGGGCGCCGAGGTGCAGATTGGACAGCTTGCCGGTGCGCCGCCCGCTGCCCCACTCGGCGGCGAGGACCACCAGGTCGAGGGTGTGCACGGGTTTCACCTTCAGCCAGGACGCGCCGCGCCGGCCCGCGCTGTACGGCGCGTCGAGCGCCTTGGCCACGACGCCCTCGTGGCCCCGGGCGAGGGTGTCGACGAGGAACCGCTCGGCCGTGTCCGCGTCCTCCGCCCCGGACACCAGGACGCGCCGCACCCGCATCGGCTCCGGCACCAGCCGTGCCAGCTCCGCGTGCCGCTCGGCGAACGGCAGGTCGAGCAGGTCACGGCCGTCCACGGACAGCGCGTCGAAGAAGACCGGGGAGACGGGCACCGCGGCGGCGGCCGTCGCCACGTCCACCCGCGAGCCCACGCGCCCGGCGATCTCCTGGAAGGGCCGCGGCCGTCCGTCCGCGTCGAGCGCGATGACCTCCCCGTCCAGGACGAACCGCTCCTCCGCCAGCTCCCGGGCCGCGGCCGTCAGCTCGGGCAGCCGGCCGGTGATGTCGTCGAGGGTGCGGGTGTAGATCCGTACGTCCGCGCCGTCGCGGTGCACCTGGACCCGGATGCCGTCCAGCTTCTCCTCGACCGCGCACGCGCCCAGCTTGCCGACCGCCTCGGACACCGAACCCGCCGTCTGGGCCAGCATCGGATGGACCGGGCGTCCGACGGTGAGCCGGAACTCCGCCAGGGCCTCCGGCCCCTCGGCGAGCAGCGCCCGCGCCACCGTCTGGAGCGACCCGGCGAGCATCACCGCCCGGCGTACGTCCGCGGGCGGTGCGCCGGTCGCCTGCGCGAGACCCTCGGCCGCGAGGGCGTCCAGGGCGCCCTGGCGCACCTCGCCGGTGAGCAGCCCGCGCAGGAACCGCTGCTCCTGCTCGGTGGCCGCACCCATCAGCTCGCCGACCAGGCGCGCCCGTTCGGCCTGCGCGCCGCTGCCGGAGACAGCGCCGAGCGCGGTGAGCCGCGCGTCGGTCTCGCGCACGGTGAGCGAAGGGTGCGGCGCGGGCTCCACCGGCGAACCGAGGGTCTTCCAGCCGATCCCGAGCCGCCCCTGCGGCAGCCGGCCCGCCAGGTACGGGATGACGACCGGCACGTCATCGGCGTCGGCCTCCCGGAACAGCTCGGCGAGCAGTGCGGTCTTCCGCGACCGCGCCGCGGTGGCGGCGACCTCCTGGGACACAAGCGCAAGCCGACTCAGCAGCATGCACCCATGGTGCTACGGGGTCGCCGCGGACACACCCTGGGGGCCCTGCCCCGGCGACACGCCCCGTCGCCCCGGCGCCGGGGCCCCCGGACGCGTGCCTCGGGGCCCGTGCCCCGGCCGGGCTCCCCGTTGATCCGACGCCGCACTCCCCGGACGCGCGCCTCCGGGCCCTGCCTCGGTCGGGCGTCCAGCTGGTCCGGCGTCGGCGTCGCGTCGGGGTTTTTGGACGTGGCTTCCGGGGCTCTGCCCTGGTGGCGTGGCTCGTCGGTCCGGCGGCAGCGTGATGTCGGGGTCCCCGGACGCGGGCCTCCGGGCCCTGCTTCGGTCGGGCGTCCAGCTGGTCCGGCGTCGGCGTCGCGTCGGGGTTTTCGGACGTGGCTTCCGGGGCTCTGCCCTGGTGGCGTGGCTCGTCGGTCCGGCGGCAGCGTGATGTCGGGGTCCCCGGACGCGGGCCCCAGGGCCCCTGCCCCGGCCGGGTGTCCTTTTGGTCCGGCGGCAGCGTCGCGTCCGGGTCTGCGGACGCGTGCCCCGGGGCCCTGCCCCCGCTGCGCGGCTCGCCAGTCCCGCGGCAGTGCCGCGCTGGGGTCTGCGGACGCGCGCTCCGGGGCGCCATCGCCCTCGACCGCGCGGCCCGTGCATACTGCGGCAGTGCCGAGTCGGGGTCCCCGGACCCGCACCCGGGAACCCCGGCCGCGCCCCCGTCACCCCCGCAGCCGTGCCACGTCGAGGTCCCTGGACCCGCACCCCGGGCACCCTCACCCCGGTCGCGCGGCTCGTCAGTCCTGCGGCAGCCCCGCGTCCAAGTCCTCGAACAGGAGCTCCCCGTTGATCAGGGACGCTGCCCGGTAGCCGGCGCTTGCCGCGTTTATCACCTGTTCCATGGGGCTTGCCGCGTTGCCCGCGGCCCAGAGGCCGGGCACGGTGGTCAGGCCGTGGGCGTCGGTCACCGGGTACGTGCCGTGCGGCGTCTCGTTCAGCTCGGCGCCGAGCTGCTCCAGCAGGTCCGTCCGGGGCCGCATCCGGGGTGCCACGAACACCACCGAGCGGTCGAAGACCGTGCCGTCCGCGAGCCGCACCCCGGTGAGCCGGTCGTCGCCGTCCACCACGAGGCCGCCGACCTCGCCCGGCACCACCGCGACCCCCGCCGCGCTCAGCCGGCGCAAATCCTGGTCCGTCAGGTCCGCCTCGGCCACGGTGTGCAGGAACAGCGTCACGTCCTTGGACCACTGGGACACCATCAGCGCCTGGTGCACGCTCAGCGCGCTGCTCGCCAGCACCCCGAACGCCTGGTCACGGACCTCCCAGCCGTGGCAGTACGGGCAGTGCAGCACGTCCCGGCCGAAGCGCTCGGCGACTCCCGGCACCGGCGGCAGCTCGTCGGCGAGACCGGTCGCGAGGATGAGACGCCTGGCGCGCACCTCACGGCCGCCGGCCAGGGACACCCGGAACCCGCCGACCTCGCGGCCCGCCTTCACCGCCCGGTCCTTCACCAGCTCCACCCCGTACCGCGCGATCTCCCGCCGCCCCTCCGCGAGGAACTCGGCCGGCGGCATGCCGTCCCGGGTCAGATAGCCCTGCATGTGCGCGGCGGGCGCGTTGCGCGGTTCGCCCGCGTCGACGACGAGCGTGCGGCGCCGGGCCCGCCCGAGGACCAGCGCGGCCGACAGCCCGGCCGCACCGCCGCCGACGACCACCACCTCGTACGCGTCGCCGTTCCCGGCCCCGTACACGTCGCCGGTCTCGTTCCTGCTCTTCTCGGCCACGGTGACCACCTCCACCCGCAAGGTCGCGCATCCTATGCGGATTGACAAACTTTGTTGCCGGAACTGCAATGGACGGCATGACTACGGACGAAGTGCTCGCCGGCGTGGGGCCGAGGCTGCGGCGGATCAGGAAGGAGCGCGGGGCGACGCTCGCGGGGCTCTCGGCCGACACCGGGATCTCCGTCAGCACGCTCTCGCGCCTGGAGTCCGGGCTGCGCAAGCCCAGCCTGGAGCTGCTGCTGCCGATCGCCCGCGCCCACCAGGTGCCGCTGGACGAGCTGGTCGGCAGCGGACCGACCGGCGACCCGCGGGTGCGCACCAAGCCGATCGAGCGGCACGGCCGCGTCTACTGGCCGCTCACCCGCCACCCCGGCGGCCTCCAGGCGTTCAAGGTGCTGGTGCCGCAGCGGGAGGAGGGCGAGCCCGAGCCCAGGACCCACGAGGGCTACGAGTGGCTGTACGTGCTCTCGGGGAAGCTGAGGTTGGTCCTCGGGGAGCACGACGTGGTGCTCGGGCCCGGCGAGGCCGCCGAGTTCGACACCCGGGTGCCGCACTGGTTCGGGTCGGCGGGGGAGGGGCCCGCCGAGTTCCTGAGCCTGTTCGGCCCGCAGGGCGAGCGCATGCACGTCAGGGCGCGCCCCGGCCGATCGTGAGGCGCGGGACTGTTCCCTGATGGGCAAGCGACCGCTTAGTATGCGGTCGAGCCCGGTCAGACGAAGCAGTCCCGTGGAGGCCCCGCATGCAGGCATGGCAAGTGCACCAGAACGGCGAGCCGCGCGAGGTGATGCGGCTCGAAGAGGTCGAGCGGCCGGTGCCGGGCGCGGGACAGGTGCTGCTCAAGGTGCGCGCGGCGAGCGTCAACTTCCCGGACGCCCTGCTCTGCCGGGGCCAGTACCAGGTCAGGCCCCCGCTGCCGTTCACCCCCGGCCTCGAGCTCTGCGGCGAGACCGAGGACGGCCGCCGGGTCCTCGCCACCCCCGCACTGCCGTACGGCGGCTTCGCCGAGTACGCCGTCGCGGACGCCGCCGCCGTGCTGCCCGCGCCCGAGGCGCTGGACGACGCCGAGGTCTCGGCCCTGCACATCGGCTACCAGACCGGCTGGTTCGGCCTGCACCGCCGGGCCCGTCTCGAGGCCGGCGAGACGCTGCTCGTGCACGCCGCCGCGGGCGGCGTCGGCAGCGCCGCGGTCCAGCTCGGCAAGGCCGCGGGCGCCCGCGTCATCGGCGTCGTGGGCGGCGCCGACAAGGCGGCCGTCGCCCGCGAACTGGGCTGCGACGTGGTCGTGGACCGGCGTTCCGAGGACGTCATCGCCGCCGTCAAGGAGGCCACCGGCGGCCGGGGCGCCGACGTGATCTACGACCCCGTCGGCGGTGCGGCGTACACCCAGTCCACGAAGGTCGTCGCCTTCGAGGGCCGGATCGTCGTCGTCGGTTTCGCCAGCGGCTCCATCCCGAGCCCCGCGCTCAACCACGCCCTGGTGAAGAACTACGCGATCCTCGGCCTGCACTGGGGCCTGTACAACACCAAGAACCCCAAGCTGGTGCAGCACTGCCACGAGCAGCTGACCGAACTGGCCGCGCAGGGCGCCGTAAAGCCGCTGGTCAGCGAGCGGGTCGCGCTGGGCGACGCCGCCGCGGCCGTGCAGCGCGTCGCCGACGGCGTCACCACCGGACGCGTGGCCGTACTGCCCGCGCCGGAGAACGGAGCAGGGGCATGACCGACGCCGCACGCGCGGGCGGCGCGCCCGACGCCGCCGAACTGCGCAGCCGCACCAAGGAGTTCCTCGCCGAGCACCCGCCCGCGGAGACCGGGCGCCTCGACTTCCTGCGGGCCCGCTTCGACGCCGGACTCGCCTGGGTGCACTTCCCCGAGGGCCTCGGCGGCCTCGGCGTACCCCGCACCCTCCAGGCCGTCGTGGACAGCGAACTGGATGCGGCCGGCGCCCCCGACAACGACCCCCGGCGCATCGGCATCGGCCTCGGCATGGCCGCCCCCACCGTCCTCGGCTTCGGCACCGAGGAGCAGAAGCGGCGCTTCCTGCGGCCCCTGTGGACCGGCGAGGAGGTCTGGTGCCAGCTCTTCAGCGAGCCCGGCGCCGGGTCCGACCTCGCCGCGCTCGGCACCCGGGCGGTCCGCGACGAGGCGGGGGACTGGGTGATCGACGGACAGAAGGTGTGGACGTCCAGCGCCCACCTCGCCCGCTGGGCCATCCTCATCGCCCGCACCGACCCGGACGCGCCCAAGCACCGCGGCATCACCTACTTCGTGTGCGACATGACCGACCCGGGCGTCGAGGTGCGGCCGCTGCGCCAGGTCACCGGCGAGGCCGAGTTCAACGAGGTGTTCCTCACCGGCGTCCGCATCCCCGACGCCCACCGCCTCGGCGAGGTCGGCGACGGCTGGCGGGTCGCGCAGACCACACTGAACAACGAACGCGTCGCCATCGGCGGCATGCGGATCCCCCGCGAGGGGGGCATGATCGGCCCCGTCTCGAAGACCTGGCGCGAGCGCCCCGAGCTGCGCACCCACGACCTGCACCAGCGGCTGCTGACCCTGTGGGTCGAGGCCGAGGTGGCCCGGCTCACCGGCGAACGGCTGCGCCAGCAGCTCGTCGCGGGCCAGCCGGGACCCGAGGGCGCCGGCATGAAGCTCGCCTTCGCCCGGCTGAACCAGCAGATCAGCGGCCTGGAGGTGGAACTCCTCGGCGAGGAGGGCCTGCTGTACGGCGACTGGACGATGCGCCGCCCCGACAAGGTCGACTTCACCGGCCGGGACGCGGGCTACCGCTATCTGCGCTCCAAGGGCAACAGCATCGAGGGCGGGACCAGCGAGGTCCTGCTGAACATCGTCGCCGAACGCGTGCTGGGTCTGCCCGCCGAGCCGCGCACCGACAAGGACGTGGCCTGGAAGGACCTCTCCCGATGACGACACCGCCGACCCCGCACGCGCAGCCCGACCTGCTGTACAGCGAGGAGGAGGACGCGCTGCGCGCCGCCGTCCGCGACCTCCTCACCGACCACTGCGACGCGCCGGGCGTCATCGCCCGCGGCGAGTCCGACGCGCCGCACGACCTGCCGGCCTGGAAGGCGCTCGCCGGCGGCATGGGCCTCGCCGGACTGCTGGTGCCCGAGGAACTCGGCGGCCAGGGCGCCACGCACCGGGAAGCCGCCGTGGTGCTGGAGGAGCTGGGACGCGCGGTCGCGCCCGTGCCGTATCTGACCAGCGCCGTCGTCGCCACCGAGGCGCTGCTCCAGTGCGGCGCCGACGACCTGCTGGCACAGCTCGCGCAGGCGACGACGATCGGTGTGCTCGCCGTCGGGCTGCACACCGCTCCGGGCGCCGCCTTCCCGGCCGCGGAACTGCGCGACGGCCGCCTGCACGGGAAGCTGACCGGCGTCGCCGACGCGGCCGTCGCCGACGTGCTGCTCGTACCGGCGGACGACGGCGGCCTGTACGCGGTCGACGCCGCCGCCGCGACCGTCACCCCGCAGGTCTCCCTCGACCAGACCAGACCGCTCGCCACGGTCCTCCTGGACGGCGCCCCCGGCCGCCCGCTCGGCGAGGCCGGACCCGCCGTGCACCGTGCCCTGCGCGCCGGCGCCGCACTGCTCGCCTCCGAGCAACTCGGCGTCGCCGAATGGTGCCTGACGGAGACCGTCCGCTATCTGAAGGAGCGCAAGCAGTTCAACCGGGCCGTCGGCGGTTTTCAGGCGCTCAAGCACCGGCTCGCCCAGCTCTGGCTGGAGACCGTGCATCTGCGCGCCGCCGCCCGGCACAGCGCCGACGCCCTCGCGACCGGCAGCGCGGACACGGAAGTCGCCACCGCCCTCGCCCAGGCGTACGCGGCACCGGTCGCCGTGCACGCCGCCGAGGAGGCCCTCCAGTTGCACGCCGGCATCGGCATGACCTGGGAACACCCCGTCCACCTGTACCTGAAGCGGGCCAAGGCGGACTCCCTCGCCTACGGCACGGCCGGCCGGCACCGCGAGGCACTGGCCGAACTGGTCGACCTGCGGGCGCCCTGACCGGCGCGGCAGGCGGGACCGCCGCCGCCCGGGTGAACGCGCGGCGGCGGTCCGGCCAACTCCCGCCACGGCCCTGCTCTTTGCGCCGGACGCCGCCTACGCTGCCGGAGTCCTGACATCGCCGTACGGGCGGTACGCGGACCGTCCCCGTCCGCCCCCGCGCCCCGTACGGCACTCCCAGGGAGGCAGAGCATGGCCCGCATCACCCGCCGCAGAGCCCTCACCACCCTCGGCGCCGCACTCGCGGCCACCGCCGCGCTGCCCGCCGCGCACGCGGGGGCCACCACGGGCCGGCGCCACCCCCGTCCGCTGTGGCGGGCCCACGCGCACAACGACTACGAGCACCCTCGGCCCCTCCTCGACGCCCTCGACCACCGCTTCGGCAGCGTGGAGGCCGACATCTACCTGGTCGACGGCCAACTGCTCGTCGCCCACGACCCCGTCGACCTGGACCCCTCCCGCACCCTCGAAGCGCTCTACCTGGCGCCCCTCGCCGCCCGCGTCCGGGCCAACCACGGCGCCGTCCACCGGGGCCACCGCACACCGCTGCAACTGCTCGTCGACATCAAGACCGAGGGCGCGGCCACCTACCTCGAACTCGACCGCCAACTGCGGCGGTACCGCCACCTGTTCACGACCTACGCGCACGGCCGCGTGCACCCGGGCGCGGTCACGGCCGTGGTCTCCGGCGACCGTGCCGCCCGGGCGCCCATGGAGGCGCAGTCCGTGCGCAGCGCCTTCTACGACGGCCGGCTCACCGACCTGGGCACCGCCGCGCCCGCCTCCTTCACCCCGCTGATCAGCGACAACTGGGCGCTGAACTTCACCTGGCAGGGCACGGGGACGTTCCCCGGCGCCGAGCGGCAGAAGCTGCGCGAGATCGTCGGCTCGGCGCACGCCCACGGGCAGAAGGTGCGGTTCTGGGGGACGCCCGACACGGCGGGCGCGGCCCGCGACGCGCTGTGGGGCGAACTCCTCGCGGCGGACACGGACTACCTCAACACCGATGACCTGGCCGGTCTCGAAGCGTTCCTGGACGCCCACGCGCGCCCGTAGCCGCCGCACCCCGACACCACACGTTCGGGGGACACGTCAGCCGCCCGGACAGACCCTCCGCTACGTCACACTTGCGGCCGAAAGCCGCGGAGTGGACGTGGCGGAGGAGGATGACGATGGCCATTTCCATCTCTGTGGTGGTACTGCTCCTGATCCTCGCGGTGGTGTTCCTGCGCAACGGAGCGCTGAAGCCCTCGCACGCCCTGGTCTGCGTCCTGCTCGGCTTCTACCTGGCGAGCACGAGCATGGCGCCGACCATCAACGAGGGACTGACGGCGACCGCCGACATCGTGAGCGGCCTCAACCCGTGAACCGGTGAGCGGCCCCGGCCCGCGTCAGGGGCTCGAGAACACGCCGATGCCGTTGGGCACGGGCCGCTCCGCCCCGCCGCTCGGATGGTTGCGGACGCTGACCTCCGACGCCCCCGACGCCCGCGCGACGAGCGTGCTGGAGCCCCCGCCGTCCAGACTGAAGCCGTCGTACGAGCCCAACTCCCGCAAGGTGTCGGCCACTTCGGCGATGGTCAGACCGGTGCGGTAGGCGGGGTCCCCGTCCAGCGCGAGCAGCAGCAGCCGGCGCCCGTGGTCCGCGACGCCCACCGCGGTCCGTACGGCCGACGTCACGCCGTCGAGGCCGGGCAGCGGCCGGCCGCCGCTCAGCACCGGGTAACCGCCGAGCGCGAAGCGGTACGGGACGCGGGAGGCGGCGGCCACCAGGCGGTGCCGCACCCGGACCCGCTCGCCCACCGACAGCTTCCGCAGCCGCTGGGCGCCCGCCTCGCGGCCGACCAGGACGGTGCTGCCGACGGCGACGGAACCGCTGCCGGGGGTGTCGGACACCGCCACCACCCGGCCGCCGGTGACCGTCACCTCGTAGGTGTCCGTGCTGCACGGCGCGGCCCGGTCGGTGTCCGTGCCGCACACGGCCCGCGCCCGGGAGACGCCGCCCCAGTCCGCGGTGAACGCGCCGATGGAGCCCTCCGGCAGCGCGTACTGGTTGAACCCGCCGAGCGCCGTGGTGCCGTCCGGTGTGCGCACCGAACCCTCCAGGGCGAGGCCGTCGAGGCGGGCCCGGCCGTCGGCGCCGACGCCGAGCACGTCCTCGGTGCTCCTACCGGGCGGCAGGGCGGGCCCGAAGCGCTGCCCGTCCGGCACGGCGGCCTTGAGCGCGCGCCCGTCCGCGACCGCGGGGCCGACCGGCGCGCCCGTCGCCTCGACGCCCGGATGCTGGGTCTCGGTGATGTTGAAGAAGTCGCCGTTGACCCCGGCCACGGCGCCGCTCGTGCCGGCGAGCGCGGAGAGCGGGGACCGCGCGGCGACGGCGCCCGGGTACAGCAGGCCGACCCGCACCCGGGGGTCGCGCAGGTCGACGTCGAGGAGATGGGCGTGCGTGAGGCCCGCGGCGGCCCGGATGCCGAACTCCCTGTACCGCACGCCCGGGGCGACGGGGGTGCCCCGCTCCGTGGCGGCGGCCGGTACCGCCCCCGCCAGGACCGCCGAGGCCAGCGCGCCCCACACCGCGAGAACCGTCAGTACAGATCTGAACCGTGCGTGATGTCGCACCACAGTCCCCCCTGAAGTCGCGTCAACTGTCGCAGGACTCGAGGGGAGTGCACCAGACGGCGGTGAACCGGCCGGCCGCTACGTGCCGACCAGACGGGAACGGATCAGGAAACGCACTCCTTCGGGGGCCTCCAGGGAGAAGCCGCTGCCCCGCCCCGGTACGACGTCCACGATCAGCCGGGTGTGCGCCCACACCTCGTACTGGCTCTTCGACATCCAGAACCCGACCGGCTCGGCCACACCGGTCACCTCCAGCTCGGCGAGCAGCACGTCGGAGCCGCCGGTGCGGAACTCGCCCGCCGGGTAGCACATGGGCGCGCTGCCGTCGCAGCAGCCGCCGGACTGGTGGAACATCAGCGGTCCGTGCCGCTCCCGCAGCCGCCGCAGCAGCTCGGCGGCGTCCGGGGTGATGTCCACGCGCGGGATCACGTCCACCGCGTCCTCCTGCCGTCGTCGATGACCGCTTCCCAGTCCACACCCGGCCACGTTGCATGCACGTTGCACGGGCGCGGTACGCTGGGCGCATGCTTCCCGCTTTCCGCCCCGTGTGCGCGTATGAGACGGCTCTGGTCGGAGCCGTGATCCGCTAGCGCGTCAGGGCCGGGCCAGAGCCTCCAGGGCAAAGACACCTCGTGTCTTTGCCTTTTCTCGTTTCGCACGTTTCGCACGTCTCGCACGTATCGCGACGGGAGGCAGCGGCCCGGTGGTCCGATCCCCCAGGACCCGGCCCGGTGGGCGTTCCCTTCCGTCCCGTACCTCTCGTACCACCCGGAAGGAACCCTCCATGCACGCACTGCCCGAACCGCTGGCCCCCCTCGCACGTCACATCGAGGACGTCGTGGGAGCCGGCTCCCTGCGCGAACGGTTCGCGTCCGGCCGGCCGCTGCGCATCAAGTACGGGGTCGACTGCACCGCCCCCGACCTGCACCTCGGCCACGCGGTGAACCTGTGGATGATGCGGCACCTCCAGGACCTCGGCCACACGGTCGTCTTCCTGCTGGGGGACGCGACCACGGCGATCGGCGACCCGTCGGGCCGGTCGGCGACAAGGCCCCGGCTCGCCCCCGAGGAGATCGACCGCAACGCCGCGGCGTTCCTGGAACAGGCGTCGCTCGTGCTCGACACGGACCCCGGACGCCTGGAGATCCGCCGCAACTCCGCCTGGTGGTCCACGATGCCCGCCACCGAGTTCATCACGCTGCTGTCGATGACCACGCACGCCCAGCTGGTGGGCCGGGACATGTTCCGCGACCGGCTCGCGAGCGACGCGGAGATCGCCACCCACGAGCTGGTCTACCCCGTCCTCCAGGGCTACGACAGCGTCATGACCGAGTCCGACCTGACCATCGTCGGCTCCGACCAGCTCTACAACGAAATGATGGGCAGGCACTTCCAGCACCGCTTCGGGCAGGAACCGCAGGCCGTGATCACCAGCCGGATCACGCCGGGCCTCGACGGCGGGCCCAAGCAGTCCAAGTCGCTCGGCAACTACGTGTCCCTGACCGACCCGGCGCCCGAGAAGTTCGGCAAGCTGATGAGCCTGCGCGACGACCTCGTGGGCGTCTGGGCGGCGGCGTACACCGACCTCACGGACGCGGAGGCGGCCGGGCTCGGCGAGCAGGCGGCGTCCGGCGGTGTCGCGGCGCGCGACGCGAAGCTGGCGCTCGCCGAGGAGGTCGTGGCCCGCTACCACGGCGCGGAGGCCGCCGCGCGGGCCCGGGCCGGGTTCCTCGCCCGGTTCTCCGAGGGCCGCGTCCCCGAGGACGTCGCGGAGCTGACCGTGCCGGCCCGGCTCACCGTGCGCGAGCTGCTGGCCCTGGCCCGGCCCGAGCTGAGCGTCTCGGCCGGACGCCGGCTGCTGGTGCAGGGGGCCGTACGGCTCGACGGGACGCCCCTGCGGGAGGACGCGGCCGGTCTGGCCGTCGGGGACGGCGCGGTGCTGCGCACCGGTCCGCGGCACCTGGTGCGGCTGCGGACGGAACCGGCGGCGCCCCCGCGGTGAGCACGGCCCGGCGGGTCACTCCCCGCCGGCCGTGAGCCGGGCCACCACCTGGTCCAGGTCGAGGTGGTGGTGCTCGGTGCCCGGCGGTACGAGGGCGTCGGCGCGCCGCAGGAAGGCGGTCACCGCGGCGGTGTCCGCCTCGACGACCGCTTCCCCGGCGTCGCTTCGCAGGACGATGCGGACGACGTCCGGCCGGTCCGGGCGGCGCGGGGACACCAGCACGTCACCGGCGCCCGCCGGGCCGCTGAGCCCCTGGGTGAGCAGCGACCGGGCGAACACCCAGTCCACGGACGGGGCGGCGGGCGCGCCGACGGCCAGGCAGACGGCGTACGGGTCGCTGCGGTCGTAGCGGAACTCGGCGGGCAGCCGTACCGGCGGCCGGCCCGGGGACCCGACGACGATCTCCGTGCGCAGGGCGACCGGGGCGGCGCCCTGCGCGGTACCGCGCGGCCGCCGGGCGGCGGGGCGCACGGGGTGCTCGCCGGGGGAGTGGCGGTACTCGCAGGCGCGGCGGCCGAAGGCGCCGGGAGCCCGGCGCGGCCGCGGCGTCACCGCTCCGCCCGCACGGGGTGCTTGCTCATGACGGAGACCCGGTTGAACGCGTTGATGGTGACGGCCACCCAGATGACGGCCGAGATCTGGTCGTCGGTGAGGGCGTCACGGGCGGCGGCGTAGGCGGCCTCCTGGGCGGCGGCGTCGGCCGGGCTCGTCGTCGCCTCCGCCAGGGCCAGCGCGGCCCGTTCTGCCGGGGTGAACAGCTCGGTGTCCCGCCAGGCCGCGAGCACGCCGAGGCGCTGGGTGGTCTCGCCCGCGCGCAGGGCGGCCCGGGTGTGCAGGTGGAGGCAGAAGGCGCAGCCGTTGACCTGCGAGACGCGGAGGTTGACGAGTTCGACGAGCCTGCGGTCGAGTCCGGCTCCGGCGGCCACCGCGTGGACCGCCTCGGAGGTCTTCACCAGTGCCTGGTACGCCTCGGGGCTCTGCTTGTCGATGAAGATCCGCCGGACCGCGGACCCTGCTGCGGGGCTGCTCAACCTGGGTCTCCTTCGGGGGCCGTGTACGGCTCCGTCTGCTCCGTCGTGTACTTGTACCGTCGTCGCCCTATGATCGGGGCTACTGTTGTTGAAAGTGAAACTACCATGCCCCTTGGGAGGCGGTCCCCGATGAGCAACGTCGAAGCCCAGCCCGTGCAGGTGCGGTGCGGTGCGCCGGCCGGCGGCGAGCGCCCGGACGGGGAGTCGCGCGTCGAGGTGCTCACCCCGCGCGACGTGCCGCTCGGCGGCCCGCGGGCGATGACCGTACGGCGCACCCTGCCGCAGCGGGCCCGCACCCTGATCGGGGCGTGGTGCTTCGCCGACCACTACGGCCCCGACGACGTCGCGAGCACCGGCGGCATGGACGTCGCCCCGCACCCGCACACCGGACTTCAGACGGTGAGCTGGCTGTTCAGCGGGGAGATCGAGCACCGCGACAGCCTCGGCACCCACGCCCGCGTACGGCCCGGCGAGCTCAACCTCATGACGGGCGGGCGCGGCATCAGCCACTCCGAGGTCTCCACCCCGGACACCTCCGTCCTGCACGGCGTCCAGCTCTGGGTGGCGCTGCCCGGCGAACACCGGCTCACCGAGCCGGACTTCGAGCACTACGCGCCCGAGCCGGTCGTTCTCGACGGCGCCGAGGCCCGCGTCTTCCTCGGCGAACTCGCCGGAACCGCCTCCCCGGTGAAAACCTTCACGCCCCTGCTCGGCGCCGAGATCCTCCTCGCACCGCGCGCCGAACTCACCCTCGCCGTCGACCCGGACTTCGAGCACGGCCTCCTGATCGACCAGGGCGAGGTCCGCTTCGCCGGCACACCACTGCACCGCGGCGACCTGGGCTACGCCCACCCCGGCACCGCCACCCTGACCCTCGCCAACGCCTCGGACACCCCGGCCCGCACGGTCCTCCTCGGCGGCACCCCGTTCGGCGAGGAGATCATCATGTGGTGGAACTTCATCGGGCGGTCTCACGAGGAGATCGCACAAGCGCGTTCGGACTGGATGGCTGGCACTCGGTTCGGCGAGGTGCGCGGGTACGACGGAGACCCGCTGCCGGCCCCGGAACTCCCCTCAGTGCCCCTTAAGCCGCGGGGGCGGGTGCGCTGATCTGCTAGGACGTCCGACTCGCCTGAAGAGCGCTCGGAGTTGATCCCTGTTCGGCAGAGGCTCACCAACGCTACGTGGAGATCCTCTGTATGGGCGCTTTCCCTGATGGAGTGTCAGGTCGGCCCTGTGTGTATGCGGTCCACAGCCCCCTTGCGGCACCGCCAGTGGAGCCCGCAACTCCCTTGCTGGCTCGTGCCTTGGCTGAGGGAGGCAGGGCACGTGGGCTCCGGAGGTCAATGGCAGGACCTGCTCGCAAGCGAGCTGGTTGGAGACTCACAACAACCAAAGCGGGTTCTTGCCTGCCCCGGCGGTGTAGGCGCAGGCAGGTCAGATGGGTGATTTGTGGTGAAAGGGCTGCATCCGCGACATGTGCATAGCGTCCCGGTAAGTTCTTCGTCTGCTGGTGGTACATGGACCACGACCTCCATGAACGGCCAGAACAATGGCATTGAGGTCAGCTCCCTGGATGATGGACCGCGAAGGGTTCGAATCTTGGTTCGTAGCCATGATTTGTGTTGCCCGCGGTCACTGGCCTTTGGCTGAGCGATGCGGAGGTGGTGACGGGCGGTGTGCAGGAAGATCCTCTGACCCGTCCCTGCCGGGCGAATGTGACTTCTGGCCCCGTTGCGTGGGGCGATGAGATCTTCTTGAAGTTGTCTACTAGGCCGCCCCCACAGGAGTTCACACGGGAGGTGCCGACTCACAAGTATCTGTGGCTGCCTCATGAGGCGAGGTGACCACGATGTGTGGTCGCCGACACGGTGGAGCAGACCCGCCGGGTCAAGGAGCCTGTTTCAACCTGCCGGAGCGGCTTGCGCGTTGGGCTGACGGACGAAGAAGCCCCTGGTAGACGGTTTTTCGACCAAGAGAACCGGATCCACCAGAGGCTTCGCGTGCTTATCTACCGCTTCGGCATCGACCTGTCCAGTTCCACGGTGCGCTTCCTGGCCGGCCAACTGCGCTCCCGGCATCGACGGAAGGGCACGCGGTGGCGGCGTCTGCCGCCGGGCCGCCAGGCCCTGCTGGTCCTGGCCCGCCTGCGCAAGGGCGACACCTACGCCCAGCTCGCTGCCGGGTTCGGCATCGGCACCGCCACGGCCTACCGCTACATACGCGAGGCGATCGATGTCCTGGCCGTCCTCGCCCCGACGCTCCAGCAGGCCATGGACGAGGCTCGGCGCAAGGCGTTCCTGATCCTGGACGGCACGCTCCTGTCGATCGACCGGATCGCGGAGGACCGCCCGTACTACTCCGGAAAACACAAGCGCCACGGAATGAACGTGCAGGTTATCGCCGATCCGCACGGCAAACTCCTGTGGGCCTCGACTGCGTTGCCCGGTGCCACGCACGACCTGACCGCCGCCCGCACGACCGGAATCATCGAGGCGCTGGGCACCATCGGGCTGACGACCTGGGCCGACCGCGCGTATCAGGCGGCGGGGCGACACATCCGGGTGCCGATCCGCGGCCGGAAACTCAAACGGTGGCAGCGCCGCTACAACACAACCTATGCCAAGATCCGCTGCGTCGGCGAACAGGCCGTCGCCACACTGAAGGGCTGGCGAGTCCTGCGCAAGATCCGATGCAGCACCACCCGGATCACCGACCTTGTCCGAGCCATCCTCACACTTCATCTGGCCAGCTCAACGCCAAGATGAAATGCACTCAGTTTATACAGCAGTCGAATAGAGGGTCAGGCCGGCTCCGCTGACCAGCGGTGCATCGACCCGAGGGCGATAGTCAGTGGTGAAGGGCGAGGCCCTCATAGCACGCCTAGCGGGTGGGACCGGGGGGCCCGACCAGCCAGGACCGCGCCTCTCCCACCGTGATCACGGAGCCGGTGACCAGAATCCCGCCGCTCTCTCCCACGGAGGAAAGGGCCGACTCCAGCGCTGCGGGCACGTTTGGTGCCATGCGCACTCGTTGGGCGCCGAACACCTGGGTGGCGAGCGCCAAGAGTTCCCCGGCATCGAGGCCACGGTCGGTGGAGTTCCGGGTGACCACGAGATGTGAGAGGACGGGCTCGAGTTCCTCCAGCACCCCTCGCACGTCCTTGTCGGCGCTGGCGGCCAGGACTCCGGTTACTTCGCACGGGCCGAACACCTCAGCTACCGCCCCCGCGGTGACCTGCGCACCTGCCGGGTTGTGCGCGGCGTCCAGCACAATGCGTGGCGAGGTTGCCACTATTTCCATTCGCCCGGGGGAGGAGGCTGCCGCGAAGGCTTGGCACACGATCTCGCTGTCGAGCGGGACAATGGCCCCCTGGCGCGGTGCGAGGAACGCTTCAGCAGCAGCCAGAGCCACTGCGGCGTTCTGTGCTTGGTGCGCGCCATGCAGTGGCAGGTGGAGGTTGTCGTACAGGTGGCCCGAAGGCCCGCGCAGGGCAAGGACCTGGCCCGTGGACGTTGGGCAGCGGGACTCAACCCCGAAGTTGCGTCCCTCACGCAAGGCGACAGCGCCCTGTTCAGCTGCCCTTCGTAGCAGTACCGCCTCCGCGTCCTTGGGCTGATGCGCCAGAATCGCGATCGCGCCTGACTTGATGATGTCTGACTTCTCCTCAGCGATCTCGCCTGGTGACGATCCGAGCCGGTCGACGTGGTCGAGCGAGATGGGCGTGATGACGGCGACCTCGGCGTCCAGCACGTTCGTTGCGTCCCAGGATCCGCCCATCCCCACCTCGACCACAGCCGCGTCGACACGGGCATGCGAAAAGGACTCGTAGGCCATGGCGGTGAGCACCTCGAAGAAGGACAGCCTGTAGTCCTGCTCCTCATCGACACGTTGCACGGCACTGTCGATTCGCCCGTAGGCTTCGACGAACTCCCGAGCGGAGATCGGTTCGCCGCTCAGGCTGATCCGCTCGGTGACCGACTGGACGTGCGGAGATGTGTAACGGCCCGTCCGCAGGCCGTGGGCCAGCATCAGGACCTCCACCATGCGTGCGGTCGACGTTTTGCCGTTCGTTCCGGTGAGATGCACCGAAGGGTAGGTCCGTTGCGGATCTCCCAGTGCAGCTATCAGCGCGGAAATCCGGCTGACTGATGGTTCCAGCTTCGTCTCGCCCCAACGTGTTGCAAGTTCGGACTCAACATCCACCAACTCATCTCTGGAGAATCGGCGTTCAACCGGACCGGTTTCGACGTCGAGGCCTGCGGAGGAGGGGCACGAGGGATCAGTGTTATGCATGGTTGGCCAATCGTGTCAGTAGATAGACAACAGATCTTCGGTCGCGACGCGTCAATTCCCACCGCGTCAAACGCGTGCGGGCTCATCATCCTCGACGGCGATGACAGATCCGCACCTGGCATTGCGGAGGTCCCTTGCCCGGTACCAGCTCCTTACTCCAGCGGGAACTGACGTATGGCGGGCTGCGCGACTCCGAGGCCAAGATAAGCACGGGCGGACCCCACGCTCGCCCAGGAGGTAGTCGCGGGGCGCGGCCAGGACCACACCCTGCGCGTCACCGCAGCCCCCACCGTCCGCTGCCGGCTCCTGGTACTCCACCTAGCTCTCGACGGCGGCCAAAGCTTCCTGCAGTCCGGTCCAGAGCAAGGCCCGTCGTAAGTAGGAGAACCAGGTCAGCGGGCTCGTGCCGGCCAACCCATGAGCGTTCTCGCCGGGATGTCCTGTAGCCAACTACTCACACCCGGTATTGGGCCGGGCGGCCAGCAGGGCCAGGCCCAACGCGAGGCCATGGACCGCTGGACGCAGCCACTCCAGGCCCCGCCTCAGGCGTCTTCGGGCGCCTACAGGATGCAGGGAAAGCCGGCTCCGGCCGCACTGGTGCCAGTGCCGAGCCTGGCAAACAGAAAGTCGACGCCATTGAACAGCGACTCAGCGTGCCCCCACACATGCCCTGTCCTGCGTGAGGTGGGTCCGCGCTCTGAGTAGAAGCGGCTTCGCACGCATCCTCGAGCGTGCAAAACCGAACAACATACGTTGCACGCCCAAGGCCATCTCGGCCAATGAGGCTTGGTATACGGTCCCCGCACGCCCCGCTTCGACTACCGCAGGTCCGTCGGTCCGGCGGGCCTGTCTCGTCGGTCGTCCGTTACATTCGCAACCATGTTCTGAGGTGCCATGTCACATAACGTGTCTGCTCCGCAGCGGTCTTCGTCAGCGCTTTCTCTTCGGCACACGAACCTGACGATTCTGCTTGCCTGCCTAGGTGTATTCACTGCTTACCTGCCCGTCGTGGGGGTCTCGGTCGCCCTTCCAGTCATCCAGCAGGCACTGGACGCCAGCACCGTCGAGCTCCAGTGGGTCGCTGACGCTTTCATCCTGCCGACTGCGGCGCTTCTGTTGACGTTCGGAATGCTCGGCGAGCTTTTCGGCCGCAAGAAGGTCTACGTCGCAGGCCTGGGCATTTTCTGTGTGGGCTCCTTGCTATGCCTCGTGGCACCGAACGTTCTGCTTGTCTGTGTCGGTCAGGCCTTCGCAGGCGTTGGTGCTGCCGCATTGCTTCCTTCAAGCCTGGCTCTGATCAGCCACGTCTGTCCCGACTACCGCAGGCGCTCTCGCGCGATTGTCGCGTGGACCGCCTCTCTCGGTCTCGGTCTGGCCCTCGGACCGATAATCAACGGCGTGATCGTCGAGCACGCGAGCTGGCGATGGATCTTTTTCCCGGCCCTGGTCATCGGTGCGGTCATCGTGGCCGTCAGCATGACCGCCCTGAAGGATTCTCGAGGATCGCGCGAACCACATCTGGATATCGTGGGCCAGATCCTCGCCATCGTGGCCATCACCACACTCGTTTACGGCGTCATCGAGGGCGGAAGCGCTGGGTGGACGTCCACCAAGGCCGTCGTCGCCCTGATCGCGGCTGCACTGGCCTTGGCTGCGTTCGTCCTGGCAGAGCTGCGATCTTCGCATCCCATGCTGGACATGCGCCTCTTTGCTTCCAAGGGGTTCTCCGGCGCTGCGTTTGTCATGGCAGTGGCGCTCTTCGCCCAGGTAGGGCTTGTGTTCGCGCTTAGCGAGTACTTCGGACTCGTCCATCACGCCTCGACCTTGGACATTGGTATCCGTCTGCTCGCCCTCAATGGCTTCGCCGTGCTCCTCGCCCCGCTCGTCGGCCGGTTGATGAACAGGACCAGCCCAGGACTGGTTCTCGTCATGGGTCTCGTCATCAGCGGGATCGGAGCCCTGTGCGTGTGCTTCTTCCATGCCTCGACGGGCACAGGCACTGCTGCCCTGGTGATGGGTGTCCTGGGCATTGGGATCGCGCTCGCCCTTGCACCGATCACCAGCATCGCGATCAGCAGCCTGCCCCGCCACCTCGCCGACACTGCAGGTGCGTCGAACAGCACCATGCGCCAGATCGGCAGCGCACTGGGCCCCGCCGTCTTCGGCGCCATCCTCACTGACCGGACCCTGGCAGCACTGCCCGAGCACCTTTCCACCTCTGGCCTGAACGCCGCAGGGCAGGGCCAGGTAGAAGGTGTGGTGTCACACGTAGGAATCCAGGCCGGAGCCTTCTTGCGACTCGACACGGCGCCGGCCACTGAGCAGGCGCTGACAGCCTACGGACAGAGCTTCACCGACGCCTTGCACGTCTGCGCGGTAGTCAGCGGCGTCGGCATGCTCGTCGGTGCTGTGGTCGCAATCGTCACGATCGGCGTGCGCAAGCGAGCCGCCCACGATTCGGCGCCGGCGCGCCAGGAAGCTGTGACGGCAGTCGCCGACGAAGGCTGAGCCACGCCCTGATCGACGTTCCGTGCATGCAGCAAAGGCCAACGGCTTCTGTACCGACGTGGTCCTGGTGGTCCTCGCCGCAAGCCGAGGACCACCCCGGTGCCGGACGTGCTCTGCCCGGCGGCCTGTGCCCTGCCTGAGGCCAGACAAGCAAGGTGGCCCGCAGCGTCACGGCACGCCTCGCAGGACGACTTGAGCGAGGGTTGTGCGGCTCTGTTAGCGTGACTAAATCGATCTGGTTCGCCCTGCAGGAGCGTGCCGCCCGACAGAGCCGCGCACAGGACCGCGAGCGCCCTCGCTCAAAGACTTCTGGTGCGAAGGGCACGAGGAGTTCTATGGATCACATTTCACTGATGCGGAGCTTTGCGGCCGTAGCTCAAGTTGGCAGCTTCAACGGAGCCGCGAAGATCCTCAATTTCTCGGGCTCCGTCGTCTCGCGGCATGTCGGAGAACTGGAGCGGCAACTTGGTGTCCAGCTCGTCCACCGCACCGCTCGGTCCGTCAGCCTCACCCAGTCCGGCAAACGTTACGCCGAGTTCGCCACCCGGATCCTCGACGAGATGGATGAGGAGCGGGCCAGCATCTCCCAGACACACGAACTGGTGGAAGGCGGACTCAGCGTGATGGCTCCCAAGTGGATCGGTAGTCTCGACCTCGGTGATGCCATGGCCGCCTTCTCTATGGAGTTTCCCAAGCTGTCAGTGCGGTTCGAGCTGGGTGGTCTGTCCCATCGCACTTACAACTTCCTCGAGAGCGGCTTCGACGTTGCGCTACAGACCCGGGAGTTGCGGGACTCCAGTGTCCGCCTAAGAAAGATCACCTCGGTGCCGTTCGTACTGTGCGCTTCGAAGGCGTACATCGAGCGGAACGGGGCGCCAACCCGCCCTGACGAGCTCAGTGAGCACGAGTGTCTGGTGCACAGCAACGACCCCGTCTGGAGGCTGGGCAGCGGGCCTGCCGCTGCACCGATCAGGATCCGAAACACCCTGTTTTCGTCCAACTCGCACCTGGCGTTGCACAAGGCGGCTCTATTCGGGCGAGGTATCGCTCTGCTTCCCGAACGGGCTGTTTACGACGATCTTGTGTCGGGCAAGCTCCAGGTCCTCTTCCCCGAACTTGGCGTAACCGATCGATCCCTCTACGCGATCTACGGTCCTGGTGACGCCGTACCGCGCAAGGTGAGTGCACTGCTGGATTTCCTGACCGCGTGGTTCAGGGAGAATCCCATGCCCACGCTCCAGACCGACGCAGCGCCGTGAGTCCGGCCGCTGCCAGAAGCGGCACAGGGCGCAGTCCCATCATTTGGCAGGGGGGACTACGAGATCCGGTATCGACCGATCCTGATCGTCCGCCCCGAGGAGCCCGCCGTTTGACGCGATGGACACGAGCCGGGCCGCCTTGAGCTCTGTCTCATCCCACTCACGTTCCGGATCCGATCCCCATGTGATGCCGGCCCCGGTCCCGAAACGCAAGCGCGACTGCTCCCGATCGATCCAGAAGGTGCGTATGCCGACTGCCAGTTCGCCGCAGCGGCGATCGGCGTCCACCCACCCGATGCCGCCACAATAGGGACCGCGGGGCGCGGTCTCGAGCGAACGGATGATGTCAAGAGCCCTCTGCTTAGGGGCCCCGGTGACCGAGCCTGGCGGGAAGGCAGCGGCCAACATCTGGCCCCAGCCGATGTCTTTGCCCAGGACACCGCGGACTCCGGATACCAGATGGACGAGTCCCGGGTGCTTCTCCACGGCACAGAGGCTCGGAACGGTCACACTGCCCGTCTCACAGATCCGACCGAGATCGTTGCGGACCAGATCGACGATCATGACATTCTCAGCGTAGTCCTTCTCCAGGAGATCGTCTTCTGTGCAGCCGGTCCCCTTTATGGGACCAGAATGAATGACCTGGTCATCGCGGCGAATGAACAGCTCTGGAGATGCCGAGGCCACCTCGATGCCGTGATCGGGCAGGCGCACCATTGCGGCGTACGGGGCGTGGTGGCGCGCGGCCAACAAAGCGGCCAGGCTCTTGATGTCCGCACCCGGGCCGATCGGGGCGGAGAGGATCCGGCACAGGTTGGCCTGGTAGACATCACCGGCTGCGATGAAGTCACGGATTCTCTGAACGCCGGCCACGTAGGAGGCATGGCTGAGTGAGCTGCTCCATTGGTACGGACCGGGGCCCTGCCAGACGCCCGACTGCGCAGCCGGCACAAGCGGCCTGACGCTGCTGAAGCGGGCGAACGTGAGACGTCCTTCGAACTCGGCCACCACAGCCCAGAAGCCCTCGGAGTCGAGAGCTTCGGGATCGTCAGTGACGTCGAGGAGGCCACTCGCCACACGGCCACGAAATACTGCCATAGCTGGGACGTTGTTCATGTGTGGCCTCTTTCGTGACGTACAGACGAGGCGGCATCTAAGCGGGTACGGCTTCGCATTCGGCGGCCCACTCGGCAGCAAGAAGCGTATTGACGAGGAGCATGGCGATAGTCATCGGACCCACGCCGCCCGGCACCGGTGTGATGCGTCCGGCAATTCCGTCGAGTTCGGCAGCACGCACATCACCGGTCAGCCCCTCAGGCGTCCGGTGAATGCCGACGTCGATGACGGTAGCACCCGGCTTTATGTGTTCGGGACCGATGAGACCGCGAACCCCCGTGGCAACCACGACGACGTCCGCGGGGCGAGTCACCGCAGCCAGATCGGATGTGAATTCGTGGGCGACCGTGACAGTCGCTCCGCGACGCAGCATGAGCTGGGCCAAAGGTCGGCCGACGAGTTCGCCCCAGCCAACGACTGCGACGCACGAGCCTCGCAGTTGAATGCCCTCGGCATCGAGCAACTCTATGACGCCACTGGGGGTGCAGGGACGCAGCCCACGCTCGCCGCGGGCGAGGAGACCGGCGCTGGCGGTAGTCAGACCGTCGACGTCCTTGGCGACGGGAATACGGTCGATCAGCTGTGCGGCGCCGAGCTGCGCGGGTAGCGGCAGTTGCAGGAGGATTCCGTCGACGTTGGGGTCGGCGGCCAGCTCGTCGATGACGGCCGCTACGTCAGCCTGGCTGGAGTCGTGGGGAAGGTGGCGGTGTATGTCGCGCATCCCGGCCTCACGGATCGCGCGGCGTTTGGCGCCGACATAGACGGCGCTGGCCGGGTCGTCACCAACGAGAATGGTGGCCAGGCCGGGAACGCGTCCGCTGAGACGCGACTGGCTGACTCGTTCGGTGACCTGGGACCGAATGCGACGGGCGATCTCTGCGCCCTTGATCGTGCGTGTCATGGTGGCGAACCGCCTTCTGCTGGTGAACGATTCGCCCGGTGCTGAGGGCTGCATGCGGCCGCAGCGAGCCTGTGCCGGCCACGGTGTACGGCACCGGAGGCCGGGGCGACGGTGGTGAGCACCAAAGCGGACCATCCGCTGTTCCGTCGCCCCGGTGGCATTTCCGGTGCACGACAAGACCACCTGTCCCTGTTCCGGGCGGTTTACCTGTCGGTGATGGGGTGGGTATGTGCGTCAGGCGAACACGATGGTGTGATTGCCATTGCGGATGACCCGGTCCTCGGCGTGCCAGAGCACCGCGCGGGATAGGACGGCACGCTCGACGTCTGCGCCTCGGCGTGTGAGGTCGGCTGCAGTGTCGGCATGAGTGACGCGGACGACGTCCTGTTCGATGATCGGTCCTTCGTCGAGGTCCTCGGTGACGTAGTGAGCAGTGGCCCCCACCAACTTCACGCCCCGTTCCTTGGCCTTGGCGTAGGGTCCCGCGCCGATGAACGCCGGAAGGAAGGAGTGGTGAATGTTGATAATCGGCACGCCGGCCTTCTCGATGAAGCCGCCGGAGAGGATCTGCATGTAGCGGGCCAGGACCACGAAGTCGACGTTGTCCTTGAGCAGCCGCAGATGCTCCGCCTCGGCGGCGGATTTGTCCGCACCCATGGAGGGCACGTGGAAGAAGGGGATACCGAAGTTACGCACCTCCTCGGCAACATCTGGGTGATTGGATATCACCATGGCGATGCTCACTGGCAGTTGCCCCTGACGGTGCCGCCACAGCAGGTCCAGCAGGCAGTGGTCGGACTTGGACGCGAAGATCGCGACCCGCTTCGGGACCGACATGTCCCGCAGCGTGTAGGTGAGGCCGTACTGCTTGACCAGCTTCTCGTCGAGCTCGGCACGCAGAGCAGGCAGAGCGGCCTGCAGACCGTCCAGAGAGAACACGGTGCGCTGGAAGAACGCGCCCCCGTGCGGGTTGTCGGAGTATTGGTCCAGAGCGACGATGTTGGCTCCGTGCTGGCCGAGCACCGCGGTCACGGCTGCCACGATGCCTGTGGCATCGGAACCCTGGACGATGAGGGACGCTTGGTGGTCCGTGCCTGGGCTTGTGCGGGCGGTGCGGGCCACGGCGGCCTGGGTGACCGTCATGCGTGAGCTTCCTTCCTGAACTGAGCAATCCATGCGGAGGTGGCCTTCAGGCCGCCGAACGTGTAGAAGTGAATCTTCACTTCGCCGTGTCGCACGGGGTCGTATCCATCGGCCAGCGCACGCAGGAATCGGTCCGGCCCCGCGGTGCCCATGAGGTTGGTGATGGACAGGCCGTACTTCTTGGCGATTGAGGCACTGGTACCGACTCCGAAGCGGGCCGCGTAAGTCATCAGGCGCCGCACACCGGCCGGTCCGGGAACGCCTATGCGGATCGGGAGGGTGATGCCTTCGCCGCGGACCCGCTCGATCCAGGACAGCACCGGGTCGACGTCGAATCCGAACTGGGTGATGACGCTGCCTTCCAGGCCCTGGGCGGTGAGAGCAGCGTCCTTCTCGCGCAGCGCGGCCCACAGGACCTCAGGCTTGATGGCCGGATGGCCTTCCGGGTAGCCGCTGATCCCCACGTGCCGCACCCCGTACTCGGACAGCAGGCCGGACTCGATCAGAGCCAGAGAGTCCTCGTAGGGGCCTTCCGGGCTGGAGGGGTCACCGCCCACGGTGAATACCTCGCTGCCGGTGGTGTCGGATCGCAGTCCGCCCAGGAACTGTTCGAAGTCGGCCGAGGATTTAAGGCGACGGGCCGATATGTGCGGGACCGGTTGGAAACCGAGGCGCTTGACGGCGCGGGCCGCGGCCAGCCGCATCTCAAGGTCCTCATTTCCCAGGAAGGTGACGTTGACCCGGGTGCCCGGCGGGATGAGGCCGGCTGCTTCTTCCAGCTTCGGAACGTCCTTGCCGGTCATTTCGAGGGAGAAGTCATCCAGCAGCGAGGTACTCACCGCCGGAGTGGCTGAGCTGAGGGGGTTCATCGGTGCTCCTAACGGGGCGGGAGAGCAGCCCTCGCTATGTGCGATGGGGCTGACCGGCCGTCCGACGGGCCCGCGCGGATACGGCAGGGGAGTACCGGGGCGTGGGCCCGTCGGGTGGCTGCCGGTCATCACTTGTCGGTGACCGGCCTCATGGCGTGACGCCGTGGTGAATCAGACCTCGCGGCGATACTCGGTGCGGGCGTGCCGGTCGAACGGGCTGACCTCGACGGTGGCGCGGATGCGCGGGAACCCGAGGTCAGCCTCGGGGTCGGTACCCGCACCCGGGTGATCACCCCACACCACGGTGACTTCGGTTCCCGGCTCGGCGTGCGCGGCGTCGATCAGCGTCTGGGACAGCACGGTGCCCACGGGGTCGATCGAGGCCGTCTGCATGGTGACGCCGACGAGGCCGGAGGAGGTCTCCACACGCTGACGGGCATAGCTCAGGACGAAGCCCGGGTCCTCGCCGCCACCGATTACCCGGCGCACATCGTCCGGGTCGAAGACCAGGGTGACCTTCTTGCGCAGCCCCCCCTCCTCCTTCGCCTTGAGCAGGGCGTCGCGGCCGTGGAAGTCGTGCCCGAAGTGGATCATCTTGCCGTAGCCGAGCTCGAACGGAGAGACGTAGTAGTCCTCGATGTTGTTCGAGTAGAAACTGCCGCTCAGCGGGCGCTTGCCTTCGATGCCGAAAAGGGGCAGCCAAGACCGGTACTCGGCCAGCTCGGGGTCGGTGTAGATGCCGGGCACGGGCGAGGGGACCCAACCGCTCTCCACGCTCGGCGTCGTGTAGGCGAGGGCACCAACCTGGACCAGGCCGAGCGGCTCGCCGGCCTTCAGAAACGCGTCGTGCACGTATGCCGCGTGCTCCCAGGGACCGATGAACTCGTAGCCGGCCTGGCCTGCCATGCCGTGGCGCAGAGCCTTGAAGGCGCGGCCGTCGAGCGTGACCGGTGTGGCGTGGAAGAACTTCGTCTCAGGGATGGGGCCACCGAAGACCTTCTCGATCAGTTCGAGAGCCAGCGGGCCCTGGATCTGGTAACGGAAGATCCTCGGGTCGCCGCCGCCGGGGCGGAATGCGGAGGACGGGTCGGTGGAGAAGGAGACGTCGTAGCCGCCCTTCTCAGCGTGATACTGCACCCAGTGCTGGGAGGCCGGGACACCGCTGAGCAGGTATGCGTTCTCGGACTCCCGGGCGAGGATGCCGTCGGTGACGATCTGACCGTGACGGTTGACCGGAACATACTGCTTGGCCTGGCCGACGGCGAACTTGTCAAAGTTGTTGGCGCCGTAGTCCGCCAGGACCTGAGTGGCGTCCGGACCCTCGATCCACATGTCGTACATGTGGTGCGACAGGTTGAGCAACGCCACGCCCTCGTGCCACGCGCGCTGCTCGACACGCCAGCCGGCGTACTCGCGGTTGACCACCTCAGGCGTCCAGGGCTCCGCCCCTGTCTGCCACAGCATCTGTATGGGGGAGCCTGCCTTGTCGATGCCGTCCTGGAGGCTGGGAGTTGACATGTGATTCCTTCTTTCGAGGTGGTCCGACGCGATCCCTCGATGAGGTCCGACCAGGAGAAGCTAGATCGATCTAGTTCTTGGTGGTCGCCTGCGGCTCAGAGAACGTGCGGGGTCGGCTAAATCGATCTAGCGGAAACTAGCAGAGGTGATGCGGCTCGGGCGAGGTCTGTGTGGTGCCTTTTTCAGGAAGCGAGGGGCGGGGCAGGAGGAAGGCCGGTGGGCGCCCTCCTGCCCCCGGAAGCCCAGGCGGAGGCCATGTAAACGGCGTGCAGGCTGGAGCGGACGTCGTGCACGCGCACGCAGGAGGCTCCTGCGGAAGCCGCGAGGGCCGAGACCGCGGCGGTTGCGGCGTCACGCTCGTCCGATCCCGACTCGCACGCACCGTGGGCCTGCAGGGCTGTGCGGATCAGTCGCTTCCGTGACGCGCCGATGAGGAAGGGGAATCCCGTCTCTTTCAACGCGCTCAGGTGTGACAATAGTTGCCAGTCTTGCTCGGCGTTCTTGGCGAAGCCCAGGCCGGGGTCGATGATGATCCGCTCGGCCTGAACCCCAGCCGCCACGGCTGCTTCTACGCGGATGTGGAGCTCGGCGACCACCTGACTTACGACATCGTCGTACACGGCATGCCGGTCCATCTCGTGACTCGGTGCCCGCCAGTGCGTGATGACGTATGGAACTTGAGCGGCGCCCACCGTGGCCGCCATAGATGGATCGGCCAGGCCCCCGCTCACGTCGTTCACTATGCAGGCGCCGGCCTGTACGGCAGCACGCGCCACTTCGGCGTGCATCGTGTCGACGCTGACTCTCACGTTGGCCAGAGCGAGTTCCCGGACGACCGGCACCACCCGTGCGAGTTCCTCGGCAAGTGGGACCGGCCGGGCGCCGGGCCGCGTGGACTCTCCGCCGACATCGACCAGGTCGGCTCCTGCACGCGCCAACTGGAGGCCGTGCTGAACGGCGCGGCGTGTGTTTGCGTAGCGCCCGCCGTCGGAGAACGAGTCGGGGGTGACGTTGAGGATTCCCATCACCAGGCATCGGCCCTGGTGTGGGAGTCCTTCCGGAAGCGGGGGTGAGCATCCTGTGACGGTGCGCTGCTTCATGTCGATCATGCTGGAGAAGCCTCCTCAGTGCTCGGATCGGTAGTCCGAGCACGCGTGCACTAAATCGATATAGCCAGCAGGTTACAACCAATGGCTAAATCGTTCTAGTCCTTGAGTGGAAGATTTTGGCATCGGGGCTGGGGGCAGCCGCGGGGTCGCCGTCGGCCCGCTCGTTGACGTGTAGTGAAGCGTGCTCGGCGATTCCACCTATGAAGCCGGCGGCCTGTCCGCAAACCTTGCGTGCTGACGGCCATATCCTGGTCATCAAGCTGCCACCGCCGCGCCAACCGGTTTCCGGCTGCTTCACCATCGACGACTTCCCTGTCGACTGGGCGGCCGGCATCGCGACCTGCCCGGCCCGATGCATGTCCGTCCTCGGGCGGGTCGCAATGGGCAGTGCCCGCGCCGCACGTTCAACGGCGCATCCATAGACTGCCCGCTCGGTGGGTGCTGCTCAATGCCGCACAGGTCGTATTGATCCCTTGCGGCGCCGGTTGACAGCCCGGAGGGTCTCGTCGCCGACCGAGTAGCAGCCATGGAAGTGCGTGATCCCGTGGGCGCGGGGGCTCGCGGAGCCGGACCGGTCCGCATCCTTCTGGGGCGGTACCGGGGGCGCGTCCTGTGGCGTCGGAGCCGTCGTCGGCCGGCGCTTGCGCGCCTGCGTTGGCAGTGAGGCTGGCCCGGCCGGCCTCACGTGGGTCCCGGGATCGGGTCACCGAACCACCCCTCTGGGCATCTTGTGCAACAAAAAGTCGAACTTTTCGTGCCGTTTGGTCCGTTCCAGCTCGGCTCCGCGTTGAAGTGTTAAACAAGAAGCCCGCGTCAGCCTCTATGCCCGTGCTGCGGTGATCCCCTATACCGGTATCTGATGCCTACCGAGCTAGCGGTGGTTTGTTGACGGCGGACCGTGGTGGTGCAGATCAAGAGGTCTGCCGGTGGCAACGGCGTTGATCAGGGCTTGGAGTTCGCTGGGTGGAGGCTGGGTTGTCCAGGCTCGTCAGTAGCGTTGCAGCGTGTTCCAGGGCACCAGCCAGCCACGGACGGCCCGGATCGCCCGGGGCCAGCAGGGCGGTTGGGCCGGGTGGTGTTTGGTTGTGCCCCCTCTTTCCCGCCGACGGCGGGGCGTCGTGCCCGCAGAGCGGTGGGGCGGCTGAGGGCGGGGCGAACCAGGTGCTCCAGCAGAAGCTGAATGCGCAGTTGACCAGGGTCTGGTGGCGGCGGATGGCGGTGTCGGAGCGGACCTGGAAGTCGGCCCAGCCGAGTTCATCCTTGACCTGCTTGTAGCTTTGCTCGACCCAGTGCCGCAGCCCGTAGATTCGCACGATCTCGGCGAGATCGGCGGGCAGATTGGGCGAGTCGGCCGCGCGCGGGGAGCCGGGGCGGGGCAGGTCGGTGGCCAGGTACCAAGTAGCCTTCTCCGGCAGGGTGGCCGGGTCGGTGGTGGCCACGGCCAGACGGACGTTTCCGTCCGGACCCCACCAGCCAAGCCGGGCTTCAGCGGCCCACCAGGTGGCAGCGTGCCCGTCGCGGAAGGCGCGCTCGATGCGTGTCCAGTCCCCAGGACGGTCGGCGTCGGTCCAGGCCAGGGCGTGGGCGGCGTCGACAGGCGTGTACGCGTCGGTGCCGTGGGACCAGGCGCCGTGCCGGGGCTCGAGGGCCATCACGAACGCCAGACCGGCTGCGTGCAAGCCGGCGCGGAAGCTGTCGTGGTCGCCGTAGGCGCAGTCGGCGGCCACCGCCCTGAAGACCAGTCCGGCCGCCTTGGCCTCGGTGGCCAGAGCCACCGCGATCTGCAGCTTGGACTGGAAGCCTGGGTCCTTCTTCCCTCGTGGGAAGTGGTGGGCCGGGGTGTAGGGACGGGCGTGCACCGGGTAGTAGACACGCTCGTCCGCCCAGCAGGTGGTCACGGTGACCACACCTCGGTCGTGGTCACGGTGACCACACCCCGGTCGATCTTCCCGACTGAGCCCAGGTACTGCTTGCCCACGTGCGCGGTCGCCGTCCCTGCCTTGCGGTCCCCGGAATCGTCAACCACCAGCACCCCGCCCGGGTGCGGGGCGGTGGCCGGATCAACCAGCAGCAACTCCAGGCGGCGCGCGTTGACCCGGTGGCTGTCCCACGTCGACTCCGAGAGAAAGAACTGCAGCCGCTGCACCGCCGCATGCTGGGCGCCGACCACCGGCTCGGTGCCGGCCAGGCAGGTCAGCGTCTTGTTCCGGTCCCGCGGCAGAAGCAGCCCGGCCAGATACTCACGAAACCCACGCCGCTGCGCCAGCGTCTCAAAGAGAGCATCGAAGCGGGCGGCATAGCCTTCCAGCGGACCGGGTGCGGGCGGACACGGCAACCGCTTCGTCATCTCGATCCCCACCACACAGCGAGTTGAGGCTCTCACCTCGGGCGTACAACCACCACGGTCCGCCGTCAACAAACCACCGCTAGTAGCTCTTGATGGATTCGGAGGAAGCGAGAGTGCCGCCGGTGGCGGCCGTCGTATCTTGCGTCTGCCTCGGGCCAGTGCAACATGCAGGCACCGTCCCGAGGCCGGTGGTTCGCGTCCACGCGTCTTGCCTGTTCGTGTCGGTGCCCCTGGAAGTCGGCGGGTTCAGCCAATGACCGGGCGAGGCAGCGCGGAGCGCACGCGGGAGACGAGATCCGGCCGGTCGGCTCGGGACAGGATGACGCCCTGCGTGGCTCCGGCGAACTGCGCGGCGAGTTCCACGGCGATGCATTCCCCCTCCTCGCCGACCCGGTCACCAGCCCGCTCGAGCCGTTCGATGAGCGCATCAGGAAGACAGCCAGCCGGCAGTTCCTGCCGCAGGAAGTTCGCCTCGTCCAAGGAGCGCAGTGGGTGGACGGTAGCCAGCACGGGCACGGCTCCCCCGACCGCCTCCAGCAGGGCGTCAAGGGCTCCCTGCGTATAGACCGGACTGCTCACGATGAAGTGCGCTCCGGCCTTTATCTTGCGACGGGTCCTGGCCCGGTCGACGGCGGACAGCCTGGGCGCTGCCCTGATCCTGACCCCGATATCGAAGTGAGTCGGGCTTTCCAGTCGGAGGCCATGGCGGTCGACGCCCTCGTTGAGTCCGCCCAGCAGTTCGATCAATCCGACGGCGTCCACCGTCCACCGCCCGTCTGTCTGGGCGATGTTTCCGACGGGTGGGGCGCTCCCCGCCCCGCAGATCAGACGGGTGACTCCACGAGCGTGAGCCCCGAGCAGATGGGCCTGCAGAGCCATCACGGTCCGGCTCCAGGTCGTCACTGTGGACAACGCGGGGACCCCGGTCCTGTCCTGGCAGGCTGCAGCCAGGTCGATGGCCTGGTTCGTGCTGGTGTATCGCCGCCGTTCGGGCCCCGAAGTCGCCGTGGCGATCAGGTCGGCGCCGGCGGCACGAACTGCGGCCGCGGCAGCCGCGGCAGGCTCTCGCTCCCCCGATTCCGGTACGACGTACGCACCGAGCAGAGGCGCACCTCGCGCGGCCAGGACGTCCCTCACGGGTTGCCTCCAAGTCCATTGACGATCTCAAGAGCCACCTGCACGGCAAGCCGGTCGGAGTAGGAACTGAGGTCCAACCCGGTGATCTCCTCCGCCCGGTGAACGCGGTAGGCCACCGTGTTGGGGTGCGTGTGCATGAGGGCCGACGCGCGCCGCAGGCTGCCGTTCTCACCGAAGTAGGCCGCCAGGGTCCCGCAGTACTCGGTGCCGTTCTTCTGGTCGTGATCGATGAGCTCTCCCAGCACATCACGAGCGTAGCCACCCAGCTCACGAGGATTCCGGACCTGTGCGAAGAGGCGGTGCACACCGAGTTCGGCGAACACGATCACGTCCGACAACCCTGCCATCAAACGCCCGATGTCCACGGCTCTTCGTGCCTCACCGTAGGAGGCGCTGATTCGTGCCGCGCCCGGGTGCGCGTCGCCGAGCCCTGCGATCGAGCGCACGTCGGGGAATCGAACCGCGACGGCCTCCCGGCACAGCCGGGCCAATGCGGTGAGCTGCCGCGTGAGTTCGGTGTCGTCATCACCTGGCACGAGAGCGACCACCTCGGATCCACGGTTCACGACGATGGCCGCCGGGCAGCGTGTGGCGAGCATGTGCTCGACCATATCGATCGCAGCAGGAGCGGGCTTTCCCGTGCCGGGGTACAGCGCCACCACCAACACCCGGTGGCGACCGCCCGGATCGATGCCCAAATGCTGAGCCCAGCCGTCGACGTCCGCCTCCGTGCGATCGCCGACCAGTACAAGTCCGTCGAACAGTTCACGGCGTGCACGACCAGCAGCAAGGGCAACGATGCGGCGTCGGCCGAGGACGACCGCACAGACCATGGCCGCGTGTTCCGTCACCATGATGCGGGCGTCCTCGCCGGTCTCGTCGACGTCGTGACCGGCGGTCACCAGGTACGCCACCGCGTCGTCACCCACCAGAACGGGCGCCACAACCAGTGACGCCGCCGATGCGCCCGAGGCCGGCAGGGACAGGGCGCGGCGCATGCTCGACGCGGCGGCCACCAGCTGCGCGACTGTCTGCGTATCGCTCTCCAGCACATTCGTGAGCCTGTGCGCGGGCGTACCCACGGAACCGGGCGGGCTGGGGCTCTTCACGAGGGGGGCCAGTGAGTCGTCCACGACGGTCGCCCACACTCCGGCGCGCTCGGCGACGAGAGCGACGACCTGTTCGAGGTCGCAGTCCGTCGTCGCCAGGCTGGACAGCTCTCCGCAGAGGGCTACCACCTGCCGCAGGCCAATGGGGCCGCTGTCCGGCTGCGCGGTCATCGGGCTCGACGCAAGGAGAGAAGGCACTCGACGCGTCCAACGGTCCAGCCTCGGTGTACGACCACGGGCTCGTCACTCCTTCCCGACAGCGCCAAACCGGACCTGGACTCGATCCGCCTTCTGGATATCGCACGGCCACCACCTGGTCAACGGGTTACTGCCTACCACTGTGCTCCAGACGGGCCACCACGGCACTGTGTCCCGCCACAAGCGTCGACCCCACTGTTTTGGGACCGACGCCGATGCCGCGGCCCGGCCTCCCTTGCCAACGTTGGCTATGCGCCGCCAGCCCCGACCAGGAGCCGGCCGGCCCTCAAACGCCGAATTCCTCAACATGCCGGATGGAAGGCTCACCGTGAACAAGGCAGCACCTGAGACTCTGCAGGCAGCGGTCGATCGCGTCGGGAACCCCGTCGATCTGATTCGCAACCAGCCGATCAGGGCGTTCTCCCATGGTCTGGGGTTCGTTCCCAGCGAACACACCAACTGGCGCGACGAGGCCATGGCGTGGCACACGACGTGCGCGCTGCTGGACCAGTCCCACCACATGGTCGATCTGTTCATCCAGGGGCCCGACACCGTCCGGCTGCTGACATACCTGGGTGTCAACAGCTTCACCGGCTTCGGCAACGACAAGGCCAAGCAGTTCGTGGCCGTCAATCACGACGGGTACTACATCGGTGACTGCGTACTGGTCGGACTCGGTGACCAGTCTGCCGACCTCGTCGGACGACGCACGGTAATCGACTGGGTCGAATACAACGCGCTCAGCGGCGACTGGGACGTGACCGTCGAGCGCGACCCGCAGTCCGTCCAGCGCGGAGGCCGGCCCCCGAAGCTCTACCGCTTCGAGGTCCAGGGGCCGTCGGCCGGTCCGTTGGTGGAGAAGGTCACGGGCGGACCGCTGCCCGACGTCAAGTTCTTCGGAATGACGACCCTGACGATCGCCGGGCGGCAGGTCCGTGCCCTGCGGCACGGAATGGCCGGCCAGGTCGGCTTCGAGCTGTTCGGCCCGTGGGAAGAGGGCGCCGAGGTATACGCGACGATCCTGGAGCTCGGCCAGGAGTTCGGCATCAAGCAGGTCGGCTCGATGGCTTACTCGACCGCGAACCTGGAATCCGGATGGATTCCGGGCCCCATGCCGGCCATCTTCACCGACAGTCACCTTCAGGGTTACCGCGAGTGGCTGCCTGCCACGAGCGCAGGTTCCTTGGGCGGCAGCATGTCCTCCAGTGACATCTCCGACTACTACATCACCCCGTACGACCTGGGTTACGGGCGACTGATCAAGTTCGACCACGACTTCGTGGGCCGTGAGGCCCTCCAGGCTCGGGCCGGCCAGCCGCACCGCCGCAAGGTCACCCTGGTGTGGCACCCCGAAGACATCGCAGGAGTGTTCTCCTCGCTGTGGACGCCTGGGCCGAGGAACAAGTACTTCAACCTCCCGAAGGCCCGATACGGGCAGTACCAGATGGACGCCGTGCTGGCCGACGGCCGCCAGGTGGGCATCTCCATGGACTGCGGCTATGTGGTGCGGGACCAGTCCGTGGTGTCGCTGGCCGTCGTGGACGAGGAGTTCGCACAGCCGGGCACCGAGGTCCGGCTGCTGTGGGGCGAGAACCCCGTGTCGGCCAAGCCGGTCGTCGAGCCGCACGAGCAGACCGAGATCCGCGCCACCGTCGAGTCCGCGCCTCTCAACAGCTTCGCGCGGACCAAGTACCGCAAGGCCCGCCAGGGCTGACGTCGGCCGTCTCACACGCCGGATAGGCCAGGAACGTTCTCCTCGTAAGGAGCAGCATGAGTTTCGGCAGTACAGCACCCGCGGCGGTGGGCACATCGTTGCTCGATGGCTTCTCTTTGGAGATGACCGGCAAGGATGTCGCCAAACTTGATGAAGCAGCCGCGTTCATCCCTCAGGGGACCCGGATCAACATCACCTTTCTTGGCAACGAGGATCCTGCCCTGCGCCTGTCGGCGGCTCGTGCTGTCAAGCGGTCGGGGTTCGTGCCGGTGCCGCACATATCGGCACGCCGAATCGGATCCCGGCTGCAGCTGACGGACTTCCTCACTGGACTGCAGACCGTCGATGCTTCCGACCAGGTCTTCGTCGTCGGAGGAGACCCCAACAGGCCCGAGGGCCCCTACCCGGACTCCCTCTCTCTCGTTAGGAGCGGGCTGCTGGAACAGCACGGCGTCGGCCACGTCGGAATCAGCGGCTATCCCGAGGGCCACCCCGCCATCACTGACGACATGCTGTGGTCGGCGCTCGTACGCAAGGCCGAGGCGCTGACCGAGCTGGGGTTGCGTGGCAGCATCATCACCCAGTTCACCTTCGATGTCGCCCCCGTGCTCACCTGGATCGAGGCGGTGCGCGAGCGGGGCATCACGCTCCCGATTCGGATCGGCGTGCCGGGTCCGGCCGGTGTACGGCGGCTGATGTCCTACGCATCCCGCTTCGGCGTGGGCACCAGCGCCTCTATCGCAAAGAAGTACGGCCTGTCGCTCACCAACCTGATGGGCACCGCCGGCCCGAACCGATTCCTTCACGACCTGGCCGAGGGCCTGGACCCTGCGCGGCACGGCGAAGTGAAGATCCACTTCTACACCTTCGGCGGGCTCGCGGCGACCTCGCAATGGGTCGCCTCCTATTTGAAGGAAGGCCCCGCATGACCACCGCACGCACCGCGCCCTCGACGGCCCGCCAGATGAAGACAGACAAGTCGCCCCCACCGCAGGCGTCGCTCATCGTGAAGGGCAGCGACGCGACGGGAATCGTCGCGGCGATCACCTCAGTGCTCAGCGAACGCGCCGCCAACATCTTGTCCCTGGACCAGTACTCCGACCGCTCGCACAACGGCACCTTCTTCCAGCGCGCCGTGTTCGAAATGAACGGTCTGTCGGCCGCCCTGCCCGGCATTCGAACCGCGCTGGACGACCTGGCCCAGACCTACTCCCTCGGCTACACCCTCCGCGACATGTCCGTGCCCAAGCGGGTCGCGATCTTCGCCTCCAAGTCCGACCACTGCCTGCTGGATCTACTGTGGCGTCACCGCCAGGGCCAACTCCCTGTCAGCATCGCCATGGTGATCTCCAACCACCCCGACACGGCCGAAGAAGTGCGCGGCTTCGGTATCCCCTTCTTCCACGTCCCCTCCATGGGCCCAGCGAAGTTGGCGGCCGAGACCGAGCATCTGCGCCTGCTCAAGGACAACGTCGACTTCATCGTTCTGGCCCGCTACATGCAGATTCTCTCTGGTGAGTACATCGAACGCATCGGAGTGCCCATCATCAACATCCACCACTCCTTCCTGCCTGCATTCATCGGCGCCGGCCCCTACGCCAAGGCGAAAGAGCGAGGAGTGAAGCTCGTCGGCGCCACCGCCCACTACGTCACCGACGAGCTCGACGAAGGACCCATCATCGAGCAGGACGTCGTCCGGGTGACTCATGCGGACACCGCAGCCGAACTCGCCCGCCGCGGCGCCGACGTCGAACGTGCAGTGCTTTCCCGTGCCGTGCTCTGGCACGCCGAGGACCGGGTCATCCGTCACGGCAACCAGACCATCGTCTTCGCATGAACGGCGGCTACCACCATGACCGTCACGATCAACGGCACCGGCATCGCCCGGGACGTTCGGACTCACGTGACCACGCAGGTCACCCGCCTGGCAGCCAGAGGCGTCGTACCATGCCTGGCCAGCATTCTGGTGGGCGACGATCCAGCGAGTGCCGTCTACATCGCGGCCAAGCGGCGCGCCGTACGCGAGGCCGGCATGCGCGACGTACATCGGCACCTTCCTTCTGACGCCACTCAGGATCAAGTCGCCTCCGTCATCGACACGTTGGCCGCAGACACCGCAGTCTCCGGCATCCTCCTGCAGCTCCCGCTACCGCCCCAGCTGTCCGCAGCAACCCTGATTGATCACATCCCGGTCGGCAAGGATGTGGACGGTCTCACCACTGCCGGCGCCGGCCTGCTCGCCCGTGGTAGAACCGGCCTGCGCCCGTGCACTCCCATCGGTGTGGTGGCTCTTCTCGACGCCGAGCACGTCGAGCTGAAGGGCTCGTATGTCACGATCGTCGGCTGGGGAGAACTCGTAGGCCGTCCCCTCGCGCAGCTCTTGCTGCATCGGGGGGCCACGGTCACCGTCGCCCACGAACACACCACGGATCTGGGGGCTGTGACACGCGGTGCCGACATCGTCATCGTCGCGGCGGGTGTGCCCGGCCTGATCGGCCGCGAGCACATCACCCCCGGCACCACAGTCATCGATGTCGGAATACACCGCACACCCGGCGGCCTCGTAGGCGACGTCCGCGCCGCCGAGCTTCGTGGCATCGCGGAACGCATCACCCCCGTACCAGGTGGAGTCGGTCCCATGACCATTGCCATGCTTCTCGCCAATACCTTGCACGCCGCCGAGGGGAACCTGCGACGCACAGCGGAGCAGCGTGATCACCTGGGAGACGACGGACCGCGCACTATGGCGGCATCCACCGGACACGCGATCCACGCGGCAGCCCGACCTAGCCGGTCGGCAAGGTGACAGGAGACCTGATGAAACGTCGCATCCCGTACATCGGCTCGTCTCGTGACACTCGCGCCTTCGTCCGTGTCAGAGTGCTGGCGGCAGCAGGAAGCGTCGTACTCTCCGCGGCGCTGTTGACAGCATGCGATGACACGGGCTCCGATGGATCTGCATCGATCACCATGGGCGTCGGCGGCAACATCTTTGACATGCCCATACGCATCGCCGCGGCCAAGGGCTACTTCGCCAAGCAAGGGCTCAACGTCAAGGTGGTGACGTTGAACCCCTCGATCGCCACCACTGCGCTCGAATCCGACTCCGTGCAGTTTCTCAACTCCAGCCCCACCACGTTTCTCTCTGCCCTCTCGCGAGACCTGAAGGAGACTGCCATCGCCCACGACGGTGACGGCAATCCCCTGGGGCTGGTGGTGAGCACCGACTTCGCCCGGAAACACCATCTGACCGCCGACACACCCCCGGATCAGGTCGCCAAGGCGTTGGTGGGCTCCACCGGCGGCTCGAGCTCCACCAACACCAAAGCTCAGGCGGGTATCTTCCTCAAGGCTTATGGCGTCGAGCCCGACGACATCAAGTGGGTGTCACTCCTCAGCCCCGCAGCGAACGAAGCCTCCCTCAAGACCGGGCAGATCGGCTGGTTCGCCACCTCTGAACCGACACCGCTGGAGATCGAGCACTCGGGTGACGGCCTCGTGCTCGCCGACGCGGCCCGAGTGCCGGTGTGGTCCAACGACAAGGTGGGCTACGGCCAGTTGCTCGTAGCGCGCAGCAGCTACCTGCGCGATCATCCCGCCATCGCGAAGAAGACTGCCACAGCAGTGCAGCAGGCAACCGCCTACCTGCACACCCATCTCGACTCCGCCACGGTCAAAAACACCGCCAAGGAAACGCTGCCCGGCGTACCCGCGTCAGTGATCGACAAAAGCCTACCGCTGGTCAACTGGCCGACCAGTGCCAAGATGAGCAACGCGGATTGGAAGACCACCGTCTCGTTCATCAACGAACTGCACACCCTCCGCGGGAATATCGAAATGACCACCGACAACTGGACGAACAGCTACTTGCCCTGACCAACTCGTAACCCCCTTATGTGCCATGCGAGCAGGTCAGCGACGGCCGCGGTCCAGCAGCCGACAGCTGAGCCACCACCGAGAGGGACTATTGCCTGCTGCGGCCCGGCCGCGAGACTGAGACGCCGCAGGGCACGCGTCGAGGTCTTGGGCCGCAGCAAACAGTTGGCAGCCGAGCCCATGGCTCGAGGCAATGAACTCGACGCCAAGGACGGCCACCACTCCGCCTTTTCCGAGCACGCCTCTGCGGACGATTCACACGGCCGGACACATCGTCGCCCCCGTCATCTTTTCGCAGCTTCATAGCGAGGCCTTCAGATCTGGCGTGACTTCCCCCTCCTGTTGTCGATGATCAGGGGGCCGGGGCGGGAGGCATCGGCGGACCGCTGATAAGTGGCTCGAGTACCAGCTTCACCCGAGCCGGAAGAGCTGTATGAAATGTGAGTGCGCGGTACCTCGATCGCTCCGCCTGCGGATGCCGGTGCCAGGCAGCGACAGAGCATGGACCGCCAGGGGGAGCCGAGCACCGTCGCCACACTGCGCAGCCGCCTTTACCGGAACACACCGACACGCGCTCGCGCGTTGATGCTGTTGTCTCTGCGCTGAGCGGCGCCCCACGACCTGCACGCACGTAGGCAGCCACCGCAACCTGCATACATAGCTTGCGCCTGTCACACGAAACAGCTGGGCCACAGATGTTGCCCCCCGTAGTTAACCTCCAAGTAGTGAACCTGTGACGCCACCAACATGCGGAGGGGCTGCGCATGCACCGGTTGACCGCGCAGTACGTGCGCGCTCCGAGTCGTGCCGGTTGCGCCCGTCGACTACCGCGGCCCACCTTCGCAAGCGCAGTCAGCAGGTCTCGGAACATATGCCTCCCGTTGCAGAAGGCGCACCGTCTCTCGTCGTGACCTCTGTGCTCGCAACGAATTCACAAGCAAGATGGAGGGCCCAGTGCTTCATCGGACGCAAACTTCGTCGGCAGCCCCACTCAGCGCACCACGCAACGGCTTGTCGACCCCCTACTCCGGTAGGACGCGCGGCGTGCGACAGACGAACGGCCCCTCGTCCCGGCTTCCGCAAGACGAGACGTCCATCACTCCGTGCTGTTCGGTGGTGACGGACGGCACTACCGATTCTGTCCGCTCTTCCGAGCGAGGGACGACGCGTCGACGAGTCCTCGCGACGGCCGGCGCGCTCGGAACCGCAGCGGCGATGCTGCCTTCCCCGGTATCCGCGTCGACCCGACCGGCTCCGCACTCGACGGGGTCGTCTCGGCGCGGCGCCTCGGTGGTGCTCCTCGGTACACAAGGCGGCCCACCGCCCAATCTGCGCCGCGCCGGTATCTCCTCTGCCTTGATCGTCGACGGGGCGACCTATCTGGTCGACGCCGGACGCAAAGCTGTGACGCAGTACACGGAGGCTGGTCTGGCATGGGCAGACCTGCGTGCAGTCTTCGTGACCCACCTGCACGCCGACCACGTAGCGGAACTTTTTCAAGTGTTTCTTCTGGGCGGCTTTCAGACGCCTGCCCAGGGTGACACCCTTCCTGGGCCGACGCCGGTGTACGGCCCAGGCCCTGCCGGCGGACTGCCCCCGAAGTTCGGCGGCGGCACCTCTCAAACGACAAACCCGAGCGATCCGACGCCAGGGCTCGAGGAGTTCTTCGATCAGTCGAACGCTGCCTTCGCTTACAGCACCAACATCTTCATGCGCGACTCAGGCATCCGTGACATTCGGAGCCTCGCCGACGTACACGAGCTCGAACCGCCGGTCAAGGCCAGTTACCAGCAGACGGCACCCGCCATGAAGCCGTTTCTGGTGATGGAGGACGATCGCGTGCGTGTGACAGCGGTGCTCGTGCCACACGGTCCTGTCTTTCCCGCCTTCGCCTACCGTTTCGAGACCGACTACGGCTCCGTCACCTTCTCAGGCGACACCACCTACAGCTCGAATCTGACCTCCCTGGCGCGCGGCTCGGACGTGCTGGTTCATGAGGCCATCAACGTGCAGGGGTGGTCGGGTCCCGCCGCGGTCGCCGACCATCTGCTGCAGGGGCACGTGGAAGTCCAAAAGGTGGGCCAAGTCGCCCAGAGCGCAGACGTAGAACGATTGGTCCTCAGCCATATCGGCGACATGGCCGAGGAACCGCTCTCCCCCCGCAAATGGCACCGTTGGGCACAGCGAGGCTACGACGGGAGCGTCTTGGTCGGCAGCGACATGGACGTGGTGCGCATTCGTTGACCGCAGCCGTCGCCGCCACCTCCGGGCGGAGGACGTGAGGATCACTACGACGCCAGCGAGTCGGCCTGCCCTGTGACCGTGCAGAGCAGCCGAATAAGTTGGGCGACCTCGGCGGACGTGAGGCCCGATGTCACGCTGTCGTTCACGTCCGCCATGGTCTGCCGCCCGTAGGCGACGCCGGCTTGTCCAGTGCTCGTGAGCTCGTAGAGCACGACGCGGCGGTAGACCGGGTGGGGGGTACGGCGTACCCAGTCCAGCTTCTCGAGGCGGTTGAGCGCCGTGCCGACGCTCTGAGGAGCAATGTGAAAGCCCCTGGACAGGTCGGCGGCGGACAGGGGTCCCAGCTCATCCAGATGCACGGCCAGGCCGAGCTGCGTCGCCGTGACGCCGGAGTCATCGAGTTTCGACTGAACCTTTCGGTGAACGGCATTCTGGGCGCGCCACAGGATGTGGGTGAACGCGTCGTCCCAGGGCGTCACAGCTTCACTCACGAGCAATCCTCTCCGAGCACTTGTTATCAGACGTCTTCCATGTTGCCATACGTCTGTCATCCGGCGGCTTGCCCTGTGCGAGCCAGGACGAGAGGAACGGCAATGGCATCATCCAGCCTGCAGGACGGCATCAACAAAGCGGGCTCTGCCGTGCGGCTCCGTTGGACGGACAGGCCGCAGATCTGGACCCCGCCAGTGGTCAAGCCGGAGTACTCCGGCTGGCGCAAGGAGCAGGCCGCCTGGCAGAACAGCGTCGCGCTCATGGACCTCTCCTACCACATGTGGGACACGTTCGTGACGGGGCCAGAGGCGACGCGCATGCTCAGCGAGCTGAGTGCGAACAACTACGAGAACTTCGCCATCAACCAGGCCAAGCAGCTCGTCGTGGTGAACGAGAACGGGTACCTGATCGGCGACGCCATCCTGCTCCGCCGGGGTGAGCAGGACTACGTCATCACCGGCAGGCCGACCCTCCAGAACTGGATCACCTACCAGGCGCAACAGCAGGGGTACGACGTCAGCCTGAGCAGCGATCCCGACTGCTCGCGCGACGCCTCCCACATCCCACCCTTCTTCCGCTACCAGGTCCAGGGCCCGTACGCGCAGCAGATGATCGAGGCCGCCTTCGGAGGTCCGCTGCCGGGAACCAAGTTCTTCCACGCCTCGGACGTCAGCCTCGCCGGGAAGACGTTCCGCGCGCTCCGCCACGGCATGGCCGGCCAGCCCGGCTACGAGTTCATCGGAGACCATGCCGACCACGCGCCGGTCAAGGAAGCCCTGATGAAGGCCGGAGAGCAGTTCGGGCTCGAGCTCGTGGGTTCGCTGGCCTACCCGACGGCCCAGGCCGAAGGCGGCTGGGTGCCCGCTCCGATCCCGGCGATCTACGACGGCAGTACCGCGCAGACCGCGTACCGCTCCTGGCTGCCGCTCCACACTCCGGACGGTATGCAGCCGCTGCACGGCAGCTTCTACTCGCCCGAGATCGCCGATTACTACGTCACGCCGTACGAGCTGGACTACGGCCGGTCCATTTCCTTCAACCACGACTTCCTCGGTCGTGACGCACTGCGCGCACTGAAAGATGCCGAGCGGCGTCACAAGGTGACTCTGGTGATGCGCCCGGAGGATGTGGAGTCGGCTCTGGGCAAGGACCACGGCATCATCAACACTCTGGCGAAGCAGCGGGTCGAGATCGACGGCGAACTGGTCGGAAACACCGAGTACACCGCGTTCAGCGACCCCTACGGCACGATGCTCAGCCTCGCACTCGTTTCCCAGGAGCAGGCCAAGCCGGGGACCAAGGTGACAGTGACCTGGGGCGACCACCCGGGCGGCGACGTGGCGCCGGACGCAGAGCTCGGACTGAACCGTATCCGCGCCACCGTGCAGCCGTGTCCCTACAACGAGTTCGCACGGGCCGGCTACCGCCAGGACTGACCGTTGCAAGATCCGGCTTGAGTCCCGGCGCCCAGCAGGCGCCGGGGTCGCGACCCCACGAATGCGATGTTCAGCCCGTTTCCTTGCGTGAACTTGCAATAAAGGTCACCATGATCGGGCGGGGATGTTCGGGTACGTGGAGGCATGCACGGTGGATCGATTGCAGGTCATGCGCAGCCTCGTTGCCGTAGCCGATACGGAGACCTTCGTCGGGGCCGCCGAGCTGGTGCGCACTTCTGCATCGTCGGTTTCGCGGCACATCGCAGCACTCGAAAAAGATCTGGGCGTGCGACTGGTCAATCGGACCGCTCGCTCCGTGACCCTGACAGAAAACGGAGTGCGCCACAGCGCCTTCGCTCGCCGTGTGCTCGCTGAGATCGAGCACGAGGAACGTGATCTGGCGAAGGCCAACTCCGTTCTGTCAGGAACGCTGTCAATCATCTGTCCCAAGTGGCTCGGTAGCCTTGAGCTGGGGGACGCGATCGCGGACTTCTCCGTTCTCCACCCCGAGGTCGACGTCCGCCTCGCACTAGGTGGCGTCCAGGATCGCGCGTACGCGTTCCTGGACGACGGCTTCGACGTCTCCTTCCAGACGCGACCCCTGCGCGAATCACGCATAGCAGCGCGCCGCATCGCCACATTGCCCTTCGTGCTGTGCGCATCGCCGAGCTACCTGGACGAACGAGGTCGCCCGCGGGAGATCCATGAGCTGGCACAACATGCCTGTCTCACCCATGACCATGAGGTCTACTGGCGGCTGAGATCTACAGGCGAAGAAGCAGTGCACAAGATCGTCCACAGTTCCTTCGCAACGAACTCCTACCTCGCGCTGCAGAAGGCGGTGGTCCGCGGCAGAGGCATCGCCCTACTGCCGCTGCGGTCTGCAGCTCCCGCAATCGCAGCGGGGAAACTGCAGGTTCTGTTCCACGGGCGAGAGCGCGTGCTGTGCGCGGTCCACGGTGCGGAAGGGACGACGCCACGGAAGGTCAGCGCTCTGCTGGACTTCGTGAGCCAGTGGTTCGAAGAAAACCCGGTGTCCCGAGACGCATCCTGCTGAGTCTCGGGACACCGGGTCGCATACGACTCGGGCTGGGGGTGCGCCGGGGCGCTCACGATCAGCGCTTCACGTAGACCTGGGGCGGATACCAGGCATCGGTCTGCAGGGGGCTGCTGTCATCGGGCCGGTTGGAGACGAGTCGGCGATTGAGGTGGTCGCCATGGTGTCCGTGCCGCGTGTAATGGTCGAGCAGGAGATCGTGCCCGAGATCGTTGTTGAGGTCACGCCAGACGGTGTGCTTGTGCTGGCCGGCGGCGACGGCGTTGTCTGCTTCGACGAGCAGGCCGCGCGTTGAGATGCGGTAGTAGTGCGCGGTGTCGGGGGTGGTGCCGCCGGCCCAGGCGAAGTGCAGGGTGGACGGGTCTTCGCGGAACACCTCGTCCCGGTACTGGGTGGTGATCTCCTCTGGGCCGGTCTCGACGTAGCGCATCAGCAGTTCCCGGACCGCTGTCAGTTCGCTACCGCTGAGGTCGGCCCCACTGATGCCAGAGGGGGCGTCCTTGGTGAACCGGAGCTTGCGTCGGTCTTCGTCGGTCGTGGTGTAGCCAACGATGCCGAGGTCAACCGGGTCGGGCCACTCTTCGGCGCCGACGCGGGGCACTTGGCGGGTGACGAAGTCGGCGGGCGCCACGTCGTGGATGACGGCTTGGGCTCGAAGATCGGGCGCGAGAGAGTGCAGAATGTCGAATGCCATACGACCGTGTTCACCCAGCGGGTCGAGGACCCCGGCAGGGATCGGCATTGCTCCCATGGCGAGGGGGGTGACGGTCAGGTATCGCTGGGTGACCACAGTGAAGTTGAGCGACAGATGGTGGCCAATGACACGCCATCCCCAGGTGTCCTCGAAGCCGGGGCGTCCGAAGATCGTGAACCAGTACGCGTCCGGGCTGCGGAAGTCGCCGGCGAAGACACCGAACTCGCGCTCGATGACGTCGAGTTCACGCAGAATGTTCTCGGCTGCCATCACTGCCAAGGCTTGGCTGTAGCCGCGAAGACTGAGCCCAGACTTCAACAGGGTGTGGGCCAGGGTCCGTTGATGACTGTCCAGCTTGCTGAGTGGGACGCCGGTGCGGTCGGGCTTGGGAATGAAGTCCCAGTCCCAGCGCCGTGGGTCACCCATCTCCGGCTGATGCATCCGATCACGCAGCTCCGGCGAGAGCGAGTCCAACAGTGCCCACGCGGAGAAGAGCATTCTCTTGATGGCGCGGGGCGCCTCGTAGTTCATGGGGGTGGGGGTCGTCATGGTTCCTCCCGCTTCAGGCGGCCGGGGGCGTTGAGGTACTTGGGGACGGCTCGGGAAGCACGGCGAGCAGGTCACAGTGCACCAGCGCTCTTCCATCGAGCCGCGCGGCGATGACCTGGCGTGCCGGCCGGTGCGCGGGGTCGGGGAACATGGCCAGCCACTCACGGTTGAGTGTTTCCCGGTCGCGCGGGTCGGCCAAGTGGAAGGTCATCTTCAGGATGCTGTCGGTGCTGGCGTCCACGGCACGCACGAGGGCCCGTACGTGTGCGAAGACGTTGACAACCTGCTGGTCCAGGCCCGTCGGCAGTACTCCGCTCGCGGGATCGCGGCCGGTGAGGGCCCCCGAGGCCAGGAAGGGTCCAATCCGACTGGCTACCGGGATCGGATTGGCATGTCCAAAGCCGGGAAGCTCGATGCTGATCCGTTCGGTCACAGCTCAGGCTTCCTCTACGATGCGGTTCTCCAGGACGCCAAGGCCCTGAATTTCGGCTCGCACCACGTCACCGACGCGCAAGAAGTTCTTGGTCGGAGCGCCGATACCGGAGGGGGTGCCGGTGGCGAGAATATCTCCCGGCATGAGTGTGAAGACCTGCGACAGGTAGGCGATCTGTTCGTATATGTCGTAAATCATGTCGCTCGTGGGCCAGTCCTGACGCACCTCTCCGTTTACAGAGAGGGTCATGCGCAGCGCGAGCGGATCTGAGATCTCGTCGTCCGTAGTGAGCCAGGGGCCGAGGGGACCATGGGTGTCGAAAGACTTACCGAGGGTGAAGGTGGGCGAACGCTTCTGCAGCCAGTCGCGGACGGACACGTCGTTGGCCACGAGATAGCCCGCGATCACAGATCGGGCATCTTCCGCGGACACATGCTTGCAGCGACGACCGATGACGACGCCCAGTTCGATCTCGTAGTCGAGCTCATCCGAGATTTCTGGCTTCACGACGTCGTCATGCGGTCCGACGATGCACGAGACCTGCTTGTTGAACCACATCTGGCTCGTGGGAATGGGGATCCCCGCCTGGCGCGCCTCTTCAGCGTGCTCGCGGTAGTTCATGCCGATGCCGAGGAACTTCTGCGGCTCGTCGATCGGAGCATCCAGGACGATGTCAGCCAGCTGGTACGTCTGGCCCCGTGACTGCGAGATGCGTTCCTTCAGCGTGGTCAGATCCGGGAGGATTGCCCGCAGCGAGGTACCCACGTCCTCGGAGATATCAGTGATCTGACCGCCGTCGACTCGGCCGAGCCGGACGGGGCCGCCGGCGACGTGAAAGCGCGCAAGTTTCATGCGCCTGCACCCTTCTGCTCGATCGTCGTGTCTTCGAGACCCGCTCGCTCTGACTCTGTGGCCGGCCAGACGTGCTCGCCGTCCGGGGTCATTTGGAAGCTGACGAAGCGCCAGGCGCCGTCCTCGCAGCGGCGCAGCACCTGAATGACCTGCCCGCGCACAATGCGTTCTGTACCGTCGGGGCTGTCGAGCCGGTTGGTGATGCGTCCCGTCACAATGGCCACGTCACCGATGAGACGGATGCTGAGCGGGCCGCGTGTCATGTCGAGGTAGGCCTGGCGAGTAGAGACGTGCTCCAGCAGTTGGGCCTTGTTGTGGGTGAGCCCAGGTGCGTGTGTGTGGACGAGAGTCTCGTCGTACAGATCGTCCAGCGCGGTGAGGTCGACCGCGAGGAGTGCCTCGCGCCGGCGCTCCTCCACTGCGAGGATCTCGGCCCGGATGACGTCGTCGGCGTAGACGACGGGGTGGGGGCGGTTGGAGTTCATGTCCGTCCTCTCTACGATTCCGGGCCGGTCGCGGCCGTCGCTCGCGACCGGCCCGAGCCACTAGCGGTTGGCGTCCTTGGTGCGGAACCCGGTGGTGTCGCCGGCCTCGTGTCCGGGACGGGGCTGGCCGACGAGCGCGTGGTACTTGCTGAAGATGGCGTCGGCCTCTTCGAGAGGGAGCACGTCCTCGATGTCGGTGAACCGCTCGCCGCCGGTGCGCTCTTCGACCATGCGACGGATGACCTCGTAGCCCTCGCCACGGTGTGCCATCACGATCCCGTTGACCGCCGCGAGACGCTGGTCCTCGAACGCCTTGAGGGCCGCGGGGACATCGTCGATGGTTGCCAGCTTCCCGGCAAGCGCGCCGCCGTCGACGATCGCCTGGCAGGCGCCGTTGCCCCCTCGCGGGTACATTGCGTGGGCGGCGTCGCCGATCAGGACCACGCGGCCGTCGATCCACGTGTCCAGCGGGTCGTGCCGAATGAGGGGAAACAGGTAGACCTCGCGCGCGTTGCGCAGCATCTCCTGGACGTCGAGGTGCACGATGTCGCACTCGTCGTAGTAATGCATGATCTCGTCGACGCTGCCGAGCTGGTTCCAGTCCTCGATGGACTCACCGCGGTTGGCCTCGACGACCCAGTTCACAAGGACTTTGCCGGTGCCCTCGAAGTCGTTGGCGATCGGGTAGACGATCATGCTGGAGGTCTGGGGCGCGCCGATGTGCAGGATGGTGCCACCACTGCCGAAGGGCTCCATCAGTGTCGTGCCGCGCCACATGGTGATGCCGGAGTACACGGGCTCGGAGGCATCGGGGTGCATCTGCTTGCGGGTGGGCGACTTGATGCCGTCCGCCGCGACGACGAGGTCGGCGGTCACCTGTGAGGTCTCGCCGTCCTGGTCCACCAGGTCGAGCGTCACGTGGTCTTCGTGGTTGGTGTAGCCGGAACAGCGCATGCCCAGAACGACCGCATCCTGGCCGAGCCGCTCGAGGACCGTGCGGTAGAGCAGCATCTGAAGGCGGCCGCGGTGCACGAAGCGCTGCTCGTGAAGGTAGCCCATGTGCACACCGCACAGTTCGGCGTAGATCTCCTGGCCGTACTTGTTGTAGAAGATCGAGTCCTGGGCGTCGACGGATATCTCACGGAAATCCTCGAGGAGTCCCAGCTCGTCGAGTTCCTTGCTGCCGTAGACCTTGACGTCGATGCCGACGCCGAGCGGCCGGAGTTCGGGGGCGGCCTCGTAAATGCGAGGCCGGAAGCCCTGCTGGTGCAGGCGCAGTGCCGCGGCCAGGCCGGCCGGTCCGGCGCCGATGATGGCGATGTCGAGAGAGCTGCTGGTCATGAGGTTCCTCGGATCGGTTCGGCCCAGGAGTTCCGTGGGCGCGTGTTTCGGGTGAGGTAGCCAAGCGGTCAGACGGTCAGGCGCGATTCGTCGATCTCGCTCAGGAATCGCAGAGTTGCCTGCCAGGACCGGGCGGTACTGCGTGCGTTGAACGCGACGACGTCGGGCCTGGGTGAGGACTTGGCCATGGGGCTGGTGAAGGCGTGGACGGTGCGGGAGTAGACGTGCATCTGCCAGTCGATGTCCGCCTTGCTCATCGCCGAGGTGAGATCGGCGCGCATGCCGGCCGTGGCCATCAGGTCGTCGGCGCCCGTGCACACCAGGACGGGGGCGTCGGAGGCGGAGGACCAGTCGAAGTCGATGATGTCGAGGCCGCCGTGGACGCTGATCGCGCCGGCGACTGCCCCGCCTGTGCGCTGGTACTCGAGTGCGGAAGAGCCGCCGAAGCAGTATCCGAGCAGGACGACGTCCCTGGTTTTGATCTCGGGCTGGTCCAGGAGCGCAGTGTGTGCGGCGCGCACGCGTCCCAGCCAGGTTTCACGGTCGTTAGCCATGGCGCCGATGAGGGGGCCGAATTCGTTCTGGCCGCCCGGCAGGAGACGGTTGCCCCACAGGTCGGCGACGAGTGTGGGATGCCCTTGGTCCGCCAGCCGCGCGGCGATGTCGATCATGTGCTGGGTGACCCCGTAGGCGTCGGGGAGCAGGAGAACTGCGGCGCGGGTGGGGCCGGTCTTCGGCACGCACACGTGGCCGAGATGGAGGTTCGCGTCGTGCCAGTACTCGACGTCGCGCGTGGTCACGTCGCTCATATGCGAGGAGGTCCCTTCTCACGGGCCCGCCCTTGATCACGGGCGCGGTGGCAAGTGGCGGTCCTACGGCGAGCAGAACGTCGCCACAGCAAGGACCGTAAACGAGATCGTGTACGATTTCAATTACGAAAGCACTTGCGGTATGGGCAGAGCCCGGGCTACGTTGCGTATCAGATTTCGTACACGATTTGGTCTGTGATGCGGCGGCGCCACCCGTGCGAGGGTGGGCGCGAGGCCATCGAAAGCCACAGAATCCGACGTAAAACGAGAGGGATCTCCCCCATGACCGTAGTCGACATCAACATCCACCACCTGCCTGAGGATCTGTTCTCGAACCCCAAGATCCTCAACGGCTTCCTCGACAGCGCTCCGCGCGGTTTCGGGGAGATTGCCCGGGTTGCCGACCTGGAGGACGGGCGCCAGCAACTGATCCTGGAGAAGCCGGCCGGCTTCCAGAACCTCAATTACGTCGACGGCGACTACAGCGCCGAGGCCAAGCTCGCCGCCATGGACGAAGCCGGCGTCGACTACGGCATCATGCGGGTCCCCGTGTGGCAGGAATGGCTGCCGCTGGAGACCTGTCGCGAGGTCAACGACAACGCCCACGAGATCGTCGAGCGCTCGGGCGGCCGACTCTTCAGCACGGCTTGCATTCCGCCGTGGGGCGGCAAGGAGAACATCTACGAGCTGGAGCGGTGCGTCAAGGAGCTCGGTGTCGTCGGCGTCCAGCTGGCTTGCCACTACGGGCAGATCTACCTCGACGACCCGGTCTTCGAGCCCTACCTGAAGGTCATCGAGAAGCTCGACATCCCGGTCATCGTCCACCATACTCCCCTGCCGGTGGAGTGGCGCTCGGTCATCGACTACACCAACCTGCGCCGGGAGTACGGCCGCATCGTCGACCAGGGCACCGCTGTGGGCCGCGAGCTGTTCAGCGGAATGTTCGACCGCATGCCGGGGCTGCGCTTCGTCCACACGATGCTCGGCGGCAACTGGTTCGCCAACACCGCGCTGCTGACCCCGCACAAGTCGAACAAGAAGGAGGCCATCACCCGGCTCGACCCGACCGGCGGGGAGAAGATCCAGAGCTACCTGGAGAACAACATCTTCTTCGACCTCACCCACCCGCACTCGTGGGGCAAGGACCAGGTCGAGTGCGCGCTCAAGGTCAACGGAGCCGACCACTACATGTTCGGCTCGTCGTTCCCCGTCTTCTACGGGTGGATGAGCCAGGGCGTGGAGTTCCTCAAGGAGACCATCGAGATCGACGACAAGGAGCGCGAGATGGTGCTCTCGGGCAACGCCAAGCGCCTCTTCCGGCTGCCGATCTAATCCGATACCCGCAGCCCCAGGACAGGAGTCACCCGTGAGCCCGCATGAGCGTCAAGGCGACCCGGCCGACCAGACACCGGGCGGCCCCGCCGACCAGGACATCGACGGCTTTTTCTCGACCGCACGTGTCTCCGCACGGCAGGAAGCGGTCGGGCTGCCCACCGACAGCTACAACCGCTACCTGTTCGACCTCGACGACCCCAAGCTCGCCGAGGTCCGGGGCATGGACTACGAGGAGTTCGCGCAGGATCGCTACAAGGCACCGTTCCTGCAGGACCTGCTCGCCGTCTGGCAGTCGATGTACGACGAGCCGTTCACGGGCATCACAACCGACGGAACCGTCCGGCAGGGCCTGTACGAACTGCCGGACGATCCCCTCGTCGACGATGCGCCGCAGCGGGCGGCGGACCATCTGCTGTCCACTCTCACCGAGGCCGAGAGGCAGTCTGTCGCCTATCCGGTGACGGCTCGGGAGTGGCGTGCTTGGAGCAATCCCGAATTCGTCATCCACCGAGTCGGCTTGCGGCTGGAGGATCTCGCCACCGAGAAGGTGGCGGCGATCCTCGATGTGGTGCGGGCCTCGCTGAGCCCGGAGGGCTATGAGCGGGTTACTGCGGCGATGGAGCTCAACGCGGTACTCGGCCACTTGGTGGACCTGCCGACCGTGATGAACGCCGGCAGCTATTGGTTCTCGGTGTTCGGGCAGCCGGATCGGCGCGAGCCCTGGGGCTGGCAGCTCTTCGGGCATCACGTCGCCGTCAACTTCGTCTCTGTGGGAGGCCGGCACGTCATCGCTCCGGTCTTCCTCGGCGCGGAGCCTGCCTTGAGCGATACCCAGCCGCCGCTCTTCGCCGCCCGCGAGGCGACAGCTCTTGAACTGGTGGGATCACTGACCGACAGCCAGCGAGACAGCGCCGTTGTCTACGCGTCGGTCCTCGATCCTCAGATGCCAGAAGGCCGGCTGCACCCGGCCGACGAGCGCCATGTAGCGGGTGCCTTCCAGGACAATCGGGTCATTCCCTACGAAGGAGTCCAGGGCGCCGATCTCAACAGCACCCAGCGCGGCCTGCTGCGCACCGTGGTCGAAGACTTCTTGTTGCTACTCAAAGACAGCCAGCGCACCGCGACCCTGGCGCAGTACGACGCCCACATGGAGGACACGTGGTTCTCCTGGTACGGCGCCACCGACGGCTCCCAGCCGTTCTACTTTCGAATACAGAGCCCGGTGATCATCGCCGAACTCGATCACCACGCCGGAGTGTGGCTCAACAACCGGCTGCCCGCGCGGTTCCACGTGCACACCACGCTGCGGCACCCGAACGGCAATGACTACGGCCGTGCATTGATCACCCGCTGGAACCAGCAAGTGAAGTGATCAGCCGTGGACACGCCCGTTCCCGTCTTGGCGGACCTCTGCTTCGTACTGGGTCACCGCTTCCACAGTCCGCAGCTCATGCTTCCGGGCAGCCGTTTCGATGGCGTCGGGATCGGCTTCGGACTCGATGAGGGTGAGGAGTTCATCGTGCTCAGTCAACGACGCCTCGGCTCGTCCGGGCGCGTACCAGTAAGCCGACTTGCGGATCACTTCGAGTCGCGCCCACTCACTGCACACCATGTTGACGAGCCGCTGGTCTCCCGCACGGGAGGCCAGCAACTCATGGAACGCACGGTTAAGACGGCCGAACTCAGCCGGGTCAAAAGCGGCGAGCGCCTCGCTCATACGCCGGTTGAGGTCACGTGCAGTGTCCAGGTCGTCCGGCGACAGGTGCGGGGCCGACAGTGCAGTTGCGTAGCCACCGATGCGGGCCAGCAGGCTCAGTCCCTGCTGCCAGGCGTCGGTGTCGAATGTACGCACCAGCGCTCCGACGTTCGGAACGATCTCGACCCAGCCTTCGGCCTCCAGGCGGCGCAACGACTCGCGCCACGGCACGGAGCTAATGCCGTGTTCACGCACGAGCTGATCGATGACCAAGCGATGGCCAGGCCCGTAGGTTCCGTCCATGATCCGCTCTTTGAGGATCTGGAAGGACTGCTCGGCTTTGCTCTGCATGCGACAGATACTACTGAGAGGAGCACACGGTGAACGGCGCCGGGCAGGTGGGCCGCTGGGAGGAAGCGCAGCGCCCAGGAAAGATCATCGCGGTCCACACCAACTACACCTCGCGCGTGGCCATGGGCGGCACGCCGCCCGCGCATCCTTCCTACTTCCTCAAGCCTTCCAGCTCAGTGGCTGCTTCCGGCGGTGAGGTCGAGCGGCCAGCGGGCACCGGATACCTGACGTGCGAAGGAGAGATAGCTCTGGTCATCGGAGCAAATGCACGCCGTGTCAGCCGCGAGGATGCCTGGGCGCACGTGGGTTGGGTGTGCGCGGCCAACGATCTGGGCGTGATGGAGCTGCGGGCTCAGGACGGCGGGTCCAATCTTCGGTCCAAGGGCGGTGACGGCTTCACTCCCCTCGGCCCTGAACTGATCGACGCACGCACGGTCGATCCAGCCTCCCTGCGTGTGCGGACCTGGGTCAATGGGGAACTCACCCAGGAGGACACCAGCGCAAGAATGATCTTCCCGCTGGAGCAGCTCATCGCGGATCTCACTCAGCATGTGACGCTCGAACCCGGCGACATCATCCTCACCGGCACCCCGGGCGGCTCACGGGTGCTGGCTCCCGGCGACGTCGTCGAGGTCGAGGTGGATGCTCCAGACGCTCCAGGGGCGCCGACGTCTCAGCGGCTGCGCACCACTGTGGCCGCCGGGCAGGTGCCCTTCAACCCCGAGCTCGGGGCGCTGCCGGAGCCGTTCGACGCCGAACTCGGATCAGTGCCGCAGCCGGCCGCCGCCCACACGTTGCTCAGCGCGGAGCTGCGCGACAAGCTCAGCCGCACGCCCGTGGCCGGACTGTCGGCACAGCTCCGCAAGCGGGGGTTGAACAACGTGTCACTGGACGGCCTGGCCCCCCTGACCGCCGGCAGCAAGATTGTCGGCACGGCCCGCACGCTGCGGTTTGTCCCCAATCGTGAGGATCTGTTCGCGTCGCATGGCGGTGGCTACAACGCTCAGAAGCGAACCTTCGACGCTGTGACACCCGGCGAGGTCGTGGTCATCGAGGCGCGCGGGGAGCAGGGATCGGCCACCTTGGGTGACGTCCTTGCTCTTCGCGCGCACGTCCGCGGTGCTGCCGGCATTGTGACCGACGGCGGCGTGCGTGACGCCGAAGCGGTCGCGGCCATCGGTATCCCCGTCTTCAGCGCCGGCAGCCACCCTGCCGTGCTGGGCCGCCGCCACGTGCCCTGGGATCACGATCTGACCATCGCCTGCGGCGGGGCAACAGTCCAACCTGGCGACGTTATCGTCGCCGACACCGACGGCATCGTCGTGATCCCTCCCGCGCTCGCAGACGAGGTCGCCGATGCGGCGCTTGCCCAGGAAGACGAAGACGCCTGGATCGCCGAGCAGGTAAAGGCCGGGCACGCGGTGAACGGTCTGTTCCCGATGAATGCGCAGTGGCGGGCCCGGTACACCGATTGGCAGGAACGGCAGTGAGCACGACGAGTTCGGAGAGCAAGTCGCAGCTGGCCTACCGGTGGATTCGGGAGCGGATCGCAGCGGGTGTGTTCGGCCCGGGCTACCGATTGGTCCTGAGTTCCGTGGCAACCGAGTTGTCCATGAGCGTGGTGCCGGTCCGTGAGGCTGTGCGGGCTCTGACCGCCGAAGGCTTGGTGACCTTCGAGCGCAACGTCGGCGCGCGCGTAGCCGCGGTCGACGGTGCTCAGTATCGCTTCGCCATGCAGACAATCAGCGTCCTGGAGGGGGCGGCCACGGCCTTCGCCGCTCCGTTCCTGGAACCTGACGACATCACGCAGGCCCGAAAGCTCAACGATGTGGTACGTAGCGGACTTCCGGATCTCGATCCGCGAGTCTTTCGCGAGGTCAACCAGGAACTCCATCGCACGCTGTACTCAAAGTGCCCCAACCCTCGCCTGCTCGAGAGCATTGACGCCGAGTGGCGAAGACTCGGGCACCTGCGCGGTGCGCTCTTCGACATCGCACCGGGCAGAGCCGCAGCAGCGGTCCTGGAGCATGAGGCGCTGATCGGCCTCATCGAGAGCGGTGCGGACGCTGAGGAAGTCGAGCGCGCGGCGCGCCGGCACCGCAACGGCTCCCTCAACGCCGATCTGGCCGCCCGTCACCCCGAGCTGAACGCTTGCGGTTTTGCCATCCCCGAAGGAGCGTGAATGCTGCCGTCTGACGTCATCAATGACCTGGCCGCCGAACTGTCCAAGGCGCATGAGGGGCGCTCGGTGGTGCCACGGATCACCGCTCGCCACCCGGAAGCTACAGTCGAGGACTCCTACGCCATCCAGAGCGCCTGGCGGGACAAGCAAATCGCTGCGGGACGCCGCCTGATCGGCCGCAAGATCGGTCTGACGTCAAAGGCCATGCAGGCGGCTACCGGAATCACCGAGCCCGACTACGGCATCATCCTGAAGGACACGGTTTGGGACAGTGGCGCGGTCATTCCCTTCGACGACTTCTCCAACGTGCGGATCGAAGTCGAGCTCGCCTTCCTCCTGAAGGACGCGCTTGAGGGCCCGGACTGCACGCTCCTCGATGTCCTCAGGGCCACCCGGTACGTCGTGCCGGCGCTCGAGATCCTGAACTCGCATATCGAGCTCGAGGGACGCACGATCGTTGACACGATCGCAGACAACGCGGCCTACGGTGGTGTGGTGGTCGGCGGCAATGCCGTTCCGCCGGAGGCGGTGGACCTGCGTTGGATCGCAGCCCTTCTGCACCGCAACGAGACCATCGAAGAGAGCGGCGTTGCTGCCGCAGTCCTGGGCCATCCGGCCAACGGTGTCGCGTGGCTGGCCAACAAGCTGCATCAGCACGGTGGACGGCTGGAAGCCGGAGAGCTCATTCTCGCGGGTTCCTTCACCAGGCCGATGTGGGTATCGCGCGGTGACGTTGTTCTGTGTGACTACGGACAGATGGGAACAATCTCGTGCCGCTTCGAATGAGGCCGACCATGCGCGACAGCCTGGCGTCGGCGACACGGCCCCTCACCGGCATGTGGGTGTGCAGCGGCAGTCCACTGGTTGCCGAGATCTGTGCGGGCGGTGGGCTCGACTGGCTGCTGATCGACATGGAGCACGCCCCCAACGGGCTGGAATCAGTACTCTCCCAGCTGCAGGCGGTCGCGGCCTACCCAGTCGATCCGGTCGTACGGGTCCCCAGCGACGACCCTGTCGTGATCAAGCAGGTTCTGGACCTTGGGGCGCGCACCATTCTCGTCCCGATGGTCTCCTCCGCCGACCAGGCCCGAGAGGTGGTCGCGGCCGCCCATTATCCGCCACGTGGCCGCCGCGGAGTGGGTTCGGCCCTCTCGCGCTCGGCCCGATGGAACCGCGTCGACAACTACTTGGCCGAGGCCGCCGAGCATGTGTCGGTGCTGGTCCAGGTCGAAACTACGGAAGCTGTAGCGGTCGCCGCCGAGATCGCCTCTGTGGACGGAGTCGACGGGATATTCGTCGGCCCCTCTGATCTGGCGGCCTCAATGGGCCTGATCGGACAACAGACCCACCCCGCAGTGATGGCTGCGGTGCACGATGCAATCGCCGACGTAAGGGCCAGCGGCACTCCCGCCGGCGTCAACGCCTTCGACCCTGTCGCCGCAGACGCCTACATACAGACGGGCGCAAACTTCGTACTCGTCGGTGCCGATGTCGCTGTCCTGGCCCGCGCATCCGAGTCCCTTGCTGCGCGCTTCATCCCGAATCCACCGCCGGAAAAGCGGCCCTGAACGCGGTCTTCGGGAGTCAAGAACCTCTGTCATTCAGGTCAATCGACCTACGAAGACAGCATGTACAGCAGAGAACAGACCACCGGCCCTCGCGGCGGTAGGGGCTTCTGCCCCTACCGCCGCGAGGGCCGGCCCAGGTTTCGGTCACGGCCGGTCACAGCCACGGGCCCACCGCTCCTCTCCATCGGCACGAGGAGCACCAGCACCAAAACAGCGCATGGTTCGACGATTCGACCGGACGCCTCACAGCGGCTGGGGCATCGGCATAAGTCAGGACGGATGGGTGACGGCCCTCCAAGTCGATCTGCGTCCCGGTGCATTGCAGAAGCTGAGCAAGGCCGCCACGAAACATGGCCACGGTGCTGGCGGCTGGTTCTTCTACGCCTCGGTGCACTGGGCCTCGAACTGGCCGCTCATCGCGGACTCCGACGCCGGCCAGGCGCTTCCGGTGCCCTGTGATCACACCAGCACGGCAGGTCCACTGGACGCCGCGCCCACTCAAGTTCTGTCACGCGTTTGCTCCACGGCAGCGGCTCCAGCCCGTTGGCGGCAGCCGTGCTGCCTTGGTCGGGCTGCGCGCGAGTTCCGGTCAGGCGGACTGACGGACGACGACGCGGGCAGGTGGCGGGCGGAGATTACCTGCGCCGAGATCGAGGGAGAGGCGGGCGCTGAGACGTCCATGGGACTCGGCGTCCACGTAGATGGTGGTAAGCGCAGGGTTGCTGAACGCGCCGTACCCGTTGTCGTCGAAGCCGATCACGGCCACGTCGTCCGGCACTCGTCGGCCGAGATCGTGAAGCGCGAGCAGGACACGCAGGGCGACGTCGTCATTGAAACCGGCGATCGCGGTCACCTCGGGCTGGCGTGTCAGGTACTCCGCGACGGCGTCGGCGCAGGCCGTCCGATCGGTTGGAATGACGACAGATTCAGGTCGGGGAATGCGCAGGTTGTCCGCTGCAAGCCCGCTGAACCTTATGCGGGTTGCCACCAACGGGGAATCGCGATCGGACAGTGCCAGGGCGATGCGGGTGTGTCCGCTGTGCACCAGATGGCGGATTTGAAGAGCCGTGTGGGCAGCGAGGCCGTCGCGCCATCCGCCGCCGCTGTCGTTGAGCTCTTGTCCGGTCAGATACGTGTCGCCGAAGCGGATGACGGCACGAGGCGCGATGGTGTCGAGGACCTGCTGGGTGCCCTCCGCGGTGTGGTGCCCGTGCCGCACGAGCAGGACGTACCCGTGAGCCGCCAGCTCAGCGTCGAGGCCATCGATGTAGGTGCGCGAGTAGTGGCCCTCCAGGCCCGCCTCGATGTTCAGGACAACGACACGGGATGTGCCCTCGCGCAGGGCACGAGCAACTCCGTGGGGCACGTAGCCCAGTGAGCGGGCGGCCTCTTTGACCCGGTCGCGAGTGGCAGCCGAGATCGTCTGGTGGGGGTCGTCGTTCAGGACGAAGCTCACGGTGGCGCGCGACACCCCGCTCGCCGCTGCCACGTCGCTCAGCGTGACTCTTCGGGAAGTGCCCATCAACCCCTGCCCTGCCGCGGGTCCGCACCATAGCGCTGGTGGGACGTTGTCCGTTCATTCTAGGGACCCGGCAATACGGGTCGGTACGGCTACCGCCACCGCAGCTCGCCTTTCGCGCCGTTCGGCGTGGAGCTTACTCATGACCTTGTGTCTGGCAATGTCGGATTCGAATCGCGGAGTACTTGTGGCTCGTTGGCCTGCCTGGAAAGCGCTGCGGCTCAGTGGGGCTGGAGCCGCTGAACGAGGTCCTGTCGGAACTGCCGCGGCACGATGAACGGGCCACTATCAACGATCCCGCAGGTCGACCAGACAGAAGCAAGCAGTAGTCAAGCGGTTATGTTCGCGGGCTGCGTCGAGCGGTGTCCTGTACCACCGTATGGAATACGGCCATGAGCCGCTCAGACATAGCCTCGAGGCAGTGTGTTGTGGCCGAAGGTCGATCCGACCCGGCTCCGCACGGTAGGACAAGTGCTAGCGGTGGTTTGTTGACGGCGGACCGTGGTGGTTGTACGCCCGAGGTGAGAGCCTCAACTCGCTGTGTGGTGGGGATCGAGATGACGAAGCGGTTGCCGTGTCCGCCCGCACCCGGTCCGCTGGAAGGCTCGCCGCGTCCCGCCCCGTACGTCGCTGGCTGGTGCTGGCGATCTGCTGCCTCAGTGTCGGTGTGACCGGACCCAACCTCACGATCGTCAATGCGGCGCTCCCCTCCATCAGCCGGGACCTGCACGCCTCGCTCAGCAGCCTTCAGCGGACGGTCAGCGCTTACTCCCTGACCATGGCTTGCTTGCTGCTGCTTTCCGGTTCGATGGCCGACCGTTTCGGCCGCAAGCGCGTCTTTCAGCTCGGACTGGCCGTCTTCTCCCTCGGGTCCCTCTTGTCGGGCGTTTCTCGCCATCGGTGCCCTTCTGCTCGTGCCCTTGAGCACACACACCAACAGCCTCTACCTGCTCGCCGCCTACCCCGTCTTCGGCCTCGGCACGGGCCTGGTCAGCCCGCCCATCACCAACACCGCCGTCACCGGACTGCCGCCCGACCAGGTCGGTGTCGCCGGCGCACTCACCGCCAGCGCCCGCCAGTTCGGCACCTCGATCGGCGTCGCCGTCACCGGCGCGATCGTCACCAGTTCCGGCATCGATCTCACCAGCGCCAGTCATGCCGCCTGGGCGGTATTCGCCGGTTGCGGATTTGTCGCCCTCGCCCTCGGCCTCGTCTCCACCAGCAATTGGGCCAAGGTCGCCGCCACCCGCAACAGTCGGCGCATCGCCGACGCGACCACATCCTGACTCGACCGTCATCCCGCCCGGTGCAGTGCAGTTCGCTTCGCTCAGCCTGGACCCCGTGGCGCACCACGACGGGACAACCGCAGACACCAGGTAAGGACCACCATGTTCCCTCTCGACCACCTCTGTCTCGCCGTCCGTGATCTGGACGAGGGCGTTCGCCGAGTGCACGAGGAAACAGGTCTCGCCCACTACTACGGCGGCACCTTCGCCGCCGGCATCGCCAACACGATCTTCCCGCTCGGCCAGGACGCCTACCTGGAGGTCGAGGCGGTGATGGACTCCGCAGTCGAGCAGGATGCCGGCGCCGCGCTGTTCGCTCAGGCCGTCACTGACGGCGACCGCTGGATGTTCTGGAGCCTGCGAGCCGACACACTGGAAGAACTTGAAGCGGTCGCACAGCGGCTCGGCGGCACCGTGACGCAGACTCCGGGACGCGTCCAGCCCGACGGCACCCAGCGCATCATCACCACGGCGCCTGGCCCCGACCGAGCGCTCGACACATGCTGGCGCCGCGGGCTGCCGAACTGGTTCTACCGCGAAGATCCCGCCACCAACCCCGATCGGGGACACGCGCAGCCCGGTGACCGCGGACAGGCTGTCATTCGCCTGGAAATCGGTGCCAACGCCGAAGAATTGCGCCGGCATATCGGGGCCGACACCTTCGAACGTCTGCCACTGAAGGTCGTGCCCGGTCCGCCCGGCGTACACGCGATCACCGTACTTACCGCGAACAACCGAGAGGTGAGCCTGCGTAGGGATCCCGCCATCCTATAGCGCCAACCGATGGCGAACGTGGTCGTCGTCCGGACCCCATCGTCAGCTTGGGCCCGCCTGCTATTGCTCTGCATCAGCATCGTCGTTTCCGGCCACACCCGGATTGTGGAGGGGCGTCGCGACCGAACATGCGCAGCAGGTCTTTGGCGCGGCTCCGGTTGGTGATGAGCGAATTGGCCGCCGTGAGCCTGTCCGGCCAGTTCGTGGCGATCTCCTTCAAGTTGGGAGGCCTCCGTGAGACCGTCCCTGACCGTGGCCCGGCCCGCTACGCTCCGGCCGCCCGGCCAACGCCACACGTCAGACAGCGAAGTCCCGCTGGAGTACTAGGCGGCGGTTCGGTACCCGGCGTCGAGTTCCGCGCGTAGTTTGTCCCGGTCGATGGCCTTCTCCCACTTGCCGACGACGAGGGTGGCCACGCAGTTGCCGGCGATGTTGGTGAAGACGAAGGCGGCCGAGAGGATGCTGTGCACGCCGAGGACCAGGGCGATGCTGCTGACGGGGATCGTGTGGGTCGCGCTCAGGGTCAGTGCCAGTACGGCGATTGCCGAACCGGACACTCCGGCGCCGCCCTTGGACGTGAGAAGCAGAACCAGCAGGAGGCCGAGCTGAGCCGACCAGCCCAGGTCCGCACCGGTGGCCTGGCCGAGGAAGACGCTCACTGCGGCGAAGTAGAGGCAGGTGCCGTCATGGTTGAAGCTGTAGGCCGTGGGCAGCACCAGCCCCACCACGGGTTCGTCCACGCCGAGATTCTTGAGCTTGGCCGTGAGCTGGGGGAAGACGCTCTCCGATGAGCTGGTGCCGAGCACCAGGACGAGTTCGGCGCGGAAGTAGCGCAGAAGCTTCAGCAGGCTCACTCCCGCGTACCGCGACACCGGCCACAGGACCAGTACGAAGAACAGCACCACGATCAGGTAGAACACGGCCACGAGGCGGCCGAGTGAGAGCAGGGTTCCCAGACCGTACTCGGACACCGTATAGCCGATGGCGCCGAACGCCGCCAGGGGAGCGATGCGCATTACCTTGCGGATGATCCAGAAGAGCGCCTGCTGCACCGTCGACACGATGTCGAGCACCGGCTGCGCCCTGTCTCCTACGGAAGCGAGCCCACAGGCGAAAAGTACGGAGAAGACCAGGATCTGAAGGATGCTGCTCTCGGCGAAGGCCTGGACGGCAGAGGTCGGCACGAGGCCGACGAGGAAGTCGTCGAAGCCCTCCGACTTCGCCGGCGCGGTGGCGGAGGAACTGGCGTGCAGGGACGACGGATCGATGTGCATGCCGGAGCCCGGTTTGAGCACGTTGACCACGACTAGAGCGATCACGAGGGCGATCGTGGTGATGACCTCGAAGTACACCAAGGATCTGATCGCGATGCGGCCGACCTTGCCGAGGTCACGCACGCTGGCGATGCCGTGTGTGACTGTGCAGAAGATGATCAGGCCGACGACCATCTGGATCAGGTGGATGAAGATGTCACCGAGGAACTGCACATGCTGTCCGACCGAGGGCGCCAGCGCGCCGACGAGCACGCCGAGTGCGACTCCGGCGAGCACCTGGAACGCCAGGTCGCGGTAGAACGGCGGGCGCTTCTTCGGGGCCTGCGCCGCAGAGCCGGCCTCTGCGGGGGCACTGGGGGAAGTGGTATCGCTCATCGTCCGGTTTCTCCGTTGAATTTCCGGTACCGACAGGGGAGTCGAGGGCCGTGCGCGTCAGTGCATCAGCCCGCGTCGTTTCCGAGCACCTCCCTGGCCGGTTGGAAGACTTCTTCCGGGGTGAGTCGCCGGGGCAGCAGGCCCTGGGCGAGGCAGGCGTCGATGACCGTTTCGAAGGGCTCCCGCAGCCGGTCGAAACCGAAGAGAGTGGGGTGGGGCGTGCCGTCGGAGCGCTCCACGGACGCGTCCGCGCGCCGCAGCATCGCGTAGCTCTCACGGACGGCGGCGGCGTTCTCGCGGCAGGTCGACTCGGCGACCGCCACCATGTGGTTGATCGGCATGAAGGCGTGCTGCTGCCACCACTGTTGGTCGCGGGCCGCGGCGTCGGGGAGAACGGGTACGAACTCGTTGCCTTCGGGCAGGTCGTTGCCGAGGACGGCGGCGTCGATGTGACCCTCGCGCAGCAGGTCGGGAAGGGACGCGGTGTGCGGATCGGCGGTGACGAACGCGGGGTCGGCGTACTCGGCGACGTGCGCACCCTCGCGGGTGGTCCAGCGGATGTCCTGCGCGGCGAGGCCGTAGTCCTCGGCGAGATGGGCGCGCACCCACATTCCGGTGGTCTGCGTGTAGGACCGCACGCCGATGCGCTTTCCCTTGAGGTCCTCGGGCCGCACGGGGCGTGAGGCGTGAGTGATGAGGCACCCTCGCTGGAACCGTGCGGCCACCACGGCGGGCAGTAGTACCACCGGGCGCTCGTACGCGATGGCCTGCAGCGCGGTCACGACGGCCAGCTCGCAGAGGTCGTATGCCTCGTCGCGCACCATCGGCCCGAACGCCCGGTGGATGGGCGAGACCGGGAGGAAGTCCAGGCGCGCCCGCGTGCCGGAGACGGTGCCGTTCTTCAGCGGGACCGTGTGCGGGTAGTCGCCCAGGACGGTACGGAGCACGGGGAGCTCAGCCACGGGATCCCCCCACCGTCGCGATGCGAGAGTAGAACGCCGCGGTCGTTCCGCCGAAGATGAGCTTCTGGTCGGCCTTCGGCAGATGCGATGCAGCGTCGCGGGCCTGGGCGAGAAGCTCTGCCGGGGTGCCCTGTGCCGCGGGGAAGTTGGAGCCCCACGCGATGCGGTCCGCGCCGAAGGCCGCGACCAGGTCCGCCAGGAATTCGGCGGGGTCGGAGGCGCCCTGTGCCGCCGCGTCCAGCGCCCGGTGGGTGAGCTTGAGATGGACACCGGGGTGGGCGGCGATGTCGAAGAGTTCCGCGGCGAGCCGGTAGGGCCGGCCGTCGGACAGGTCGGGGCGGGCGCAATGGTCCAGCAGTACCCGAACTCCCGGGAACCGTTCCAGCAGCCCCCGCAGCGCTGGCAGCCCTTGGATCGTCATCTGCAGGCAGACCGGTATGTCCTGCTCCTCGGCGTAGGCCCAGGCGGGATACGAGTCCTCATGGCCGAGCCAGTCCGCCTGGCCGGGCATGGTGGTGCCGGTGGTGAACAGCCGGAACCCGGAGAGACCCTCGGCCTGCCACTGCTTGATGTGCTCGACGGCATCCGGCGCCAGGGCGTCGATCGAGTACACGCCGATGAAGCGGTCCGGGTGGGCCCGCACCGCCTCGACGACGTAACGGTTGTCGTGGCCGTACACGGTCGACGCCTGCACCACGACCGCCCTGGCGATTCCGGCACCGTCCAGTGCCCGGACGAGCCCGTCGATGTCCACGGGGCGGGCCTGTGACCATTCCGACCGGCGCCCGCCGATCGGGGTGGCCGGATAGCGCTCGGTGTCGGCCGATATGACGTGGGTGTGATTGTCGATCACCAACATGAAAGTGCCATGTCCTTTGCGATTGCTGTGGAGCTGCCGCGCTGTACGCGCAACTCAGAGGCCGGCCGTGCGCAGGCGCGCGTCGAGCCGGGGATAGACGGTGCGGGCGTTGCCCTCCTCGATCGCCGCGAGGTCCGCGGGGGAGAGGCCTGCCTGTTCGATGTAGCGGCGGGTGTCGTCGAAGTGGTGATCGGTGTCCGGGTCGACGCCACGTACCGCGCCGATCATTTCGGAGGCGAACAGTACATTCGCGTACGGCATCACCTTGAGCAGCAGGTCGATGCCGGGCTGGTGGTAGACGCAGGTGTCGAAGAAGACGTTGTTCAGCAGATGCTCGGTCAGCTCCGGCTTGCCGAGTGCCTGCGCCAGGCCGCGGAACCGTCCCCAGTGGTAGGGCACCGCGCCGCCCCCGTGCGGAATGACCAGCCGCAGGGTGGGGAAGTCGGCGAACAGGTCGCCCTGGATCAGCTGCATGACGCTGGTGGTGTCCGCGTTGAGGTAGTGCGCACCGGTGGTGTGGAACGCCGGGTTGTCACTGGTGCTCACGTGGACCATCACCGGCACGTCGAGTTCGACGATCTTCTCGTAGAGCGGGTACCAGGAGCGATCGGTGAGCGGCGGCGCGGTCCAGTGGCCGCCGGAGGGATCGGGATTGAGGTTGACCGCGACGGCGCCCAGTTCCTCGACCGCGCGGGTCAGTTCGGGTATGCAGGACGCCGGGTCGGCGCCGGGCGACTGGGGGAGCATCGCGGCGGGGGCGAACCGCTCGGGGAACAGCTCGGCGACGCGGGCGCACAGGTCGTTGCAGATCCGCGCCCAGTCCGCCGAGACACCGAAGTCGCCGATGTGGTGAGCCATGAACGAGGCGCGCGGGGAGAAGACCGTCACGTCGATGCCGCGCTCGTCCATCAGGCGCAACTGGTTGGGCTCGATGGTCTCCCGGATCTCGTCGTCGCCGATCCGCAGATCCGCGTGGTGCGGAGCATCACCGCCGGTCAGGGCTTGAATCTGACGCTCGCGCCACGCGCCCAGCGCCGGGGGCGCGGTCGTGTAGTGGCCGTGGCAATCGATGATCACTGCCGGTCTCCTTCGCTTGTCCGCCGCCTCCACAGCACTCGGAGTACGTATGAAGCGGGACGCTAATCGGCCGTCGCAGCCATGGTCAATCATTTTGGTGACAATATTTTCAGCGATCCTGCCGAAGGTCTGGCCTGGCCCGGGTTCTTGCTGGATAGATTTGCAAAATATTTGCTCAAAATATCGCTGATGATAGAGTCGGCCGGAGCGACGGCGGTCCGCAGGCGGGATCCCGGCGGAGGATCGGTGAGAGAGGGGCCAGCAGCAGGTGACCAGTACGCAGATCAAGGGGGCGGCTGCGCGGCTTCACGTCAGCACGCACATTCGGCAAGCCCTATGGGCCGGTGACCTGCTGCCGGGCCAGCGCCTCGTCGTGCAGGACCTTGCGGATCAGCTGGGGGTGACCCGCAGTTCCGTGCGCGAAGCCCTCTTCGACCTGGCCTCCGACGACCTGGTGGACTTGGTGCCCAACCGCGGTGCCAGCGTCAGGGTCGTCTCCGTCGACGAGGCCGTCCAGATCACCGAGTGCCGCTCCGTGCTGGAGCGCCTGTGCGCACGCAAGGCGGCCGAGCACGCGAACGAGGCGCAGCGCGCCGAGCTGACCGAGATCGGTGGACAACTGCGGGCGGCGGTGGCGGCAGAGGACATCCACGCCTACTCCGCGCTCAACCGCAAACTGCACGACCTCGTCATCGAGTTCAGCGGCCAGGCGATCGCCAAGCGCCAGCTGGAGCGGCTCAACGTACAGATGGTGCGTTTCCAGTTCCGCCTCGCACTCCGGTCCGGGCGCCCGCAGGAGTCCCTGCCTCAGCTGCTGGCAATCATCGACGCGATCACCGTCGGCGATCCCGATGCCGCGGACGCGGCCGCCGAGGCACAACTCGCCAGTGTGATCGACCAGTTGCGGATGACCGAGAGGCTTCCGATGGTCTGAGCGGACATGTCAGGCTGTGACGGGTGGCAACATGAGCGACTTGAGCCATCCCTGTTCTCCTGGAGCAGGCTTATCGAAATGGATATGAGGTGCGGGAGCGCCAACATTGCGCCGACCGGACAGACACCCGCAGTTGCTCCGCCACCCGCTCCTCAGCGTGTGTTCCAGCGGGCAGACTCTCTGTTCAGACCGCTTCCTGTCAGACGTGTGCCGGGTTGATGAGACGGCCGTGGCGGATGAGGGACGCGCCCTGCTTGAGGCGGCGCACCCGGATGCTGATCTCGTAACCCTTGATGCCGTCGACGCGGGCGAGTCGACCTGTGAGATAGCGGTAGAAGTCCGGCGTGTTTCGGGCGACGACGACGGCCATGATGTTGTGCTGGCCGCTCATGGCGCCGGCGAAGGCGCACTCGTCGTGTCGGCTGATCTCCTCGCCGACCCGGTGCAGGTCGGCCAGGTGTACCTGGATCCAGAGCGTGGCGTTTAGCTCGTAACCGAGTCGTTCGGGAAGGGCGTCGACGATATAGGTGACGGTGCCTGCGGACTCGAGGGCTTCTAGCCTGCGTGCGACACGGGGCTTGGACCACCCTGTGAGTTCCGCGAGACGGGTCTGGGACACACGGCCGTCATCCGCCAGCGCAGTGAGGAACTGCGCGTCTTCTGAGGTCGGGACGACGGCAGGTCCTGCAGGGGCGGTTCTTTCCGTGGTGAGCTGTCGCACCTGCTCAGGGGTGAGGGAAGCCTCGTGGCCGGTCCAGCCAGCGGTCCCAGGGGCGCTGCTGAAGGAGTGGACGAGCAGGTCGACGCTGACGCTGAGGACGGGCGGGACCTGTGGCAGCCGACTCAGGAGCATCTCGTCTCGCTGCTCGCCGCTGGGCGAACGGACGATGCAGATGATCTCGGAACCGCCGGAGGCGATGTTGGCGTAGGTGATCTCGGCCCTGTGGGCGAGCGAGTCCGCGAGGGGACCGACCCGGCCGGGCCGGCAGCGCAGGCGTGCGACCCACTCGGCCTGACCGTGCACCGCCGGGCTCACTCGACCGACCACGCGCAGTAGGCCGTCGCGGCGCAGGGCGTTGTAGCGGCGGGCCACCGTCTGTTCGGACGCACCGATCACCTCGCTGATGCGGCGAAAGGACACACGGGGGGCACAGCGGAGGCAATGGATGATTTTCCTGTCCAGGTCGTCCGTCATGGAGGAATAGTCACATGCACTTGCACTGTGTTGGAAATTCGATGACGTAATGCGCCGTCACGCTGGTGAACCTGTCTGGTAAGAGCAAAGCTAGCGGGCGACTTCGTCATAGGACAGATCGGCAAGCGGGCTCGAAGGGCCTTCGGGCGTGCCCCTCCTCCCCTGGAAGCCGCTGATAGCGGCCTTCCGAGCTGCTGAAGGAATGACTTCATGATCCATACCGCCCTTCATGAACCCGGGCTCGGACGTGCTGCAACACTCGGCAAGGCGTGTCTGAAGGTGTTCGTCGTCCTCACTGCGTGGGTGAGTCTGCCGGTGGCCCAGCAGGCGAGGGATGCCTCTATGGCGCAGTTGTCGTGGGGAACAGACGTGTTCGTTCTGCCCATGGCCGCTCTGATCCTGGCCACCGGCTTCATTGATGACGCGCACGGCTTCGAACAGGTAGACCTCGAGCAGAACGTCGTACACGTCACCCACGCGCAGGGCTGCGCCCACCTGATGCGCCGCGGCGCACGACGGCTCCAGCTGTGAGCCGACGTACCCCCTCAACACGGCGTGCCGAACTCGGACGCAACTGGCACAGCATCAGAGACCCACACCAGAACTGGAGCCGAACCATGAGCATCGCTGACAGGCAGCGCGCCGCGTACGAAGCCATTGCGGCGAGCGGCGCCGACGCACCGTTCCTAACCGAGCGGCCCGCACTGTTCAGCCCGGCCGCCGCAGCCCAGGACATCCTGAATGTCCGAGGCACCTACGGCCGATTCGCACAAATCCTGCTGCCCATGGAGTACAGCCACTGGACCGAAGAAGCCACTGCCCACGTCAGGTCCTGTTACCTCGGCGACTGGACCTCCCTGCACAAGGTTCGCCTTCGTGGACCGCAAGCCTTCGCGTTTCTAGGCCAGTTGGGCATGCGCGACCTCTCTCGCTTCGAGACCGGCCAGATCAAGCATCACGTGCAGCTCGATGAAAATGGCTATGTCGCCTCCGAAGGAGTCCTCACCCGCACCAGCGAGCAGGAATTCGTCTATACGGCGGGCAGCTGTGACTGGCTGCTGTGGCAGCTCTCTCAAGGCGAATGGGACGCCGAGGCCACCGATATCAGCGCCGAGCGCTTCATCTTTGGCGTCCAGGGCCCACACTCCCTGCGGGTCCTGGAAACGGCCACCGGTGAAAACCTGCGTGACATCGGCTTCAGCCGCGGTCGACCCACCCAGGTCGCGGGTATCCCCCTTGCCATCATGCGCACGGGTATCTCCGGCGAACTCGGTTACGAACTGCACGGGGCCACCGACGACGCCGAGGCGGTCTGGACCGCCGTCCTGGCCGCTGGCGAAGAGCACGGCATCCATCAACTCGGCTTCCGCTCCCAGCCGGTACAGCACATCGAGGCCGGCATCGCCACCAACGGGCTCGACTACCTCCCCGCATCCATACTCACCCCCGGCGCCCCTCGCCAGTTCCGCCGCGGAACCCCAGGAGGCAGCTTTGTCCCGGCGAACGGCATCACCGACTACTTCCGCACCCCTGATGAACTCGGCTGGGGCTTCCGCAATGGTCTCCCCGACCGCCAGTTCGTCGGCCGTGACGCCCTCGCTGCGCAAGCTGCACGGGGTGGACCCTCGCGTGTGTTGGTTGGCTTGGTGTGGAACGCTGAGGACGTCGCCGACGTCCTCACCTCCCTCTGCCGGGACGGCGAATTGCCCGACCAGATGGACATTCCGCGCAACCTCGGCCCTCACTTCGACCAGGTCGCCATCGCTGACGCTCCTGTCGGCGTCGCCACCGGGCGCACCCTCAGCCCGACTCTCCGCGGCACCATCTCGCTCTGTGTCATCGACCGGGATCATGACTCACCCGGCACCGAGGTAGACGTAATCTGGGGTCGGCCCGGCACCCCTCAGCGGACCATCAGGGCGGTCGTTACGTCGCTCCCATTCAAACCCGATCACCGGCGCACCGACATCGCTCGTCTTTGACGGACGGAGACGTTGTCCCGAGGTTCGGCAGCCGACCAAGTCGTAGTCTCATCAATGGACAAGACATCAGCGCCAACTGTTTGCCGAGTGGTCTGACGATCTGGCGTAGCAGGCGGTGGCCGGCGCGGCCGTACATCATGCGCTTGAGTAACTTGATCTTCGTGTTGGCGCCTTCGGTGCGGCCGTTGTGCCGGGGCAGGGTGAGGGCGGCATCGACGGCGGCGCGGTCGCGTTCCAGGCCGTTGGCGAAGGAGTGTAGAAAGGGCAGGTCAGCACTACGGGCTCGAGTGATCCAGGCTGTCAGCTTCCCGGCGTTGTCGTCGTGCGGAACCAGCATCTCGGCGAAGGTACGGATCTGGTCGGCCAGCACGGTCATCTCGGGGCAGGCACCGGCGAGTTGGTCGCGCAGGGCGCGCTGGGCCTCGGCGAGGTGGTGGGGGTGGCAGGTGAGCAGGCCGGTGACCTTGCGGGGTGACAGGGCGGTGTGGTCGGCCTCGACGCGTCCTTGGTTGATGGAGCGGACCAGGAGGTTGGTGCTGCCGGTGTAGCCCTGTTCCCGGATCTCCGCCAGCAGGTGGGTGACCGGGACGGCCGGGTCCTCGGTGCGGCGTCTGCGCAGATGGTCGCGGTAGGGGTCGACCAGGCAGGCCCGGTAGACGGGGGCGCGGATCATGCGGTCCGGCTCGCTGTGGCGGGCATAGCGCTTGACCGTATTCAGCGACACGCCGAAACGGCGTGCGCACGCGAGCAGGCCGACGCCCTGGTCGAGGAGGTCGTGCACCTGCCGCCATCGCTCGCGGGTGGTGGCGGCGCTTCTGCCCCCGGGCAGCGGCGGGCCGAATTTGCTCCAGCAGGAGGCGTGTGCGCCGACCTCCTTCAGCGCGGTTCCTGCCAGGCCGTGCCAGAGGTGCCAGCAGTCGCCGACCTGCACGATCGTCGGATCGGCGTCGGTGGTGGCCTTACGCGAAGGAGCCGGAGCCGTCCCGGCACACCACGCGGACGCCGGGATGCTCACGCAGCCAGGCGGTCACCGTCACCGCTAGGCGGTCGGGCAGTACGTCGATGCGCTCGCCGTTGTCCGCGTTCGTGATGACCGTGGCATAGCGGTGGCCCTTGAGCAGGGCGAACTCGTCGATCCCGGCCACCACGGGCGTGGGCCGGCCGGGCAGCGGCATGCGCATCAGAGGGTTCAGCACCGACGCCGCGGACAGCGTCTGGTGCAGCACCACGAGCAGCCGGGCACCGGCCGAGCCCGCCGGCACCACCGCGACCGCCTCGATGATCCGCCGCAGTGCCGGCGTCCTGCGCTGGTAGCGCTCCGTCAGCCCGTCGACCTGCTCGATGAACGTTGTCCTCGGGCAGGCCGGGTTCTCGCAGTACAGCCGCCGCACCGAAAGGCCGCTCACCACGGGTCGCCCGCCGGCCGACTCGTCCGCGACGTGACGCACATACCGCGAGTGCACCCAGTCCGACTCCTGACGACACCCTGGGCATGCACGGCGCGCATCTTCCCTGGTGAACGCGGTGATCCTCACGGTCTTCGGGTCGGTACTCACCCGCTCCACTCGTAATCCCGCCAGCCGGGGCAGCAGTTCGTCAAGGGTGACGTCACACACCACCAGCCTGGCACCGGCAGTCCGAGTCATGCCGCCAATCGCCCAGACGATCAACGCCTACGGAATTCTTGGAAGAGCCGGTGAGCGTACAGACCCGCCGCCGCCCGCGGGAGTGCTCTGCCTCGGCGACGTCCGGCGGTCACTTCATGCCGGACGTCTTCATCGACTCCACGATCTTCCGCTGGAAGGCGAAGAACACGGCCAGTACGGGGAGGGCGGCCACCGTCGCCGCTGCCAGGATGTAGTTCCAGTGGGAGGTGTACTGCGTCTGGAACGAGGCGATGCCGAGCTGGACCACCGTCAGGTCCGGGTCGCTGGTGGCCACCAGGGGCCAGACGAAGGCGTTCCAGTTCGCGAGGAAGAAGAAGACCGCCAGCGCGGAGAGGATCGGCCGGGACAGCGGCAGCGCGATGTTCCAGTAGACGCGCCAGTGGCCGCAGCCGTCGATGACCGCCGCCTCCTCCAGTTCCTTGGGCAGTCCCAGGTAGAACTGGCGCAGCAGGAAGATGCCGAACGCGTTGAAGACCGCCGGGACGATCAGGCCGGCGTAGCTGTCGAGCAGCCGCAGTTCGCGGGCTACCAGGAAGAGCGGGATCAGCACGACCGGAGCAGTGACCAGGAGGGTCGCGAAAATCGCCGCGAAGAGCTTCTCCCGGCCCGGGAAGCGCAGCCGCGCCAGCGCGTAGGCGGCCATCGAGTGGAAGAACAGCGCCGCCACGGTGATCACCGTCGAGACGAAGAAGCTGTTCCAGAGGTAGCGGGCGAACGGGACCTCGGTGAACACGTAGACGAAGTTCTGGAGGGTGGCGTCCCGCGGGATCAGCCTGCCGTCGGTGACGGTGGCCCGCGTCTTGAAGGCCGACGTGACCATCCAGAGCACCGGGAAGACGCTGACCAGCGACAGGACGACGGCCAGCGCGGTCAGTCCGGCGCGGGCGGCCGGGGCGTCACGCGCCATCGTCGAACCTCCCGCCCTGCGTGAACCTGAAGATCACCGCCGAGACGGCGACCATGATCAGCACCAGGAACGAGCCCATGGCCGACGCGTAGCCGTACTCCCCGTAGCCGAACGCCTGCTGGTAGATGTAGAAGATCGCCAGTGAAGTGCCGTTGGCCGGCCCCCCGTTGGTCAGGACGAAGATCAGGTCGAGGCCGCCGGTCAGGGCGGCGACCGTCGACATCAGCAGGACGAAGAAGCTGGTGGGGCGCAGCAGTGGCCAGGTGATGCGGCGGAAGGTGGTCCACGGACCCGCGCCGTCGATCCGCGCGGCCTCGTAGTACTCCTGCGGGATCTCCTGGAGCCCGGCGAGGAAAATGATCATGTAGTAGCCCATCATCACCCAGACCATGACGGCGATGACGCAGCCGAGGGCCAGGGACGGAAGTCCGAGCCAGGACGCGCCGTCGAATCCGGCGGCCCGCACGGCCCGGTTGACCGCCCCCGTCTGCTCGTCGAGCAGGAACTTCCACAGCACGCCGACCACCACGAGGCTGATGACGTACGGCAGGAAGAGCGCGGTGCGGTAGGCGCCGACGCCGGGCAGCCGCTGCTTGACGAGCAGGCCGAGACCGAGGCTCACGCAGAACAGGACGGGGACGAGAACCACCACGTACAGACCGGTGATCCGCATCGAGTCCCAGAACAGCGGATCGTCCAGCATCCGCCGGTAGTTGCCGAGCCCGATCCATTCGTACGCGCCGAAGCCGCTGACCCGGAAGAAGCTCAGCCCGACGGACAGCGCCATCGGGACCGCGACGAAGACCAGCAATCCGAGCACGTCGGGCGCGAGGAACAGCCCCGCGGCCAGCCACTCGCGGTGTTCGCGGACGCGTCGGGGATCGCGGGAGGGGGCGGGTGGTCGCGCCGGGGCCGGACCGGAGCGCCCGCCCGCCCTCTCGCGGGCCTCCCTCGCCTCCCTCGCCTCCTGCGCCTCTTTCGCGGTGACGCCGCTCATGTCAGGCTCGCCCCCTTGTAGCTCTTGGTGTACGCCCTGATGGCGCGGGCGGCCCGCTCGGCCTCGGCGGCCACGTCGCGGCCGGCCAGCATGGTGCCCTGGACGGCGTCGGAGATCGCCTTGTGGACGACCGGCGGATAGCGCGGCTCGGCCCGCCCGCCCGGAAAGATGTCGTCCTTGAACCGCTTCATGACCCCGGAGTCGTAGCCGCCTCTGGCGGCCCCGCGCTCCAGCGCGGTGGCCCGGGGCGCGAGGTCCGACTTGGCGCCCACGCACCAGTCGGCCATCCGGTCCACGCAGTCGTCCGCCATGGACCCCAGCGCCCAGACGCAGAACTCGGCCGCCGCCTCCGGGGCGCGGCCCCGCGCGTTGGCGCAGAAGGACCAGCCGCCCAGCGCGGTGACGTACCGGCCGCCCGGGGGCAGCGGCAGCCTGAAGACGCCGTAGCGGTAGTCGGGCGCGAACGCCTTGAAGCTGGAGACGTTCCAGATGCCCTGCTGCCACATCGCGACGTTGCCGGCCTTGAACCCGCTGATCACGTCACCGGCGGTGGGCGGGGTGCGCGGCGCGATGCCGTGCCGGACGGCGTCCTGCCAGAACCGCAGCGCCTGCCGCGTCGCCCGGGAGTCGAAGACGACCTCGCCGTGTGCGTCCAGGACCTCGCCGCCGCCCTGCCACAGCCACGGGTACCAGGTGAAGTTCTGGTAGTAGCCCGGGCTGGTCTCGAGGACGAGCCCGGCCCGGGTACGGGTGCGCAGCCTGTCGCCGACGGCGAGCAACTCGTCCCAGGTGGCGGGGACGTCGGCCTCGGACAGACCGGCCTTCTCCCAGACGTCCCGGGCGTAGAACACGGCCAGTGGTTCGACCTCCATGGGCAGCGCGTAGATCCGGCCGCCGACCGTCCGGCTGTCGAGCGAGGAGCCGAAGTCGTCCACGGCGGCCCGCTCCATGTGCGCGCCGAGGTCGGCCAGGACGCCGCCGTTGTAGTAGCGCAGGAAGTCGCCGGGGGAGAGCAGGAAGATGTCGGGGCCCGCGCCGGTGGCGAACGCGGACGGCAGCTTGAAACCGTTGAGGTAGGTGGGCTGCGGCAGGTGGACGAGGTCGATCCGCGGCCGGTGGGTGGCGTTCCACTTGTCGACCGTGTCGACGAACCACCGGGACTGCGCGTTGATCGCCGGGTCCGGCGAGCGCTGCGGGCCGTAGAAGTTCCAGAACTGGAGCCGGCCGCCCCGGGCACGAGCCGTGCCGCATCCGGTGAGCAGGGCCGGGGCGGTCAGGGCTGCCCCGACACCGGCTGCCCCGGCTCCGACCGCCCCCGTACCGGCCACCCCGGCACCGGCCGTCGCGGTGAGGAAGCGGCGCCTCGAAGGGGCGGAGGCGGAGGCAGGACCGGTGAGGGCCGCGCACCCGGCTTCGCCGCCGTGCTGGAGCATGCGTGCGCTCCTGTCGGAGGAGGGGACGGACGATGGGCGATCGACGGGCGGTAGACGGTCGGCGGGCGGTAGACGGTCGACGGGCGATCGACCGGCGGTCGACGGGCGGATCAGTCGACCTCGAGCGCGAGCCAGTCCGGCGCGGGTGGGCGGGCCGCCAGGCTCGGGGCGTCCAGGTAGAACAGCGCGGTACTGGCGATGTCGTCGCTGGTGTGCCGGTAGCGGTGCGGCAGGCCGTTGCCCTGGCCCGGGCCGATGCCGAGGCTCTGCACCGTGACCCGCAGGTCCGCTCCGAACCGGACGGGGTCGAGGACGTGCCAGCGGTACATCCCGAACCGCTGCTGGCTGCGGTACAGCCCGTCGGGGCGCAGGACCTGGTTGAGCCCCAGGTAGGGGGTGGTGTACGCGGTGTAGCCCCGGCCGGGCACGTCGAAGTTCCAGGCGCCGCCGAAGTAGTCCTCGGTGCCGGTACCGCAGATGGTCGGATACGCGTCGTCGCCGTCGAGGAAGAACTTGACCTCCCCCTCGCCCCACCAGCCGGGGCTGTTGACGCCCCAGGCCAGATAGGTGCCGACGTAGCTGCCCGCGCCGCCGACCGCGTCGAGCAGGGTGTGCTCCGCGCCGAACGGCACCGGACGGCTGCGCCGCCACTGCGCGTGGAAGTACGTGGCGTCCGCGCCGACCCCGGCCAGTTCGTAGTCCACCTGGTAGTAGAGGGTGACCCGCTCGGCGGACAGGTTCTCCAGCGTGATGCGCGCCCGGCGGCGGAACGGCATCGGCCAGTACGCGTTGAAGCCGCCGTTCGGATTCACGGCGACGGGCACGGACGAGACCTGGCTGAAGGTGTTCCAGCCGTTGCAGAAGAAGTCGCCGAGCGGCACCTCGACGGCCGGGTCCGCCTCGCCCTCCCAGTGCATCCGCAGCAGGGTGCCCCGCCACGCCCGGTGCGGATCGGTGGTGCACCACAGGTGACGGACGGTGCCCGGACCCTCGATGTCGGCGAGCACCGCCGTGGTGCCCGGCGCGATGTCGATGCTGGGCGAGATCTTCCAGCCAGGGCCCAGTCTGCTCGCGGCCGCCGCTCCGGTGCCCTCGGTGGCGCGGCCGCCGCCGGACTTGGCGCCGGTGACGTTCTCGGCGCTGAGGGAACGGCTCACGGCACGGCTCCTGCGCGCGAGGCCGTCGAGTCCGAGCATCGTGTCGACATCCATCTCACCGGAACGTAGGGCGGCCCCCGAGGCCGGTCAAGGAAGGCGGCCGGGCGGCTCGCGGGGTTCACCCGAGGTGCCGATCCACCTGCATATAAGCGTTTTCCCGCACCGGAGCGGCCGCGGCGCGTGCTCCCTTGAGCCTGAAATCGATCTGTGCGAGCGTGCTCGTCATGCCTCGTGAAGCAGTGCTCGGTGTGGACATCGGCACCTCGAGCAGCAAGGGCGTCCTGGCCGCTCTCGACGGCACGCTGCTCCGCTCGGCCGTACGGGAGCACAGCCCCGCCAGACCGGGGCCCGGCCGATTCGAGATGGACGCCTCCGTGTGGTGGCGCGAATTCATCGCACTGGCGCGGGAGTTGACCGCCCCCGGGGACGCCACCGTGGTCTCCGTCGGGGTCAGCGGCATGGGCCCCTGCGTCCTGCTGACCGACGAGCACGACACCCCGCTGCGCCCGGCGGTCCTGTACGGCGTCGACACCCGCTCGGTCCGTCAGATCCGGCGGATCGAGGAGCGGCTCGGCGCGGACGAGATCATCCGCCGCGGCGGTTCCGCCCTGACCACTCAGGCCGCGGGACCGAAGATCGCCTGGATCGCCGAGGAGGAGCCCGCCCGCTACGCACGTGCCCGCCGCCTGTTCATGCCGAGTTCGTGGCTGGTCCGCAAGCTCACCGGCGCCTACGTCCTGGACCACCACTCGGCCAGTCAGTGCACCCCGCTGTACGACGCCCTCGCCTGCGACTGGTACGCCCCGTGGGCCGCCGAGGTCGCCCCCGGCATCGACCTGCCGCCGCTGCGCTGGTCCGGCGAGGCGGCCGGCACCCTCACCGCCGGCGCCGCCCGGGAGACCGGCCTGCCCGCCGGCATCCCCGTCACCACCGGCACCATCGACGCCTGGGCCGAGGCCCTGAGCGTAGGGGCACAGCACACCGGTGACCTGATGCTCATGTATGGCACCACCATGTTCCTCATCCACACCGTGCCCGAGCCACTCACCAGCCCGTCCCTGTGGGGCACCGTCGGCGCACTGCCCGGAACGCGGAACCTGGCCGGCGGCATGGCCACCTCCGGCGCCGTCACCACCTGGCTGCGCGACCTCTTCGCCGACGGCGACCACGCCGAACTCACCCGCCGGGCCGCCGAGTCGGGCCCCGGCGCCAACGGCCTGCTGATGCTCCCGTACTTCTCCGGCGAACGCACCCCGGTCATGGACCCGGACGCCCGCGGCGTGATCGCCGGGCTGACCCTGTCGCACACCCGGGGCGACCTCTACCGGGCCGCCCTGGAAGCCACCGGGTTCGGCGTCCGGCACAACATCGAGGTGCTCGAAGCGGCGGGCGGCGACATCCGCCGCGTGGTCGCCGTCGGCGGCGGCACCCAGGGCTCCCTGTGGACCCAGCTCGTCTCCGACATCACCGGCCGCCCCCAGGAGGTGCGCACCATCACCATCGGGGCCGCTTACGGCGGCGCACTGCTCGCCGCCCAGCTCGTCGGGGACGCCGCCGTCGACGACTGGAACCCGGTGCGTACGACGGTCATACCCCGCTCCGGACACCGCGCCCGCTACGACGAGCTGTACGCCCTGTACCGGAGGCTGTACCCGGACACCGCCGGGACCGTCCACGCCCTGGCGGCACTCCAGGAGCGCTGACCGGCGCGTCCACGGCCCGGCAGCGACCAGGACCGTCCACGCCTTCACGGCGCCGCAAGAGCGCTGACCGGCGCCGCTTCCCCCACCGGCCCCCACCCCGAGGCCGGACGCACCACCAACGGAGACCCCATGCCCCCGTACACCCTGCCCCAGCCGCACCGGACGCCCGTCGCCGAGCCGGGCACCGTCCTCACCGTCGCCAGCGGCGATCTGCGTCCCGCCGCCAATCTCACCTGCTGGCCCGCCCAGGAGAAGCTGGAGAAGGACCTCACCACGGCCCTCGCCGGACTCGGCTGGACGGTCCGCCGGGGGCACGCGGTCGACGCGGCCAAGGGACACGGGTTCATCGACAGCCAGCGCGCCGGCATCGAGGTCTTCAAGAAGCTGCCGAGGGACGCCCCGCTGATCGTCGTCGAGGCCGTCTGGCAGTACAGCCACCACCTCCTCGCCGGACTGCGCGACCACCGGGGCCCGGTCCTGGTCGTGGCCAACTGGAGCGGCGAGTTCCCCGGCCTGGTCGGGCTGCTGAACCTGGCCGGCAGCCTCACCAAGGCGGGCCGCGCCTACTCCGTCCTGTGGAGCGCCGACTTCACCGACGCCTGGGCGCGCGACGGCCTGCGCACCTGGCTGGAGACGGGCACGCTCACCCACGACACCGGCCACGTGCGGCCGCTGCCGCCGCTGCCCGCGGACCCGGAGACGGAACTCGGCGCGGCCCTCGCCCGGCAACTGCGCGAGGAGAAGGCGATCATCGGCGTCTTCGACGAGGGCTGCATGGGCATGTACAACGCCGTCATCGACGACGAGTACCTCAACCCGCTCGGCATCTACAAGGAACGCCTTTCGCAGAGCGCCCTGGTGGCCGAGATGCGCACCGTCACCGACGCGGAGGCACAGGCCGTCCGTGACTGGCTGGACGAGGCCGGCCTGACCTTCCACACCGGCGCCGACGAGGCCACCGAACTCACCGACGCCCAGCTGCTCAGCCAGTTCAGGATGTACATCGCCGCGCTGCGCATCGCCGACGACTTCGGACTCGACGCGGTCGGCATCCAGTACCAGCAAGGCCTTAAGGACACCGTCCCGGCCAGCGACCTCGCCGAGGGCCTGCTCAACAACGTGCACCGGCCGCCGGTCCTCAGCCGCGACGGCACCCGCGAGCTCTACGCCGGCGCACCGCTGCCGCACTTCAACGAGGTGGACGAGGGCGTCGCCGTCGACTCCCTGGTCACCCACCGCCTCTGGACCGCGATGGGCCTCGATCCGGCCACCACGCTGCACGACGTCCGCTGGGGCGAGGAGTACGACGGCCGCTTCGTCTGGGTCTTCGAGATCTCCGGCGCGGTGCCCGCCTCGCACCACGGCGGCTACGACAGGTCGTACAGCATGCGCCAGCCGCCGATGTTCTTCCCGCTGGGCGGCGGCACGCTCAGCGGGGTCTCCCGGCCGGGCGAGATCGTCTGGTCGCGGGTGTTCCTGATGGACGGCGCCCTCCACGTCGACCTCGGCCGCGCCACCGCCGTCGAGCTGCCCGAGGAGGAGACCCGGCGCCGCCTCGACGCCACCACCCCGCAGTGGCCGATCATGCACGCGGTCCTGCACGGCGTCACCCGCGACCAGTTCATGGCCCGCCACCGCGCCAACCACCTCAACGTCGTCTACGCCCCCGACGCGGCGACCGCCGGCAAGGCCCTGCGCGCCAAGGCCGCGCTCTTCGCCCACCTGGGCGTCGCGGTGCATCTGTGCGGTGACGTGGCGCTGTAGCCCCGCTCGCCCAACTCGCGCTCCTTGATGCCCCGTTGTGCAACATGCGGCGCGATGCGACACTCACGCCGCAGCTGACGTTTCGACAGGGGGAGTCGTGACATGAGAGGCATACGCGCGGCGGGGACGGTTGCTACGGCTTTCGCCCTCTTACTGCTCACCGGTTGCGGCGGCGACGGTGACCGGAGCGGCGGCCCGGACACGCTCGACCCGGAGGCCGACCTCACCCAGCAGTCCCTGACCGTCTCCATCTGGGACGGCTACAGCCCCGAGGACCTGCCCGAGCGGGTCGAGAAGGACCTCGGGGTCCGCATGATGAAGATCGCGCACCACGCCACCAACGAAGAGATCATGGCCAGGCTCACGGCCGGCGGGGCCGGGAGCGACAGCGGCGTCGACGTCGCCTTCGTCTCCGGCCAGTACGCCCAGGCCCTGAACGAGGCCGGACTGCTGGAGCCCATCCACGCGGACCTGATCCCGAACCTCAAGAACCTCTACCCCGAGGCCCGGAAGCTCGCCTACGACAAGGGCAACACCTTCTCCGTGCCCTACACCTGGGGCACGACGGGCCTCTGCTACCGCACCGACCTGGTGAAGCAGCCGCCGACCAGCTGGAACGACCTGCTGAAGCCACCGGCCGGGCTGACGAAGAAAATCACCATGATGACCACCGAGCGCTGGCTGGCCCTGCCCGCGCTCAAGGTCAACGGCGACTCCGTCAACACCACCAGCGACCAGGACCTCGCCGCCGCCCGCACCCTGCTCCTGGACGCCAAGAAGAACCTGCTCGCCTACGACGACACCACCTTCGGCGACCGGCTGACCAAGGGGGAGACCGCGCTGGCGGAGGCCTGGGACGGCTGGTGTCCGACCAGCGAACCGAAGATCGAGTTCACGGTGCCCAAGGAGGGCAGCGACCTCTGGGTGGACACGATGGTCGTACTGAAGTCCTCGAAGAACAAAGAGGCCGCGCACGCCCTGGTCAACTACATCCTCGACCCCGACGTCCACCGCTGGGCCGCCGAGAACATCCTCTACAAGGTGCCCAACAAGGCCGCCATGGACCAGCTCGACCCCAAGCTGCTCAAGGCCAACGCGCCGCTGCGGATGACCCCGGCCGAACTGCTGAAGGGCGAGTCGATCGTCGACGTCGGCGAGGCGGCCACCAAGTACACCCGGCTGTCGACCGAGGTGGCCGCCGGCTCATGAAGCGGTGGCCTTCGACCGGCCCCGGCCTGCTCTATCTGACCGTCTTCATGGTCGTCCCGCTGGGCCTGGTGCTGAGTTACGCCTTCTTCCGGCGCGGCCGCTTCGGCGGCGTCGTGTACGAGCCGACCACCGAGAACCTCACCCGCCTCACCGACCCGCTCTACACGGACGTCCTGCTCCACTCCACCTGGATTGCCGCCCTCACCACCGTCCTCGCCCTGCTGATCGGCTACCCGACGGCACAGGTGATCGCCGGTCTGCCCCGCCGCCGGCAGACCCTCGCCCTGGTCGCCGTCGTCCTGCCGTTCTGGACCAGCTTCCTGATCCGCGTCTACGCCTGGATCGTGCTGCTCAGCGGCCCCGGCTGGCTCAACAAGGCGCTGCACACCATCGGCCTCGGCCCCGTTGAGGTGCTCTACACCGACACCGCCGTCGTCCTCGGCCTGCTCTACGCCTACCTGCCGCTGATGATCCTCCCGCTGTACGCGTCCCTGGTGCGGCTCGACCCCCAGCTGGCCGAGGCCGCCGTGAACCTGGGCGCCGGACCGTGGACCGTCTTCCGCACGGTGACGCTCCCCCTCACCCTCCCGGGCGTCCTCACCGGCTGCCTCTTCGTCTTCGTCCCGAGCTTCGGCAATTTCGTCGTCCCCGAACTGCTCGGCGGCGGACGGTCCGTGATGGTCGGCAACCTCATCCGCGACCAGTTCCTCAAGGCCCGCGACTGGCCCTTCGGCTCGGCCCTCGCACTCGCCCTGCTGGCCGGCCTGATGGTGCTGCTCCTCGCCCAGGCCTGGACGGCGAGGAGGTACGCGACCCGATGAGACCCCGGCCACTGGCGAAGGTGCCGCTCTGGCTGACGTACCTCTTCCTCTACGCGCCCGTCGTCGTCCTCGTCGTCATGTCGTTCAGCGCGGGCGACTCCCCGTACGCCTTCGAGGGGCTCAGCCTGCGCTGGTACGGCGAGCTGGCGGGAGACGACGAGATCCTGCACGGGCTGGTCAACACGCTGATCGTCGCGGCCGGCTGCGCGGCGCTGTCCACCGTCCTCGGCACGCTGCTCGCGGTCGGCACGGGGCGCGGCACCCGGTCCCGGCTGCTCGACGCGGTGACCCTGCTCCCCGCCGTCGTCCCCGACCTGCTGCTCGCCGTCTCCCTGCTCGTCCTCTACGCCGCCGTCCACTTCACCCTCGGCCTGCACAGCGTGCTGCTCGCGCACACCGTCTTTGGCACCGCGTTCGTCGCCGCGCTCGTGCGGACCCGGCTGGCGCACACCGACCCCGCGCTGGAGGAGGCGTCCCGCGACCTGGGCGCGACACCGCTGGTCACGTTCGTCCGCATCACCCTGCCGTCGCTCGCGCCGGGTATCGCCGCCGGGGCGCTGCTCGCCTTCACCCTCTCCGTCGACGAGTTCGTCATCGCGTTCTTCACGGCCGCGCCGACCGAGCCGACGCTCCCGGTCGTCGTCTACTCGATGATCCGCTTCGGCGTCACCCCGGAGATCAACGCGCTCGCGACGCTGCTGCTGACGGTCAGCTTCACCGCCGTCGTGCTCGCGCAGCGGCTCACCCGCACGACCACGCCCGGCGCTCCGGAGGTGAACGGATGATCGAGATCAGGGGGGTGAGCCACCGGTTCGGGCGGACCCGGGCCCTGGACGACGTGGCACTGGACATCGGCGAGGGCGAGTTCTGCGCGCTGCTCGGGCCGAGCGGCTGCGGCAAGACGACCCTGCTGCGCATCCTCGCCGGCTTCGAGAAGCCGGCGGCGGGCACGGTCACGCTCGACGGCCGGGACCTGCTGGCCGTGCCCCCGCACCGCCGCCCGGTCAACCTGATGTTCCAGTCGTTCGCGCTCTTCCCGCACCTGTCGGTCGAGCGGAACGTGGCCTACGGCCTGGAACGGGAACGGCTCCCGCGCCGCGAGGTGCGCGCACGGACCGACGCCGTCCTCGCCACCGTCGGCCTGACCGACCACGCCCGCCGCAGACCGCACCAGCTCTCCGGCGGACAGCGCCAGCGGGTCGCGCTCGCCCGCGCGATCGTGAAGCGGCCCCGGCTGCTGCTGCTCGACGAGCCGCTGTCGGCGCTCGACAGACAGGTGCGCGCCGAGATGCAGCTGGAGCTGAAACGGCTTCAGCACGAGGCCGGCATCACCTTCCTCGTGGTCACGCACGACCAGGAGGAGGCGATGTCCCTCGCCGACCGGATCGCGGTCATGAACGCGGGCCGCATTGAGCAGACCGACGCCCCGGTGGACCTGTACGAACGTCCGCGCACCGCGTTCGTCGCGGGCTTCGTCGGCGCGAACAACCTCTTCCCGGAGGGGGACGGTGACGGCGACTCCCTTGGCAGTGGCAGTGGCAGTGGCAGTGGCGGTGGCGGTGGCGGTGGCGGTGCGGGCGGCTTCACGGCCGTGCGTCCGGAGCGGATCCGTATGCGTACCGGTGACGGCCGTGGCGAGGGCGGTGGGGCCGGGCGGCTCACAGGCACGGTCGTCGACGTCAGCTTCCACGGCGGTACGTCGCATCTCGCCGTACACGTGCCCGACCTGCCGAAGCCGGTGCTCGTCGCCGTCCAGGGACCCTCCCGGGTCGCGCCCGGCGAGCGGGTCTCGCTCTCCTGGCCGCCGGAGGCCGCGATCCGCGTACCTGCCAGTCCGACCGAGCGTCCGACCTAGGGGGAAAGCCATGCCGGACCGCCGGCTCACCGTGCTGTTCGTGCCCGAGAGCGCGTACGGCCCCACCAACAACTGCGTGGGCATCGGCGACGTCCTGCGCCGCCGGGGCCACCGTGTCGTCTTCGCCGCCGAGGCGTCCTGGAAGGGCAGACTCGCGGCGCTCGGCTTCGAGGAGGACCTGATCGACCTCGCGCCGCCGCCGGAGGGCGAGCAGGACGCGGGCCAGTTCTGGAAGGACTTCATCCGGGACACCGCACCGGAGTTCCGCAAGCCGACCGTGGAGCAGCTGGAGACCTGGATCAAGCCCGTCTGGGAGGAGCTGATCAGCGGGGTCGAGTACTGCGAGCCGCGGTTGCGGCAGATCACCGAAGGGGTGCGGCCCGATGTGATCGTCGAGGACAACGTCATCTGCTTCCCCGCCCTGCTCACCGCGGGCAGACCGTTCGTCCGCATCATGTCGTGCAACCCGCTGGAACGGCGGACGGACGACGTGCCGCCCGTCTTCTCAGGACTGCCCTCCGCGGACCGCACCGGCTGGGCGGACTTCCGCAAGGCGTACGACCGCTCCCACCGCGCGCTCTGGGAGGAGTTCAACGCCTGGGTGGTGTCCCAGGGCGCCCCGCCCCTGCCCGACCTCGACTTCATCCACCCGGGCACCACGAACCTGTACGTGTATCCGGAGGCCGCGGACTACGGGCGCACGCTCGGCCCGGACTGGCACCGCCTCGACTCCTCGGTCCGGGAGACGGACGACACGTTCGAGCTGCCCGCGGAACTGCGCGACGGCGACGGCGCGCTGATCTACTTCTCGCTGGGCTCGCTCGGCTCGGCGGACGTGGAGTTGATGCGGCGGGTGGTCGGCGCACTGGCCGGGACCCCGCACCGCTACATCGTCTCCAAGGGCCCGCTGCACGACGAGATCGAACTCCCGCCGAACATGTGGGGCGCGGAGTTCCTGCCGCAGACGTCGATCCTGCCGCTCGTCGACCTCGTCATCACACACGGCGGCAACAACACGACCACCGAGGCCCTGCACTTCGGCAAGCCGATGGTGCTGCTGCCGCTGTTCTGGGACCAGTACGACAACGCCCAGCGGATGGCCGAGCTGGGCTTCGGCATCCGGCTGGACACCTACCGCTGCTCGGACGGGGAGCTGGCCGGGGCCGTGCAACGGCTGCTCGCGGACGGCGGACTGCGGGAACGGGTGGCCGAAGCGGGGCGGGAGATCCGCCGTCGCGACGGTGTACGCAGGGCGGCGGACCTCATCGAGCGGGCCGCGACGCCGCCTTGACCGCGAGGGAATGAGCGGAGGGGGTGAGCGGCGGGATCGAGCGGGGTCCGATCGGGGGGATCGGGGGGATCGAGAGGCACCTGGCGGGGTCCGGGCCGGGCGCCTCTCTCCTTTCCGGGCTCCTAGAAGAAGCCCAGCTTCTGCGGCGAGTAGCTCACCAGGAGGTTCTTCGTCTGCTGGTAGTGGTCGAGCATCATCTTGTGGGTCTCGCGGCCGATGCCGGACTGCTTGTAGCCGCCGAACGCCGCGTGGGCCGGGTAGGCGTGGTAGCAGTTCGTCCAGACGCGGCCCGCCTGGATCGCACGGCCCGCGCGGTAGGCGGTGTTCATGTCCCGGGTCCACACACCCGCCCCGAGCCCGTACAGCGTGTCGTTGGCGATCTTGATCGCATCGTCGAAGTCGTCGAACGACGTCACCGAGACGACCGGACCGAAGATCTCCTCCTGGAAGACACGCATCCGGTTGCTGCCCTCGAAGATCGTCGGCTGGACGTAGTACCCGCCCTTCAGCTCACCGTCGTACTCGATCCGCTCGCCGCCGGTGAGGACCTCCGCGCCCTCCTGCCGCCCGATGTCCAGGTAGGAGAGGATCTTCTCCAACTGGTCGTTGGACGCCTGGGCGCCGATCATCGTGTCGGTGTCGAGCGGATGGCCCGGCTTGATCAGCTCGGTGCGCGCGACGGCCGCGTCCAGGAAGTCCCGGTAGTGACCGCGCTGCACGAGCGCCCGCGACGGACAGGTGCACACCTCGCCCTGGTTCAGCGCGAACATCGTGAAGCCCTCGAGGGCCTTGTCGCGGAAGTCGTCGTTCTTGTCCCAGACGTCGTCGAAGAAGATGTTCGGCGACTTGCCGCCCAGCTCCAGGGTGACCGGCTTGATGTTCTCCGAGGCGTACTGCATGATCAGCCGCCCCGTCGTGGTCTCGCCGGTGAACGCGACCTTGGCGACCCGGGGGCTGGACGCGAGCGGCTTGCCCGCCTCCACACCGAATCCGTTGACGATGTTCACGACGCCCGGCGGCAGCAGGTCCGAGATCAGGCTCATCCAGTAGTGGATCGACGCGGGGGTCTGCTCGGCGGGCTTGATGACGACCGCGTTGCCCGCCGCCAGCGCCGGCGCGAGCTTCCAGACCGCCATCAGGATCGGGAAGTTCCACGGGATGATCTGCGCCACGACCCCGAGCGGCTCGTGGAAGTGGTACGCGACCGTGTCGTCGTCGACCTCGCCGAGCGAACCCTCCTGCGCCCGGATCGCCCCGGCGAAGTAGCGGAAGTGGTCGATGGCGAGCGGGATGTCGGCGGCCAGCGTCTCCCGCACCGGCTTGCCGTTCTCCCAGGTCTCGGCGACGGCCAGCCGCTCCAGGTTCGCCTCCATCCGGTCGGCGATCTTGAGCAGGATGCCGGAACGCTCGGCCACGGACGTGCGGCCCCAGGCGGGCGCCGCGGCGTGCGCCGCGTCCAGGGCGCGCTCCACGTCCTCCGCGGTGCCCCGGGCGACCTCCGTGAACGGCTGACCGTTCACCGGGCTCGGGTTCTCGAAGTACTGCCCTCGGGCCGGCGGCACGTACTCACCGCCGATGAAGTGGTCGTAACGCGCCTGGTAGGAGACGATCGCGCCGTCGGTCCCTGGCGCCGCAAATCGGGTCATGCTGTTCTGCCTCCCGTGAAGCGCTGCCCGCCGTTGGGCAGCTCTCGCCGCGAGGCTAGAAACCGGAACGTTGCAACCACGTTGCGGACGCCGCCCCCGGTCCCTGGCCTCTTCCCGGTCCCGCCGACAGCTCCGCGTCCAGCTCCGCGAGCCGCGCCCGCACGGCCGCCGTCGGCCGCACCGCGGCCAGCGCCCGCCACACGTCGAGGTCGTCCTCGCCCCACGGCGCGTGCGCCCACCGCGCCAGCAGGTCGGGATCCCGGCGGGCGACCAGCGCCGTACGCAGCCCGTCGGAGAGTCGGCGCCGCAACCGCACCACCGCCGGCGCCCCCGAACCGGGCAGCAGCGGACCCGCGTACGCCGTCACCGCCGCCGCGACGGCACCGGTACCGAGCCGCCGCTCGACGACGGCGACGTCCGACACGACCGGCACCGCCAGCCGGTACGGCCTGGACTCGAGGAGCCCGGGGCCGAGCAGCCGGCGCAGCCGTGCCAGCTCTGCGCGCAGGGTCACCGGCGTCACCGACTCGTCCTCGTACAGGGCGCACAGCAACGCGTCGCCCGTCAGCCCCTCGGGATGCCGGGACAGCACCACGACGATCTCGCTGTGCCGGCGGCTCAGCCCGACCGAGCGGCCCGACGGCAGCAGCAGCCTGGCCTCGTCCCGGCCGAGCGCGGTCAGTTCGAGCGTGTCCGACGCGGCCGGGACCGGCGCGAGCAGCGCCAACTGCGACTCCGCCGCGCGCGCCACCGCCTGCACGAACCCCAGACTGTGCGGATGCGCCAGACCGTCACCGCCGGTGATGTCCACCGCACCGAGCACCTTTCCGGTCCGCGGATCGTGCACCGGCGCGGCCGCACACGTCCACGGCTGCACCCGCCTGCTGAAGTGCTCCGCCGCGAACACTTGCACCGGCCGGTCCACGGCGACGGCCGTACCCGGCGCGTTCGTCCCGACCGCGCTCTCCGACCAGCGCGCCCCGGGAACGAAGTTCATCCGGTCCGCCGCCCGCCGCGTCGACGGATGGCCCTCCACCCACAGCAGCCTGCCCTGCGCGTCGCACACCGCCAGCAGATGCTCGCCGTCCGCCGCGAACGTCCCCATCAACTCGCGGAACAACGGCATCACCGACGCCAGCGGATGCTCGGCACGATAGGCCCCGAGGTCGCCGCCGGTGAGCTCGACGCACGCCGTGCCGTCCGGCCCCACCCCGGCCCGCGCCGAACGCCGCCACGACTCGGCCACCACGGAACGCACGGGCCGCGCCACCGTCCCCGCCTCGGTGAATCTCTCGTGGGCACGGCGCAGCGCCCGTACCCTCTCGGCCGGGTCGGTACCCGGTTCCAGGGCCACCCATGGATCGGACAAGTCGGCCTCCCGGGACAGCGATGCGGCTGGAGACATCGTTACTCCCGGTGCGCGCCCCGACAAGCTTTCGTCACCGTGCTCCTCGCGCCGGCCGCCGTCCCGCGACGCCCGGCGCGAACCACCGGAGCCCGTCGGTCAGAGGAGATTGACCAGGCGCAGGTAGCGCGTCCAGTCCCAGAGGGGCCCGGGATCGGTGTGGTCACTGCCCGGCACCTCGTAGTGACCGATGATGTGCGCCCGGTCTCTGGGAATGCCGTACTTCTCGCAGATCGTCGCGGTCAGCTTCGCCGACTCCTCGTACAGGGCGTCGGTGAAGTAGGCGGGCTGATCGACCCAGCCCTCGTGCTCGATACCGATGCTCCGGGTGTTGTAGTCCCAGTTGCCCGCGTGCCAGGCGATGTCGCGCTCACGCACGCACTGCGCGATATGCCCGTCGGCCGATCGCACGACGTAGTGGGCCGACACCTTCTTCGCGGAGCTGCCGAAGATGGCCAGTGTGTCCGTATAGGTCTCCTGGGTGACGTGGATGACGACGTAGTCGAGGGGATAGGCGCTGGGGCGGCTGGACGCCGTGTAGTTCGAGGTGCTCGCCGACACCCACTCGGCCGACGGGTAGTCGACGGCCTCGGCCTGGGTCTGTGCCTCGGCCTGTGCTTGTGCCTGGCCCTGGGCTCCGGCTGGAGTGCCGGAGGCCAGCGTGGCCGGGACGGCGGCCAGGGCCGCGCCCTGCAGGAGCCTGCGCCGACTCACGTGCCGGCTGGTGAACGGTCTCGTTCGCTCCATCGGTGTCTGCCTTTCGGGGTGGGGGGATGCCGCCCTCGGGGAGGGGCGGTGGGGAGGGGAGCTGTAAGGGGGGACTTCTGGGAGGGGCGCTGTGGGGAAGGGGGTTGTGAGTCGCCCGGGGTGCCCGGCGTGTCCGGGGTGCCCGGCCGTGGTGTCGGTGCTGGGCCTCAGCGGCCGAGTGCCGCGGCGGTCTCGCGCAGTTGGGCGTGCAGTCCGCGATGCGGTTCCCGTGCGGGGAGCCACTGCTTGCGGAGCTTGGCCACGCACGTGTAGTTGGTGTCGCAGACGTTGGCCAGCGGGGACTCGACCGCCTGGGTCGCGAACTGGTAGGCGTCCAGCTCACTGAATCCGTAGTCACGGACCAACCACTGCACCAGGTCGAGCTGGGATATCCGGAACGCGTCCTCCAGCGGGCGTGCCGAACCGGTCGAGATGATGTGGGTGTCGGACTCGATGCGGGGCCACGGAGTGGTGATGCCCTTCAGCAGTTCGACAATCACCACCGTGTTCATCGCGCACTCCACGGCGACCCCGCACGTCTCGCCCTCGCCCTGCCGCGCGTGCCCGTCACCGAGGCTCAACAGGGCGCCCTCGACGTTCACTCCGAGGAAACAGGTGACGCCGGCGCGCATCTCCGGAGTGTCCATGTTCCCTCCGTGCGCGTCCGGGACCAGGGCCGAGCGCACCTCCAGATTGGCGGGCGCCACCCCGACGGTGCCGTGCATCGGATCCATCGGCAGCTCGATCGCGAGGTCGCTGTCCCGGGCGCTGAACAGGGCGGTGCGCCGCTCCCGGTCGAGCTGCCAGATCCACACGGTCTCCGGCAGCGGCGGCTGGAGCGTGGCCGTGGTGTGCGTGGACGTGAGCGCGCCGAACAGCGGGACCGTCGTCGACGCCGCCCAGTCCCGGGCCGGTTCGACCGACACGAAGTGCACCGCCACCGTGTCACCCGGCTCGGCGCCCTCCACATGGAAGGGACCGGTCTGCGGATTGAGGAAGGGGAACTCGCAGACCTCGGACACCAGGTCCTTCTCCGACCGCACCCGTCCCGCGAAGCAGTCCTCCGTGTACAGGTCGAGGACGGTGCCCGGCGCGATGCGGGCGACGGGTGGCGCGCCGCCGAACGTCCACGCGTATTCGTCCGGTCCGGGCCGCACGGTGAGGATGCGGGGGTCACTCATGGCTGTACTGCTCCGTTCCGCCCTGAGTCCGGGCTGTCGGGGGAGGGCTCTTCGTCGAGGTGGACGCGGGCGGTCTGCGCTATGCGCTCCGGATGACGCCGCAGCAGGATGATCAGTACCACCACTCCCGCCATCATCCAGACGCCGACGACGGGGCCCGCGTACGACACGGGCGGGGTCAGCTCGGACACGAAGTCGAAGACCGGCAGGCCCGCCGCCGTCAGCAGCGCGGGTACGAAGGCGGCGATGCCCAGCAGCGGGAACACCAGATGCCGTACCGGCGAGAAGGACTCGCGTCTGCGGCGCAGGAAGTAGCCGGTGCAGGCGAGGTTCACCACGATGTACACCCCGATGACGACCGTGACGATCACCGTGGCGAGCAGCAGGAACGCGGTCACCGGATCGTAGGCGAAGCCGAGTCCGAGCACCGCCGCGACGGCCACCGCGCACTGGGCGGCGACTCCGGCGACGGGGGAGCGGTGCCGGGGGTGCACGTGCGCGAAGAGATGAGGGAAGACCCGGATCCGGGCCAGGGCGAAGGCCGTGCGCGTCGACACCGTGGCGCACGCGTTGGCGTTGGCGATCGTCGAGTTGACCACCGCGAGGAACACCAGCACCCAGAACAGTCCGAACGACGCGCGGGCCACACCCTCCCAGGAGGCGGCACCCGAGGCACCGAACTCCGTGAACCGGTCCGGACCGTAGTACACGGACATGGCGTACGTGGTCAGGACGTAGAGCAGCCCGATGGCGAGTGCCGAGCCGAGGACCGCCCGGTGCATGGTCCTGCGCGGATCCTTGGTCTCCTCGGCGAGCGGAGCCGCCGCCTCGAAGCCGGCGAAGGCCAGCACCGTGTACACCGAGCCGGCGAAGACGCCGCTGATGCCTTCGTAGCCCTCGGCCGTGTGCGATGTCCCGAAGACCGACAGGGTGTTGTCCTTACCCGCTTCGGCGATCAGCCAGACCGCGAGGACGACGAAGACCAGCACTTCGAAGACGCCCAGGACCGTCCCGAAGCGGGCGGACGCGCGCACGCCGAGATACCCGGTCACCGCTATGATCGCCGCTCCTGCCAGCGACCACGGCCACCACAGGTCCGCCGGGTAGGAGGACCACTCCTGGTGCAGGGTGCCCGCCGTGGTGAAGCCGAGCTGGAGCAGCAGCAGGGGTGGGACGAGCGCTTCCACGAACACATAGCCCCACCCGACGAGGAAGCCGACGGCCGGGTGCAGCCCCTGCGCGGCATAGGTGGAGACCGAACCCGCCGCGGGCAGGTGCCGGGCCAGCTCGGCCACGCCGGAGGCGGTGAGCAGGCAGGCCACGAGCGCCACAAGGACGGCGAGCGGCAGACTGCCGCCGGCGAAGGCGGCACCCGACGGAATGGACGCGGCCACGGCCGCGGCCGGCGCCATCGCCGTGATGCTCTGGAACAGGACCTCACGCAGCCCGACGGCCTCTCGCCTGAGCCCCGGAACCGTCTCCCCCGACATGTGCACCGCCCCCGATACGTCCGCACACACAGCCACCGGTCGGACGGCTGCGTCTCGCGTGAATCACGGTACGGCGCTTCGCCGTTGGGCAGGAAGAGCGCTGTGGGCAACGGTGGACGACCGTCCGCATGTGGATAACTCGCTCACTCCTGAGAGGGAACGGGGCAGGAGAGAAGCGTGCCCCGGGCCGTGGTGGGACGGGAGTCGGCCGAGGAGGTCTACGGCCGGGCCGCCACGGCCGCCGGGTCGTCGAGCACCGTGCGCACCACTGAGTGCGCCGCCCCGAGCAGCGGGCCTTCCGGACCCAGCCGGGACACGGTCACCGCGCACGCGGGCCCGGCGGAGCGGCGCGCCAACTCGCTCTCCAGCGACGGCAGCAGCCACGGCGCGAGACCGGCCAGGGCGCCGCCCAGCACGACGGCGCGGGGGTCCAGCAGGTTGACCGCGCCGGTCAGCGCGATACCGAGCGCGGTTCCGGCGCCTTCGAGAGCCCGCCGTACCCTCGCATCGCCCTCGGCCGCGCGTCCGGCCAGGAGACCGACCCGGTCCGCGTCCGGTTCGAGGCCCGCCTCGCGCAGGACGGCCTCCTCACCGGCGTACTGCTCGAGACAGCCGCGGCCGCCGCACACGCAGTCCGGGCCGTCCGGGCGCACCGGCACGTGCCCGAGTTCGCCCGCGAAGCCGCGAGTGCCGCGCAGCAGCCGCCCGTCGACGACCACGGCGGCGCCGATGCCGATCTCCGCGGACACGTGCAGGAAGTCCTGCGGGGTTCCGTCGCCGAGCCAGAGCTCCGCGAGGCCGCCGAAGTTGGCCTCGTTGTCCACGGTCAGGGGCAGTTCGCCGGGCAGCAGGGCGCCGAGGTCCGTGTCGTGCCAGTCGAGGTTCGGGGCGCGGACCACGGTGCGGGCGTCGCGGGCCACAAGGCCCGGCACGGCCACCGCCAGACCCGCGGGCCACAGCCCCTCGCGCTCGGCCTCGGCGACGACCCGGTCCACCAGCCCGGCCAGTTCCTCGGTCACCGGCCCGGGCGGCCGGCCGCGGTTGGCGCCGTGCCGCACGGCCCTCGCCCGCACCTCGCCTCGCAGATCGACCGCGCACACCGCGAGGTGGTCGACACCGATCTCCGCGCCGATCCCGGCCGGGCCGCGACCGCTCACGGCCAGTGCGGAGCCGGGGCGGCCCACCCGGCCGGGCCGCTCCGGGCCCAGCTCCTCCAGGAGACCGGACCGGATCAGCTCGTCGACCAGCGTCGAGACCGCGGCACGGGTCAGACCGATGTGCGAGGCGACGGCGGCCCGGGAGAGCGGGCCCTCGGCGCTCAACGTGTGCATGACGCGGGCGAGATTGCGGCGGCGCATGCCCTGCTGGGTGTCGGGCAGTCGCCGGCCGGACGGCTGGGCTTCGTGCAGTGGTGCGGTCATGCCTCCGTCAGTCCTCGTCCGGCCGGTCCCCGTGGGGCTGTCCTGATCGAGCCGGTCGCCCTCCGCTCCCGCTGTCGGCTCGCGTCAGCCTCTGTCCGTGGTACCGGGCTCGCCGGTGTCCCGCTCCAGCAGCGGGGCCGCGTCGGAGAGTACCCCGGCGATCCGGTCCAGCGCCGCCCGGTCCTGCTCCACCGCGTCCAGCACCGGACCACGGGCCGTGTCCCAGCGGCGGGCCACCGCGGCCGGGTCCTCGCCGGTCAGCAGGCCCGCGGCCTGGGCGGCGGCCCCGAGCGCGACCAGCTCCCCGGCCTCGGGCACCTGTACGGGCCGCCCCGACAGCCGGCGCACGGTCTGCTGCCAGGCCCGGCCCCGCGCGCCCCCGCCGATGAGCAGCAGCGGCGCGGAGCGGTCCGCGTCCTCGTCGAGGACCAGATCCAGCGCGCCCAGCAGGGAGTGGACCGCACCGTCGTAGGCGGCCTGCAACAGCTGACCGCCCGTCGTGTCGTGCCGCAGCCCGTGCAGCAGGCCCGAGGCGTGCGGCAGGGCAGGCGTGCGCTCGCCGTCCAGGTAGGGCAGCAGGGTGACGGAATCGCTCGGTTCCACCGCCTCGCGGTCCAGGCCGAGCAGGGCGGCGACCCGGTCGACGGCGAGTGTGCAGTTGAGGGTGCAGGCCAGCGGCAGCCAGTCGCCGCGCGCGTCGGCGAAGCCCGCCACGGTACCGGTCGGATCGGCGGACCGCCGCGTCGAGACGGCGTACACCGTGCCGGAGGTGCCGAGGCTCAGCACGGCCGTGCCGGGGCGCAGTCCGAGGCCGAGCGCGGCGGCCGCGTTGTCCCCGGTGCCGGCGGCGACCAGGGTGCCCTTGGCGAAAGGCAGTTCACCGCTGTCGCGCACGGTCCCGGCCACCTCGCCGGGCCGCACAACACGGGGGAGGAGAGCGGGGTCGAGGCCGACGTGGGCGAGCACCTCCTCGTCGTACGCCTCGGTCGCCGACGCCCACCAGCCCGTGCCCGAGGCATCACCGCGATCCGTGGTGCCCTGCCCGGTGAGGCGCTCGGTGAGGTAGTCGTGCGGCAGCCGCACGGCCGTGGTCGCCCGGACGGCGTCGGGCTCGTGCTCGGCCAGCCAGGCCCACTTCGTGACCGTGAACGAGGGGCCCGGGACGCTGCCGCACCGCTCGGCCCACGCCTTCGGGCCGCCCAGCTCCTCGACCAGACGCGCGGCCTGCGGCGCCGAGCGCACGTCGTTCCACAGCAGGGCGGGCCGCACCGGATCGCCCTGGGCGTCGAGTGCGACCAGGCCGTGCTGCTGCCCGCCGATCGACACCGCCGCCGCCTCCCGCGCCGCGTCGCCGCACTGGTGCAGCGCCTCACGAAGCGCGTCCCACCACTGGCGGGGATCGCTCTCCCGGCCCGCTCCGGTGGAGACGGTGTGCGGGGCCTGGCCGCTCGCGACCACCCGTCCGGTCGACACGTCGACGACCAGTGCCTTGGTGGACTGGGTGGACGTGTCCACCCCGACGACGAGCGGACCCTCGGCTGCTGACATCGGGCTCTCCCTTTTCCCGCGGCTCTGCGGGATCTGTCTGGTGCGGCGTGGTGCGGCGTGGTGCGGCGCTCCCCGGACCGCAGGGACCGGGTTTCGCACTGGGTCTCTTCCCAGAGATGCCTCCGCATACTAATTTGTTAAGCGCCATGACGAAATAGTCGGAGCGAGCAAGGAGCCGCGGCATGAACTACCAGCCCACCCCCGAGGACAGGTTCACCTTCGGCCTGTGGACCGTCGGCTGGCAGGGAAGGGACCCGTTCGGCGACGCCACCCGGCGCGCCCTGGACCCGGTCGAGTCGGTGCAGCGCCTGGCGGAACTCGGTGCCCATGGAGTGACCTTCCACGACGACGACCTGATCCCCTTCGGGTCCTCGGACAGCGAGCGCGAGTCGCACATCAAGCGCTTCCGCCAGGCGCTCGACGCGACCGGCATGAAGGTGCCGATGGCCACCACCAACCTGTTCACCCACCCCGTCTTCAAGGACGGCGCCTTCACCGCCAACGACAAGGACGTGCGCCGATACGCCCTGCGCAAGACGATCCGCAACATCGACCTGGCGGCGGAGCTTGGCGCGCAGACGTACGTCGCCTGGGGCGGACGCGAGGGAGCGGAGTCCGGTGGCGCCAAGGACGTGCGCGCCGCGCTCGACCGCATGAAGGAGGCGTTCGACCTCCTGGGCGAGTACGTCACCTCCCAGGGCTACGACCTGCGCTTCGCGATCGAGCCCAAGCCGAACGAGCCGCGCGGTGACATCCTGCTGCCGACGGTCGGCCACGCCCTGGCGTTCATCGAGCGCCTGGAGCGCCCCGAGCTCTACGGCGTCAACCCCGAGGTGGGCCACGAGCAGATGGCCGGACTCAACTTCCCGCACGGCATCGCCCAGGCCCTATGGGCCGGCAAGCTCTTCCACATCGACCTCAACGGCCAGTCGGGCATCAAGTACGACCAGGACCTGCGCTTCGGGGCGGGTGACCTGAGGGCGGCGTTCTGGCTGGTCGACCTCCTGGAGAGCGCCGGTTACGACGGCCCGCGGCACTTCGACTTCAAGCCGCCACGGACCGAGGACCTCGACGGCGTGTGGGCGTCCGCGGCCGGCTGCATGCGCAACTACCTGATCCTGAAGGATCGTGCGGCGGCGTTCCGCGCCGACCCGGAGGTGCAGGAGGCGCTGCGGGCCTCCCGCCTCGACGAACTCGTGCAGCCCACCGCGGAGGACGGTCTCGCCGGACTGCTCGCCGACCGGACGGCGTTCGAGGACTTCGACGTGGAGGCGGCTGCCGCGCGCGGTATGGCCTTCGAGCGGCTGGACCAGCTGGCCATGGACCATCTGCTGGGGGCGCGTGGCTGACATTTGCTGTGGCTGTGGCTGTGGCTGTGGTCATGGGCGTGTGCGTCGGCGTGGGCGTGGGAGTAGGCGTGACCCTGGTCGCGGTCGCGGTCGCGGCCGCGGCCGGGGCCGGGCGTCGCAGTCGGAGTGGGATTGCGCCGGAATCGTGCGATCCGTGAATTCGGTCCGTATCAACTTGCGCGCAAGGGTCGCGTGCTGACCGGTTCGAGACGACTCTTGACGGTATGGCCATGCCGCCCGTACCGCCTCAGCCGCCGGGGAACACGCCTCCTCCGGGGGACGGTGGATTCGGTCCGCCCCCCGGAGGCTTCGGTCCACCGCCGGGAGACTCGGGCCCGCCTCCCGGCGGCTACGTGCCCGGCGGATACGGTCCGCCGCCGGGCGGCGGCAACTGGTCGTCGGGGCAGGGCGGTGACGGCGGGGCGGGGCCGCCCCAGCCGCCTCCCGGTGGGGGCGGCCCGCGTCGGAACACCCTCCTTTTGGTGCTCGCGGCAGCCGTCGCTCTGGGGGCCATAGCCGTCGTCCTGCTGGTGACCGGCGGAGGCGACTCCCCGGAGAAGAAACCGCCGGCCGAAACCGGCGGTGGCACGAGCCGGTCGCCCGAACCGTCGCTGAGCATCCCGTCCGAGCTGCCCAGCGAACTGCCTTCCGGGCTCCCCTCCGAAGTGCCGTCGGAGCTTCCCAGCCGGCTGCCCAGCGACTTCCCGAGCGATCTCCAGACGCTCTTCGCGACCCCGGCGGGCAAGGACGTGCCGTACTACATGCTGAAGGCGGGCGACTGTTTCGACGCGGACGCCGACCAGCCCGGGCAGGCGGCCAGGCGCTCGTGCCGTGAGCCGCACGACGCGGAGGTCGTGACGGTCGAAGAACTCGAGGGCATTCATGAGACCGACGCGGCGCTCAGGAAGGCGGCCCTGGCCCTGTGCGAGAAACCGCTGGCACGGGCGGCGGCCGAGCAGCCCGGGAGGGCCGTACGCGTCACGCTGGTGCAGTACCCGGACACCGCCACCTACCGGATCGGTATCGACAGCGTGGCGTGCAGCCTGTCGGCCGGGGCCGGCAGCCACGGGCTGAGCCGGCCTCTGAAATGACTCCCGGAAACGCTGCTTGTCGGTGCGCGTGCGCGCGCGTGGCCGCATGCGACGGCCCACGCGCGCGTACTCAACGACGACGGTGGTGACGCCCGAGGGTCAGATGCGGTTCGACAGCCGCACGTACGTCACGGTCGTCTCGATGTCGCTGTCCACGAGCCGGCCGTCCGCGTCGAACGCCTCGGAGCCGTCCGTCATCCCGAAGTCGTTGTCGTTGATGAGGGCGAGCGTGTCGTCGTCCACGCGCGCGATGCCCTCGATCTTGCCGGGCACGCCCGCGACCTTGCCGAGGTCGACGACGAGACGCTTGCGCAGGACGGGTACGTCGGCGGCCGCCGGGTCGTCGAGCTCTTCGAGGGACGGCGAGGTCGTGTCGTCGTCCCAGGCGTCCGACAGGATGTTCGCGCCCCGGGTGAGCCGTACTTCGTGGATCCGGGCGGCGTTGTCCGTCCGTTCCTCGACCAGCAGGCGGTCATGGCCCACGGCGACCACGGAGGAGATCTTCAGCTCGGAGGTGTCGTCCTCACCGGGGTCCACGACGTCCACCGGGTCGAACCGGTAGGCGTACTCCGCGGTGACGGCCTGCTTCTTCGGCGAGAAGCGCAGCAGACGCGTGGTGCGCGAGGCTTCTCCCGCGTCCTCGTCCGGCAGTGACAGCGGGCTCTGGAGGGCGATCACCAGGTCGCCGCCCTCCAGTTGGGCGAGGCCCTCGAAACCACGGTTGATCTTGCGGTGCAGCAGGACGGCGGGCAGTGCCTCGACCACCTTGTAGTCCGTGCCCGTCAGGTTCAGCCCCTCGGGCACGTAGCGCGTGAGCACCCGCCCGCGCGCGGAGACGTGCACCAGCGAGGGCCCGTACTCGTCCACGAGCCAGAAGCTGCCGTCCGCGGCCCGCACGATGCCCTCGGTGTCCAGACCGTTCGGGTTGTACGCGAGCGGCTCCTGGGCGTCGTAGGAGTACGGCGCCTCGTCGCGGCCCTCCTGGTTGGACAGGCCGGTGACGGCCTTCCCCGAAAAGGTGGTGATCGGAATGGAGTCCACCACGCGCACGGTCTTCCCCGAGACGCGTATCTTCACGATCGCCGGGTCGAACCCGGGCACGGGGAACGTGCGGCGCTTCTTGCCGTCGACCTTGATCTGGCCGTTCGGGCCCCGGTCCGTGACGGTCCAGAACTCGCCCTTGCGGCCCGTGGGGTAGATGTCGCTGCCGATGCCTCCGAGATCGACGCCACGGTCGTCGTCCACCGTGCCGGGCAGCAGGGAGTTGCTGAACGTGCCCAGCGGGATGTCCCCGAGCGTCGCGGTGCCGGTCACTCGCGGCTCCGTGGCACGGCCGTGCGCGACGGCCGTCCCGGAGAGGGCCAGCGTGGCCAGTACCGCGAGCGGCAGCCCGATGGCGACGGAACGGTGGACGCGGCGCCGGCCGACGGCGTGCGGGGACATCGGGCCTCCTGGGGCACGGTTGTGGTGACGGTGGCCAGATTCGGCCGCCGCCCCCAACCAGGTGCGTCCACCGGGTGAACGGGAAGGCACGAGTCGTCGACTTCGAGGGAATGGCGGCCGGAAGCGGGCAGGTGACAGGGCGTCCTCCGTGCGACGCCCTGTCACCCGCACCCACTGCGTGCCGTCAGAGCGGTGCCCGTTCCTCGTCCTCCAGCGCCTGTGCCAGCGCGGCGGCCGGATCCGTGGACGGGCCGCCCGCGGGCGCCCAGCGACCCCCCTCCTCGCGATACGGCCACCAGCGGCCGTCCCGTCCCAGCCGGAGCTGCGCGGGAGTGCCGTCCACGGTCCACCGGTTCCCCGCCGCACGCAGTTCCGGCCGCTCGTCCTCGTCCCAGGCCGATTCCAGGGCGGTACGCGCGCGTGCGAGCGTTGTGGCGTCCGCGCTCCACTCGTCGCTCTCCAGGACGGACAACGCCGCCGCACCTCCGTTCCGCCAGGCGCGCACGGCGAGGCCGAGGCCGGTCCGGTCGCGACCCGTGCCCTGTGCGAGCCGGGTGGCGATCTCCTCGGAGGGGTCACCCGCCGCGAGACGCACGGCGTCCTGAGAGGCCGACAGCCCGGTCGCGAGGCCCTGTCGCTCATGTCCGGGGGTGACCGCCTCTCCGAGCAGCCGCAGGGCCTCCTGAGCGGCCTGCGTGGCGAGGAACCGCAGCGCGGCGGCGTCCACCCCGGGCGCGGGCCGCGTATCGGTGTCCAGGGACGGCGGAGGCCCGGACCGCTCCGGCACCGAGGGAGGTCCGGGCAGTGGCGGCAGGATGTCCCCGGCCGCGTACGCCTCGGCGGCGTCCACCCCCTCCACGGGCGTCTCCGGGGACGCGGGTACGCCGGACGGCGGGGCGCTGCGCGCCTGCAACTCGTCCAGCAGCAAGCGCTCGACCCGGCCCCGCATCAGCAGCAGCACGAAGGGATCCTCGTCCAGCAGGCGTGCCATCTGGTAGCAGAGGGCGGCTGTGTGGCCGCAGTGGTCCCACGCACCGCAGTCGCACTCCGGCTCGAGATCACCGAGACCGGGCAGCAGCTCCACACCCGCGGCCGCCGCGTCCTCGACCAGATGCGTGGGCATCTCGTGGTCGAGCAGCGCGGCGACGTGCCCCGCGCGCTCGGCGGCCATGTCCAGGAAACGGTCCCACTGATCCCCGGAGAGCTCCTGCAACAGGACGTCGGCTCGATGCCGCGTGCCGTCGCGGTCCCGCACCACGGCCGTAATGCGTCCCGGGCGCACCGACACCGCTCCGACGGCTCCCGCGCGTGCGAGTCCGCGGCCCTGCTTCACCTGCTTGAGATCCATCGCACCGTGCTCCAGTGCCGTCAGCCAGGCCCGGCCCCACCAGGTGAGGGCGAAGGCCCGCCCCTGGGAGGGCGGCAGCGCCCGGAACGTACGTTCGTCCCGCTGGTCCGTCATCGCGTCTCCCCTCGCAGCCGCACCAGGTCGGCCAGTTCGGCGTCCGTCAGTTCCGTCAGCGCCGCCTCGCCGGAGCCGAGCACCGCGTCGGCCAGTTCCCGCTTGCGCAGCAGCATCTCGGCGATGCGGTCCTCGACGGTCCCCTCGGCGATCAGCCGGTGCACCTGTACGGGCTGGGTCTGGCCGATGCGGTACGCCCGGTCGGTGGCCTGCGCCTCCACGGCCGGGTTCCACCAGCGGTCGTAGTGCACGACGTGCCCGGCCCTCGTCAGGTTCAGCCCCGTACCCGCGGCCTTCAACGACAGCAGAAAGACGGGCACTTCGCCCCGCTGGAAACGCCCCACCATGTCCTCGCGCCCCTGGACGGAAGTGCCCCCGTGCAGGAACTGCGACGGCACACCACGTGCTGCCAGATGCCGTTCGATGAGGCGCGCCATCCGCACGTACTGGGTGAACACGAGAACGCTCGCACCCTCGGCGAGGATCGTGTCGACCAGCTCGTCCAGCAGTTCCAGCTTTCCGGACCGGCCGGCGATCTCCGGCCGGTCCTCCTTGAGGTACTGCGCGGGGTGGTTGCAGATCTGCTTCAGCCCGGTCAGCAGCTTCACGACCAGGCCCCGCCGGGCCATGCCGCCGGCGCCGGAGATCTCCGCCAGGGTCTCCTGCACCACCGCCTCGTAAAGGCCGGCCTGTTCCTCGGTGAGCGACACGGGACGGTCGGTCTCCGTCTTCGGGGGCAGCTCCGGCGCGATGCCCGGATCCGACTTGCGGCGCCGCAGCAGGAACGGCCTCACGAGCCGGGCCAGCCGTTCGGCCGCGGCCGGATCGTGGCCGCCCTCCACGGCCTCGGCGAACCGTGCGCGGAAGGTGCCGAGCCGGCCGAGCAGCCCGGGAGTCGTCCAGTCGAGGATCGCCCACAGCTCCGACAGGTTGTTCTCCACGGGGGTGCCGGTCAGCGCCACGCGCGCGCGTGCCCCGATGGTGCGCAGCGCCCGAGCCGTCGCCGAGTACGGGTTCTTCACGTGCTGGGCCTCGTCCGCCACGAGCAGGCCCCAGCGCGCCCCGGCCAGCCGGGGCGCGTCGAGTCGCATCGTGCCGTACGTGGTGATCACGAACTCCCCGTCGGCCAGGTCGTCCAGGCTCCGCCGGGAGCCGTGGAAACGGCGGACCGGGGTGCCGGGCGCGAAGCGTTCGATCTCCCGCTGCCAGTTGCTCATCAGGGACGTCGGGCAGACGACGAGGGTGGGGCCCGCCGCCGACTCGTCGGTCTGCCGGTGCAGATGCAGCGCGATGAGCGTGACGGTCTTGCCCAGCCCCATGTCGTCGGCCAGACAGGCGCCGAGACCCAGGGAGGTCATCCGCGCCAGCCAGTTGAGCCCGCGCACCTGGTAGTCCCGCAACGTCGCGGCGAGTCCGGCCGGCGGCTCGACGGGCTCGTGCGCCTCCGGGTCGGCCAGCCGCTCCCGCAGCGTCGCCAGCCACCCCGTGGGCCGTACGTCGACCAGCGCGCCGTCGTCCTCGGCGGAACCCGTCAGGGCCGCGCTCAGCGCCTCCACGGGCGTGACCTTCCGGTCCTGCCGTGCCCTGGCGCGGCGGATCTCCCGGGGGTCGACCAGAACCCATTGGTCGCGCAACCGCACCGCGGGCCGGTTCGCCTCGGCCAGCCGGTCGAGTTCCTGCCGGGTGAGCCGTAGGCCGCCCAGCGAGAACGACCAGTCGAAGGAGAGCAGGGCGTCGGCGGACAGGAAGGACGGCACGTCGGAGACGGTCCGGCCCGGCCCGTTCCCCTCGTCGGCGGGGCCGATGACGGCTTGCGTGGTGAGGCCGAGGGCGAGCCCTCTGGGCCAGTGCACCTCGATCCCCGCCGCCGTGAGCAGCCGGGCGCCCTCGCCCAGGAGTTCGGCGGCTTCCTCCTCCGCGAGCTTCACCGCGTCGGGCACGGCCGCCGACAGCAGCGGAGCCAGCGGTGCCCAGACCCGGGCCGCGCGGCGCAGAGCGAGGAGTACGTCCATCCGCGCGCGCGGGCCGAACGCTCCCGTACCCGCCCACACCTCGGAGGCGTCCGCGACGAGCGCAGGATCGAGCGCGCTGTGCACCTGGAGCACCGCGCGGAAGGACAACGCCGCCCCGTCCGGTGCTGCCGGTTCCAGTCCGGAGATCTCGACGCGCAGCGAGATGCGCACTCCGGCGTCGTGCACGGCGGCCACGTCCGCGGCCCAGGCGTGCTGTTCGGGGATGTGCTGCGGCCGCTGGTCCGCGAAGGCGGTGGCACCCGCCGCGAGCGTCGCGGCGGGGGAGCGGGGCAGCGCGTCGGCGACGGCGTCCAGGAAGGCGCGCACCAGTGTTTCGGGGTCCGGCAGCCGCGGTGGTTCGGTCGTCTCCACGGGTACCGCGTGCGCCTCCGGCGGCATCGCCGCGGCCAGCTCCCTGATCCGCTGGACGTCCACCGCGCGGAGCGGGCCCACGCGCCACGCGTCGCGACCTTGCGGCGACAAGCCCGGCAACAGCAGCCCGCGCGCGACGCAGTGGAGCGCCTCGACGGCCGCCGCGCTCCAGAAAGCGGTCGACCGGTGTGCCCCGGTGGTGGCACGGGCCCGGGTCAGCACGGGCAGCGCGGCGGCCACCGGCAGCAAGGCGGCGGCTACGGCCACCCGTTCGGCGCCCTCGTCACCGGGGACGACGATCGTCACTTCCTCCGTGGAGCCGAGCGCGGTGGCGGGTGGTGCGCTTCCCTCCGGTTGCCAGAAGGCGACACGGCCGGTCCTGGCCGGATCGGCGGGCATGAACACGGCACGGCAGCGGGTCAGTTCGGCGACCTCGGTCGGCACTGCCGCGGTGATCTCCTGCTCGGTGATGGCGTATTCCTCAAATTTGACTACTGGGAGCGAGGGCGCCGAGGGTACCGCATGTCCGCGACTCGTGGAAACGTGGGACGGCCCGCGCCCGGCCGCGCGGCGTACTTCCGGAACCGGGCGACCGGGACGGTCCTCAGGGGAAAGTCGGGGGCGCGGCTCAGGGATGTGTCAGGGTCGAGAGCCGGAACTGCCGCACGTGCCGGTCCGTTTTCCACCACAGAGAGCGGCGATGGCCGCAGCCGCGAAGGAGGCTGCAGATGTCGAAGAACGCGAAGATCGCAGCAGGGGTCGGGATCGTCCTGTTGATCCTTCTGCCCGCGATCGGTGTGCCCTGGTGGATCGCCTTCCTGATCGTGCTGGGTGTGCCCGCCGCGGCCTACCTGACGCTCGATCCCTCGCAGCGGCGCAGGCTGCGCCGCGTCTCACGCCGGGAGATAGGCCGCTGAACCTCGGTGCTTCGCCGGGGCTCAGGCCAGAGCGCAGGAGTCGACCACGTCACCGCTCGTGGGCCTGCCGATGGTCCGGTCCGCGGGCGGCCGTGTGCCCCGCTCGACCCACGCGGTCAGCGCGCGGAACGCGGAGCGGTAGCACGGCAGGATCGGCCGTAGCCGGTCGGGATACGTGTCGTACAGCCCGTCCACGTGCGTGCCGCCCTCCACCGTGTAGTAGCGGTGCCGCTGCCCCCGCCCGCTTCCGTCGACCATGCGGGCGTACACGTCCGAGTCCGAGGCTTTGGGCAGCAGCGCGTCGAGGTCGCCGTGCAGGGTGATCAGCGGCCTGCCGATGCGTCCGGTGAGGGCGACCCGGGCGACCGCCCGGTGCACGGAGGCCGGGCGCGACGCGTAGTCGTACGCCGCGTCGGACGGGCAGGGCGCCAGTATCTGCTCGGCCGCGGACCGGGCGGACCGTCCGGGACAACCGGCGTCGTAACCGGGGTCGAACTCCGCGCGGTAGATCTTCTGCGTGACGCCCCAGTACGCCTTCTCGTGGTACGGCCACAGAAAGGCGGAGCCGGGCGCGAAGCCCACCGACTCCATGTCCTCGTCCCCTGCCGAGCCGAGCGTTCTCGCCACTGCCGTCGGCAGCGAGGTGAGCAGGTTCGGGCCGTCGGCTGTCCACAGCGCTCCCTCCCAGTCCACACCGCCGTCGTACAGCTCCGGGTGGTTCTCGAGCTGCCACCGGGTGAGGTAACCGCCGTTGGAGATCCCGGTCATGTACGTGCGGCGCGGGACGTGGCCGTAGCGCTTGGCGGCGCGCGTGAGCTGGGTGGTGCGCAGGTTCCACTCGGCCACCGCGTCACCGGGGCGGCTGCCGTCGCAGTAGAAGTCGGAGCCGCTGTTGCCCTTGTCGGTGGCGGCATAGGCGTATCCCTGGGCCAGCGCCTGGTCGGAGATGGCCGTGTCGGTCGCGTACTGCTTGCGGGTGCCGGGCGCGCCGGTGACGACCAGGCCGCCGTTCCACTGCTCGGGCAGCCGGATCACGAACTGCGCGTCGTGATTCCAGCCGTGCGCGGTGTTGAAGTGCGAGGTGTCCGGGAAGTAGCCGTCGATCTGCACACCGGGCACCCCCGACGGCCGGCCGGTGTCCTTGGCGGTGAGTCCCGCCCGATCGGCCATGTCGGTGTACGGGGTTCCCGAGAGGGTGGAGGTGGTCAGGTCGCCCAGGCATGCGCTCCGCTGGTGAGCGGCGCCGGGCACCCGTACCGTCTCGTACCCGCCGCAGTGCCCACCGTCCCGCGGCGCGGTGGCTGCGGCCGGGGCGGCCCCGGTGAGGGCCAGCGCCGTGGCGACGGCGGTGTGGAGCGGAACACGGCGGAAGGTACGCATGAGCTGGCCTCCGAGGACAGGCAGAGCGGGGAAGTCGCCTCATGCTGCGGTTCCAGCGGCTGCTCGGCCATGGGCGGACGCCACACTGAGCGCGCCCTACCTGTGGAGGTTCAAAACACCGCTTCCGTGAGCAGCGCGGCAGCCGGCCGTTCAGGCCGGACGGACCGCCATCTTGTCGAGCGCCTCCAGCAGGCCGGGCAGTTGCGGCCCGCGGCCGACCGGGAGCACTTCGCCGGGTTCGTCGTCCAGCAGGACGAACGCGATGTCGTCGGTCCTGGCCACCATGGACCAGCCGGGGCCGTCGGCACGCAGGGTCCGGGCCGCGCCGGGAGCGAAGGACGACCGCACCCGGCCGAGCGGAGGCGGCGTCTCCACGTATGCGCGGGCTTCGGCCAGGACACGGCGGATGCCTTCCCGGGCGGTGCTGTTGCCGGTGCCGGTGCTGGTCACCGCGGCGGGTTGCTCCGGAGCCCCCTCGGCCGCTCGCGAGTCCACCGGTTCCTCGGCGTCGGGCTTCTCGTCCCTAGGTTCCGTGCCGCCCGCATTCTTGTTCTCCGGTGCTGCCTTCTCCGGTTCTTTGCTTCCCGGCTCCACAAAGTGGTCGTCGGGGATCTGTTCGCGCCAGATCGCCCACTGGAGGGCGATCTCGTCGGCGCCGAGCCGCCGTTGCGCGGGGCCCCAGATCGTGGTGTCCGGCGGTGACAGGGGCGGTCGCTCGGCCACCTCGGGATCGGGATCGTGCGGGGCGGGCACACCGGGGGCCGCGACGGCCACCGCGAGCGGCCAGCCCGGCAACGCGGTGACGACCGAGCGCTCGTCGGGCGACAGATCGTACTCCATGCCGCAGTCCCACGACGCGATGGCCACCGCGACCAGCGAGACGTCGTCGACCACGACCGTCCAGCGTGCGCCGTCGCCGTCCTGGCCGATCACGAGGCCGTAGCCGTCGGCGAGGGGCGCGAGACCCAGCGCGGCGCACGCCTCCGGATAGTCGTCACCCAGCACGCTGGGGAACTGCGCGGGCGTCAGCAGCACCGCGGTGAGCACGTACAGCGCGTCGTCGTCCGCGGCGGCGACGGCTTCCTCGCCCGTCCCGGCCATCCCAGCCCTCCCCATCGCTTCGTCCGTCGGCGCACCTTAATGCGACGGGAAGGAGGTTGTCACGAGGGTGAACCACACCCGGAGCTGCAGTTATCCGACTGGACGGGGCGAAACGGCCTTCCGGCTTCCGGTTGTCAGGCGGCCGGGAGCCCGAGCAGCGACCGTGCCACCGTGCGCGGTGACTCGTCACGCTGCCGCGCCAGCACGATGACCGCCCGGCACGCCAGCTCGCTCACCCCGAAGGACAGCGCGTCGGGCGACACCCAGCCGGTGGCCTCGTCGATCCGGTCCTGGTCGTCGTCGGCGCACGCCGACACATAGGCCGCGGCCGCCTCGAACAGGTTGTGCCTGCGTTTCGCCGGCGGCCCGGCGCCGGACGGCTGTTCCTCGTCACGTCCGGCCGGTTTCGGACGCACCAACCGACGCAGTCTTCCGAGCATGCCGGACATCGGGCCACCTTCCCCCTGCGGTGCTGCCATCGTCCCGCTGCCGTCCGGGTGTTGTCGCCGTTCATCTGGCCCATACGAACGTAGAGTTGGAGGCTCGGCGGCAGAAGGGGGACCGTGCGGTGAAGCGTTTCGAACGGCTCGAACAGATCCGGCGACTGGACCCGGTGACGGACGCCTCGGACATCTACCGGCTCTCCGCGGCATACGAGTTTCCCTGGGACTTCACCCGGGCGCTCGAACTGGCGCTCTACCGCACCTACGCCGTCCCCAGCATCGGCCGGCTGCTCGCCGAGACGGCTGAACTCACGGACCGTACGCAGAAAAGGTACGACGACACCTCACTGCTCCTGGACGCCGTCGTCGAGCACGGCTTCGGCAGCGACGAAGGCCGCACGGCGATCCGGCGCATCAACCAGATGCACCGCAGCTACGACATCACCGATGACGACATGCGCTATGTGCTGTGCACCTTTGTGGTGATGCCCAAACGGTGGGTCGACGCCTACGGGTGGCGCAGGCTGTCGCGTCACGAGACCGTCGCCGCCACGGTGCACTACCGGACACTGGGCCGCCACATGGGCATCAGGGACATCCCGCAGACCTATGAGGAGTCCGAGTCCTGCCTCGACACCTACGAGGAGGCTCACTTCGGGTGGGACGAGGGTGCGCGCCGGGTCTCCGACGCGACGCTCGACCTGATGGCCTCCTGGTATCCCCGGCCGCTGAAGCCACTCCTGCGCACCGCGACGCTCGCCCTGCTCGACGATCCGCTGCTACGCGCCTTCCGCTACGAACCGCCGAGTGCCGCCACGCGCGCGTGGGTCCGGCGCGCGGTCCGCGCACGCGGCCGCGTCGTCCGTCTGCTCCCACCGCGCCGCGCTCCGCACCACGCACGGCAGAACTGGGAAATCAAGGGTTACCCGGACGGCTACCGCGTCGCCGACCTGGGCACCACACCCGTCCCGGGGGTGCGGGGGTGCTCCGTCCGGCACACCGGGACGTCAGCGGCCGCCTCCGGCGAGTGAGTCGATGGTGGTGCGCAGCCAGGTCAGTTCGGGCCGCTTCTGTCTCCATACCGCTGGACGGAGGTGGCGGGGACCGGCCCCGCGCGGTTGGTACGTCCACGGGCTGAGAGCTGCGGCTCCCCTTGCCGTCGAACTCCGCCTGCTTCCTCCGCACTCCCCTGGCTTCGATCCGCCGTTCGTCCCTCCCTGAGACCCCTGTTCGTCGATCTGCCGGAACACGGCATCAGGGGCTTCGACGCCCCGGACGCCTCCGTGGCCCAAGTGGCCGGGCCGGCCCGAGGGCTCAGCCCGTGCGCACGGCCAGTGCCAGGAACTGGTCGTCCTTGTCGACGTACGACGTCATGCGCCAGCCGGCCGCCGCCAGTACGGAGCGGAGATTGGGCTCCGCGCGCAGGTCGTCCGGGGTGATGCGCCGGCCCTGCCGGGCCGCGAGCGCCGCCCGGCCGACGGGGTGGAACAGGGCCAACCGCCCTCCCGGGCGTACGACTCTCGCCAGCTCACGGAGATCGCGGGCCGGGTCGGGCAGGTGCGAGACGAGGCCCGCTCCGAAGACGGCGTCGAGGGACCCGGTCCGCAGCGGAAGTCCGGTGACGTCGGCGAGCAGGAGCTGCCCGGCGCGGCCCCGTCCGGCCCGTACCGCGGCCGCGAGCATGGCCGGGGTGAGATCGGCCCCGACGACGACTCCGGACGCCCCTACGGCCGCTCGCAGCGGCGGCAGGGCACGCCCGGTGCCGCAGCCCGCGTCCAGTACGCGGTCACCCTCCTTCAGGCCGAGTTCGGTGACCGCGGCCGCGTAAGCGGGGCCGTCGTCGGGGAACCGGCTGTCCCAGTCCGCGGCCCGTGGCGTGAAGAACTCCCGGACGTGCGTGTGGTCATCGCTCATGTCTCGCATGATTCCGCACCGGCCGCGCGATGCCGTCACCGACATGAAGCACGAAGTGGTGCGCATGTTCGAGCGTGCCGCGATCGCTCGCTGTCCCGGTGCGTCATATTGCAGCAGCTTTCGAACTGCGCCCCCTTCGCGCGCCCCGGGCGGGACTAGCGTCCCGGAGCCATGGAACACCTGCACCACGCCACCTTCGGCTGGCTGACTCCCGTGCTGTCGTACCTGATGGCCTGTACGGGCGCCGCCCTGGGCCTGCGCTGTACCGTCCGCGCGCTCGGTGCCACCGGGCGGTCGCGCCGGAACTGGCTCCTCACCGCCGCTTCCGCGTTCGGCACCGGTATCTGGACGATGCACTTCGTGGCGATGCTCGGCTTCAGCGTCGAGGGGACCGAGATCCGCTACGACGTACCGCTGACCGTGCTCAGCCTCCTCGTGGCCGTACTGGTCGTAGGGATCGGCGTCTTCGCCGTCGGCTACGGCCGTGACCGCAACCGCGCGCTGGCCGTCGGGGGACTCACCAGCGGACTTGGTGTGGCGAGCATGCACTACCTGGGCATGGCGGCCCTGCGACTGCACGGCGAGCTGAGTTTCGACCCGCTGTGGGTCGCCCTGTCCGTGGTGACCGCCGTGCTGGCCGCGACAGTGGCCCTGTGGGCGGCACTGAACATCAGGACGCCCAGGGCGGTCGCCGTCGCCTCACTCGTCATGGGAGGGGCGGTCAGCAGCATGCACTACACCGGGATGCTCGCCGTGAGCGTGCGGGTCGGCCCCTCCGGAGCACCCCTGCCCGGTGCGACGGTGATGCAGTTCGTCTTCCCCCTCGCCGTCGGCCTCGGCTCCTACCTCTTCCTGACCTCGGCGTTCGTCGCCCTGTCGCCGACGGCCGGTGAGCACGTGGCCGCCGCGCCGGTCCGGCTGCCGGCCGGGGAACCTGAGTCACCAGAACCCTCGGAGACGGCCGGGGACACCGAGAACGCCGTTCGCTGAGCCGTCGCGGACCCGAAGCCGACGGCTCCGACGGACCGTCTCCACCCTCTTCGAGCGAGGAGGCCATGCGCACACCCCGCAGGCACCCCAGGGCCGGTGCCGAACCACCGACCCGACCACCCGTACGCGGTCGCCGCGCACACGCCGGCCCCCCGGCCGACGAGCGTTTCGACCTGGACGAGGCCATGGCCAGGACGATGCCGACGCTCTCCACGCGCGCGGGAGCGCTGCCTCTGCGCCCCCGCACCGTACGCGCCAGGGTCGTCTGTCTCCTGATGGTCCCCGTCGTCTCCCTGCTCGCCCTGTGGGCCTACGCCACCGTGAGCACGGCTCAGGACATCGCCCGGCTGCGGCAGACGCAGCGCGTGGACGCGACCGTCCGCGCCCCTGTCGACGCCGCCGTCGAGGCCCTTCAGGCCGAACGTGCCGCCGCCGTCCGGTACGCGAGCGATCCCGCCGCCCGGCGGCGCGGTGAGCTGGCGGACACGGCGGCGGACACCGACCGGGCCGTGGCGAAGCTGCGCCTGGGGGAGCGGAACACCGTCGCCGACGGCGCCGACCTGCCCACCGCGACGGCCGGCCGGCTGAACGCCCTGGTCACCGAGGCCGATCGGCTGCCGTCCGTGCGCACCGGGCTGCTGGACCGGGGAACCGGATGGAACGACGCGTACGACCAGTACACCCGGGCCATCGCGACCGCGTTCTTCGTGGGCGGAGCGCTCACCGGAGTGCAGGACACCGCTGCGGGCACCCACGCGCGCGTGCTGCTCGAGTTCTCCCGCGCGGGGGAGGCACTCGCCCAGGAGAACGCCGTACTGTCCAGCGCCAGGCCGACGGGCACGCTGGACGGTCCCCGGCTACGGCTGTTCACCGAAGCCGTCGGCACCCGCCGGGCGCTCACCGACTCGGCCACCGCCGATCTGACGGAGCCCGGACGAACGGCCTGGCGCGACCTCGCGGAGGGGAGCGCGTACGCCCAGGTACGCGCCGTCGAGGACGAAGTACTGGCCTCCGAACCCGGCCGCAAGGCCGCCGACGCCGCACCGGAGAACACCTGGAACGCGGCACACGAGCGGGTACAGGACGGCATGCGCACGATCCAGGCGGACACCGGCCGCGCCGCCGCCGACCAGGCGGACCCGCTCACCCGCGGCCTGCTCCCGGCGGCGGGCTCGGCGGTTCTGCTCGGACTCGTCGCCGTCGTCGCCTCGCTGCTGATCTCCGTACGCATCGGACGCGGCCTCGTCGTCGAACTCGTCGGCCTGCGCGACAGCGCCCTGGTGATCGCGCACCGCAGACTCCCGCACGCCATGCGGCGACTGCGCGCGGGCGAAGAGATCGACATCGACGCGGAGTCACCGTCCGGGCCGCCCACCGACGACGAGGCGGGACAGGTCGCCGCGGCCCTGGGCACCGTGCACCGCGCCGCACTGCGCGCGGCCGTCGAACGCGCCGAACTGGCGGACGGGATCTCCGGGGTGTTCGTCAATCTGGCCCGCCGCAGCCAGGTCCTCGTCCACCGGCAACTGAGCCTGCTCGACAGCATGGAGCGCCGCTCCGAGGACCCCGACGAACTGAGCGACCTCTTCCGGCTCGACCACCTCACCACGCGGATGCGGCGCCATGCGGAGAGCCTGATCATCCTCTCCGGAGCCGCGCCCGGCCGGGCCTGGCGGAAGCCGGTCTCCCTGACCAACGTCATCCGCGCCGCCGTGTCGGAAGTCGAGGACTACGCGCGCGTGGAGGTGCGCCAACTGCCCGAGACCGCCGTGGTCGGCGGTGCGGTCGCCGACCTCACCCATCTACTGGCCGAACTGGTCGAGAACGCCGCCCAGTTCTCGCCGCCCCACACCCGCGTGCGGATCACCGGCGAGGCGGTCGGCAACGGCTTCGTGGTGGAGGTCGAGGACCGGGGTCTCGGCATGGGCAAGGAGAGTCTCGCCGAGGCCAACCGCCGCATCCAGCGGTCGCAGACGCTCGACCTCTCCGACAGCGACCGGCTGGGGCTTTTCGTGGTGAGCCGGCTCGCCGCACGGCACGACATCAGGGTGCACCTGCACACATCGCCTTACGGCGGCACCACGGCGGTCGTCCTGCTGCCGACCGCCCTGCTGGACAGCGGTCCGGTGGAACGGACCTCTGCCGCCACCCGTTCGTCTCCCGCCACCGACCGGGAACCGGCGGCACCACGCGCGTACGCGCGCGTGGCGAGCGCACCCGACCCGGAACCCGTCCCGGCCCTTGTGGAACGGCCCGCCCTGACGCCTCCGGCGCCGGCCACCGACGAAGAGGAGCAGCCGGCGACCGACTCGCGAGCAACCGGCTCACGAGCAACCAGTCCGGCCGCAACCGGTCCGGCAGAGAAGTCCCTGAACGGATCGCCCGGCACCCCGCTCCCCGTAGTACGCACCGAAGTACCCACCTTGCGGCCGCACCGTCCCCCGGACGACACCGAGCCGTCCGACGAACTCCCGCGGCGCGTACGACAGGCGAGCCTCGCCCCGCAACTGCGCCACCAGCGCGCCGAAGAGCCGGCGTCGTCACCCGGCGAGCCGGACGACGACGAACGCACACCGGAGAAGGTACGTGCCCGTATGGCCGCCTACCGCGACGGCTGGGCCCGCGGTGGCGGCAGACCGCCCGGCCTCCGCCGGCCCCGGGAACACCCGGCGGACAGCGACAGCAGCGAAGGAGACCCCGCATGATGCACGATTCGAGCACGAGAGCCTCCGGGCGGTCGGGCGAACTCGACTGGCTGCTGGACGACCTGGTGCTGCGCGTCACCCAGGTGCGGCACGCCGTCGTGCTGTCCAACGACGGACTCGCGGTCGGCTCGTCCACCGGCCTCACGCGCGAGGACGCCGAACACCTCGCTGCCGTCGCCTCCGGCTTCCACAGCCTGGCCAAGGGCGCGGGCCGGCACTTCGGCGTCGGCGGCGTGCGCCAGACGATGGTCGAGATGGACGACGCCTTCCTGTTCGTGGCGGCCGCGGGCGACGGTTCCTGCATCGCCGTGCTCACCGCCGTCACCGCCGACATCGGCCTGGTGGCGTACGAGATGGCGCGGCTCGTCAAGCGGGTCGGCGAGCACCTTCGCACCCCGACGCGCGGCGCCGCCCGGCCGCCGACCGCCGGATGACCGAGGTGGTGCGCACAGATGACCGAGGACACCCCGGACGCCTCGCCGGAGCGGGGCAGCCAGTGGTACGACCGCGAGGCCGGACCGCTGGTCCGTCCGTACGCGTTGACGGGCGGCCGGACCAGACCGGGTCCCGGAGCGGCCGGGTTCGACCTGATCGCCCTCGTCGCACTGGACGCGCGTGCGCCCGGCCCGGGCGACGACACCTCGCTCGGCCCGGAACACCGCATCCTCGTCGAACTGTGCCGGTACGAAACCCAGTCCGTCGCCGAACTGGCCGCGGGAGCCGACTTGCCGGTGGGCGTGGTGAGAGTGCTCCTGGGCGACCTTTCGGCCCTCGGCTGCCTGTCCGTCAGCCGCCCGGTACCGCCCGCCCACCTGCCCGGCGAACGCATTCTGCGTGAGGTCATCGATGGCCTGCGGGCGCTGTAGAGCGATGAACGAGCATTCCCGAACGGTCCCGGAACGAGCAGTTGCCGCGATGCTGGTCCCACGCGGACGTACTCGCGTCGACCGTTGCAGGCACTCCTGAGAGAAGTGATCGATGGTTGTGGAGCATTCCGACGCCGCCGACGGCGACAGCACCGCCCTGGCGTTGAAGATCCTGGTCGCCGGCGGGTTCGGCGTGGGCAAGACGACCTTGGTGGGAGCGGTCAGTGAGATCAGGCCGCTGCGCACCGAGGAACTGCTGAGCGAGGCCGGTCAGTCGGTGGACGACACCGGCGGCGTGGACCAGAAGACCACGACGACGGTCGCCATGGACTTCGGCCGCATCACCATCAGGTCCGGCCTCTCGCTCTACCTCTTCGGAACGCCCGGGCAGGACCGGTTCTGGTTCCTGTGGGACGAACTGTCCCTGGGCGCACTCGGCGCCGTCGTCCTCGCGGACACCCGGCGGCTGGAAGACTGCTTCCCGGCCGTCGACTACTTCGAGCACCGGCGCATCCCGTTCGTGGTGGCCGTCAACTGCTTCGCCGGAGCGCGCGCCTACGACGCCCAGGACGTCTCGCGCGCCCTCGACCTCGACCAGGGCACGCCCGTGGTGCTCTGTGACGCCCGGGACCGGGACTCGGGCAAGGAGGTGCTGATCCGTCTCGTCGAGTACGCCGGGCGGGTCTACACCGCCCGGCTGCTCGACTCCGTCGGCTGACGGCGATCCCCCGGCCGCGTCGGCCGACGAGTGCGTCATCGGCCGACGCGGACAAATGGACGGGCAGCGGGGAACGTGCGGACGGGTGGGCGGGCAGAAGGGGGCGGGCGCGCTCAGTCGGCCACGTCGGCGAACCCCACCACCTTCTCGACCCTCATGCGTACCAGCAGTTCCCCCGGAACCCCGTTGCGCCTGCCGAACTCCTCGCCCCGGTCCTCGCCCATGTAGCGCGCTCCGATCCGCCCGGCCCAGTACTGGAGTTGCTCGGGATCCTCGGTGATCTCCGCCCGGCCTTGCAGGACGACGAAGGCGAAGGGCGGCCGGTCGTCGTCCACACACAGGGCGGCTCGGCCGTCGCGGACGAGATTTCTTCCTTTGACGGTCTCCTTCCCCGTGTTGAAGACCACGTCGTCACCGTCCAGCAGGAACCAGATCGGAGCGACATGCGGGGCTCCGTCGGCCTTCACGGTGGACAACTTGCCGGTGCGCGTGCCCTGCGAGACGAAGGCCCGCCACTGCTCATCGGTCATCTTCTGTGCCATGCCTTCCATCCTGCTTGCCCGTGCGACGGCTGTCCGGAAGGCTTGCTGACCGAATCCCCCGGTCAGGGGGAGAGGCGACACGGGGAGAACGGCACATGGGGCAGAAAACGGGGCTCGGCTGGTTACTCGACGACCTGACCGAGCGAGTCGAACACGTCAGGCACGCACTGGTGCTGTCCAACGACGGGCTGGTGACGGGCGCGAGCACGGGACTGCGGCGCGAGGACGCCGAGCACCTCGCGGCGGTGGCGTCCGGTCTGCACAGCCTGGCCAAGGGGTCGGGACGGCACTTCGGCGCGGGTCAGGTACGTCAGACGATGATCGAGTTCGACGACGCGGTGCTCTTCGTCACCGCCGCCGGCGACGGCAGCTGTCTGTGCGTCCTCTGCGCGGCCGAAGCGGACATCGGTCAGGTGGCCTACGAGATGACACTGCTGGTCAACCGCGTCGGCGAACATCTCCGCGTGGACGCCAGGAAACCGGAACACACTCCGCCCAGACGGCTCTGACCTGCGCAAACGCGGCGTCAGGCGGAGTTGTCCACAGGCCCCCCGTGCGATCCGGGAAACCGGTTACGGTTTTTCCCAGAGCCCGCGAGAACCGACGCGGGCACCGCACGGGGGAGAAAAACATGTCAGGCACGACCATCGCGCAGACCGCCGCGTCCCTCACGGTTGCGGCCACTGCCGGACCGCGGGCCAAGTCGTACGCGCCGAACCGAGCCGCTCGTGAAATGGGCCTGCAGCGCAGGGAGTTCGACCTCGCCGTGCGCCTCGGACTGATCCGCACCGTTCCGGACGAGGGCGGCGGCGGAGCACGACGGGTGGCGCGGGCCGAGATCGACCGGGTGCGCGGCGAGGACGGCGGAGTCGCGGAGCTCCTGCGGCAGCGGGTCAGGACCGTGGGCACGGCGGAGGGCGCGGCCCTCATGGAGGTGACGCCCACCAGGTTCACGCGCCTGGCGCGCCTGGGCCTGGTGGTGCCCGTGAACTTCTACGTCAACCGGTACCGAGCCGTCGTCTGGCTCTATCTGGCCGACGAACTGCGCCGGTTCACCGACAAGGAGGACCACGCGAAGCTGTTGACGGGCCGTACGCCGGAAGGACTCCGTGACCAGCTGAGCGAGGGACTCGACCTGCGGCCCCGCAACTGGCGCGGGCGCCACCTCGGATTCCTGCTCCGCCAGACCGAGGACCCCTGGGCGCGCGCCGCGATCGTCGCCTCGTTCCTCGACCCGGTGCACGTGGCGGACACCGTCAAGGACCCGTACGAGCGTGCCCTGCTCAATCGGCTGCGGCCGGAACCGGCGGCGCGCACGGCGCCCGACTCGCCCGCCGCGCACGTTGCGGCCGAGATCATGACGGCCCAGGAGCCCGACGAGATCGGCTGGCTGAGGGCCGACCTGGCACAGACCGTCGCCACCGCCCGGGAAGCGCGGCCGGCACCACGTCCGGCCTCGGGCCCGGCATCGCCGGACGCCCTCCGGCCGGCGGCACCGCACGTCACCGAGGACACTCCACCGGAGCGGGAAGCGGAGCGATCACGCGGCTTCCTCGGCTGGCTGCGTCGCAGAGGCGCGTGAACCGGAGGCGCGTCAGCCTTCGAGCTTGCGGAACAGACCCTCCTGGACCACGGACACGAGCAGGCGTCCCTCCACGTCGTAGATGCGGCCGCGGGCCAGCCCGCGGCCACCGGTCGCGATCGGGGACTCCTGGTCGTACAGGAACCACTCGTCGGCACGGAACGGCCGGTGGAACCACATGGCGTGGTCCAGGGACGCCATGTCGAAACCGCGCGGACCCCACAGCGGCTCCACCGGGATGCGCACGGCGTCCAGCAGGGTCATGTCGCTCGCGTAAGTCAGGGCGCAGGTGTGGACGAGCGGGTCGTCCCCGAGAGGGCCGACCGCGCGCATCCACACGGCGCTGCGCGGCTCCGCGCCGACGACGTCCTCCGGCGTCCAGCGCAGCCGGTCCACGTACCGGATGTCGAACGGCTGGCGGCGTGCCATGCGCTCCAGTGTCTCGGGCAGCGCGCCCAGGTGTTCCTTGATCTCCTGCGAGACAGTCGGCAGCGACTCGGGGTCGGGGACCTCGCGGGCCGGCGGCAACTGGTGCTCGAAGCTCCCTTCCTCGGGCTTGTGAAAGGAGGCGGTCAGATTGAAGATCGTGCGGCCCTGCTGCACAGCGGTGACCCGGCGCGTGGTGAAGGACCGCCCGTCACGGACCCGCTCCACCTGGTACACGATGGGCACGCCTGGGCGGCCGGGGCGCAGGAAGTACGCGTGCAGCGAGTGCACCGGCCGGTCGCCCTCGGTGGTGCGGCCGGCGGCGACCAGCGCCTGTCCCGCCACCTGCCCGCCGAAGACCCGCTGCAAGGACTCCTCCGGGCTGCGGCCGCGGAAGATGTTGACCTCGATCTTCTCCAGGTCGAGCAGGTCGACGAGTCTCTCGGCTGGGTTGCTCATGGGTGAGGTTCTCCTGTACTCACAGCTGGCCGACGTCGGTGACCTTGACGATGGCACGGCCCTCGGTGTCGGACGCGGTGAGGTCGACCTCCGCGCTGATGCCCCAGTCGTGATCGCCGCCCGGGTCCGCGAAGGTCTGACGCACGCGCCACAGCCCGTTCTGCGGCTCCTCCTCGATGCGCAGCAGCTTGGGGCCGCGTGCGTCGGGGCCGGTGCCGAGGTCGTCGTACTCGTCCCAGTACTTGTCCATCGCCTCGCCCCACGCGTCGGCGTCCCAGCCGGAGTCGGCGTCCATCTCGCCCAGTTCCTCGACCTGGTCGAGGGCGGCGAGCTCGACCCTGCGGAAGAGGGCGTTGCGGACCAGGACGCGGAAGGCGCGGGCGTTCGAGGTGACGGGCTTGACCTGGTCGGCCCTCTCCTGGGCCTCCTCGGCGGTCATCTGCTCGGGGTTGGCGAGCTGTTCCCACTCGTCGAGCAGGCTGGAGTCGACCTGGCGCACCATCTCGCCCAGCCAGGCGATCAGGTCCTCCAGGTCGTCCGACTTCAGGTCGTCCGGGACGGTGTGCTCCAGGGCCTTGTAGGCGCTGGCGAGGTAGCGCAGCACGATGCCTTCGGTGCGGGCCAGCTCGTAGAAGGAGACGAACTCGGTGAAGGACAACGCCCGTTCGTACATGTCGCGGATGACGGACTTCGGCGACAGCGGATGGTCGCCGACCCACGGGTGGCTCTTGCGGTACGTGTTGTAGGCGTGGAAGAGCAGTTCCTCCAGCGGTTTCGGGTACGACACGTCCTGGAGCCGCTCCATCCGCTCCTCGTACTCGACACCGTCCGCCTTCATCGCGGCGACGGCCTCGCCGCGGGCCTTGTTCTGCTGGGCGGCGAGGATCTGCCGGGGGTCGTCCAGCGTCGACTCGACGACGGAGACCATGTCGAGCGCGTACGACGGGGACTCGGGGTCGAGGAGTTCGAACGCGGCGAGGGCGAAGGTCGACAGCGGCTGGTTCAGCGCGAAGTCCTGCTGGAGGTCCACGGTGAGCCGCACGATGCGGCCCTCGGCGTCCGGCTCATCGAGCTTCTCAACGATGCCGCCGTCGAGGAGGGACCGGTAGATGGCGATGGCCCGCCGAATGTGCCGCAGCTGCTGCTTGCGCGGTTCGTGGTTGTCCTCCAGCAGATGCCGCATGGCCTCGAAGGCGTTGCCCGGCCGGGCGATCACCGACAGGAGCATCGTGTGCGTCACGCGGAAGCGGGAGGTCAGCGGCTCCGGCTCGGAGGCGATCAGCTTCTCGAAGGTGTTCTCCGTCCAGCCGACGAACCCCTCGGGTGCCTTCTTGCGCACGACCTTGCGGCGCTTCTTCGGGTCGTCGCCCGCCTTGGCCAGCGCCTTCTCGTTCTCGATCACATGCTCGGGGGCCTGTGCCACGACGAAGCCCGCGGTGTCGAAGCCGGCCCGTCCCGCCCGCCCGGCGATCTGGTGGAACTCACGCGCGCGCAGCGTCCGCACGCGGTTGCCGTCGTACTTGGTCAGGGCGGTGAACAGCACGGTGCGGATGGGCACGTTGACGCCGACGCCGAGGGTGTCCGTACCGCAGATGACCTTCAGCAGACCGGCCTGCGCGAGCTTCTCCACCAGCCGCCGGTACTTGGGCAGCATGCCGGCGTGGTGCACGCCGATGCCGTGCCGTACGTAGCGGGAGAGATTGCGGCCGAACTTGGTGGTGAAGCGGAAATTGCCGATCAGCTCGGCGATCTGGTCCTTCTCCTCACGCGTGCACATGTTGATGCTCATGAGCGCCTGTGCCCGCTCCACGGCCTGCGCCTGGGTGAAGTGCACGATGTAGACGGGAGCCTGCTTGGTGGCCAGCAGCTCGGTGAGCGTCTCGGTCATCGGGGTGAGCACGTACTCGTAGGAGAGCGGCACAGGGCGGGTCGCCGAGCGGACCACCGCGGTGGGGCGGCCGGTGCGCCGGGTGAGGTCCTTCTCGAACATCGAGACGTCGCCGAGCGTGGCCGACATCAGCACGAACTGGGCCTGCGGCAGCTCCAGGATCGGGATCTGCCAGGCCCAGCCCCGGTCGGCCTCCGCGTAGAAATGGAACTCGTCCATGACGACCTGGCCGACGTCGGCGTTCTTGCCGTCGCGCAGGGCGATGGACGCCAGCACCTCGGCGGTGCAGCAGATGACCGGGGCGTCGGCGTTGACGGAGGCGTCGCCCGTGAGCATGCCGACGTTCTCGGTGCCGAAGAGCTTGCACAGCTCGAAGAACTTCTCCGAGACGAGAGCCTTGATCGGCGCCGTGTAGAAGGTGACCTCGTCGCGGGCGAGGGCCGCGAAGTGCGCACCCGCGGCGATCATGCTCTTGCCCGAGCCGGTGGGTGTCGAGACGATCACGTTCGCCCCCGACACCACCTCGATCAGCGCCTCCTCCTGGTGGGGGTAGAGCGTGAGGCCGCGTTCCCCGGCCCACGACTCGAAGGCTTCGTAGAGGGCGTCGGGATCTGCGGTTCGCGGCAGCTGATCGATGAGGGTCACGCCTCCATCTTGCCTGGCATCGGGCGTGATGAGGGAATCGGCTGTCGGCACGAAGATCGCGAACGTTACGCTGAGGCACCGACGGAGCGTCAGCGCGCGGGGACAACTCGACAGCGACAACAGCGAAATGGGGCGGGGCACGGCCATGATGGGACCAGCACACTCACTGTCCGGGGCCGCGGCCTGGCTCGGGGTCGGAGCGGCCGCCGCGGCGGCCGGTCACCCCATGCCCTGGCCGGTCCTCCTGGTCGGCGCCCTGATCTGCGCCGGCGCGGCGCTGGCGCCGGACCTGGACCACAAGGCGGCGACCATCTCGCGGGCCTTCGGACCCGTCTCACGGGGCCTGTGCGAGATCGTCGACAAGCTCTCGTACGCCGTCTACAAGTCCACCCGGAAGCAGGGCGACCCGCGTCGCTCCGGCGGTCACCGCACATTGACGCACACCTGGCTGTGGGCGGTGCTGATAGGCGCGGGTGCGTCCGTCATCGCGATCACCGGGGACCGCTGGGGAGTCCTGGCCATCCTCTTCATCCACATGGTGCTGGCCATCGAAGGGCTGCTGTGGCGGGCGGCGCGCGGATCCAGCAGCGATGTCCTGGTCTGGCTGCTGGCCGCCACCAGCGCGTGGATTCTCGCCGGCATCCTGGACGAACCGGGCAATGGGGCGGGCTGGCTGTTCACCGCGCCGGGGCAGGAGTACCTCTGGCTGGGGCTGCCGATCATCCTGGGCGCGCTGGTGCACGACATCGGGGACGCGCTGACGGTGTCGGGCTGCCCGATCCTGTGGCCCATTCCGATCGGCCGCAAGCGCTGGTACCCCGTCGGGCCGCCGAAGGCGATGCGGTTCCGGGCCGGCAGCTGGGTGGAGCTGAAGGTGCTCATGCCGGCCTTCATGGTGCTCGGCGGCGTGGGCTGTGCGGCGGCGCTGAACTTCATCTAAGACGGGCCGGTCCGGCGGGGACGGGCGCGGGTGCCGCCGGGGCGATGTCAGCCGTCGCCGCCGGAGCCGGTGCTCCCGCCGCCGTACCGCCGTTCGAACTGGGCGATGCGGCCCTCCGTGTCCACGGTGCGCGCCTTGCCCGTGTAGAAGGGGTGGCTCTCCGAGGAGATCTCCACGTCGACGACCGGGTAGGTGTGGCCGTCGTCCCACTCGATGGTCCGGTCGCTCGTCGCGGTGGACCGGGTGAGGAAGGCGTAGCCGGCGGCGCGGTCACGGAAGACCACGGGGTGGTAGTCGGGCTGCTTGTCCTGCTGCATGGCTGCTCCTTGCGAAGGGGAGTGGGGCCGCCGCGGGGACGGGCACGGTCAGCCCGGTACGGCGTCCTCGTCGACGACATGCATCGCGGCTTCCTCGGCCGACGCCGCCGCGCCGTCGATGCCCACGTCGGTGGCGACGAGCCCGCTCTCCTGGTCCTCGTGCGCGCCCTCGTCGGGTGCGACGAGACGGCCGGAACGGGCGGCACCCACCTCGCTGTCCAGCGGCTCGCCGTCGGTGTCGGCGGAGTCGCCGATGCCGTCGTCGTCCGTGACCGTGATCTCCGGCACCTCCTCCGCGAGACGCTCGTCGAGACTCTCGCCGCGCTGCCGTTCCGCGGCGGTCACGCCGGAGTGCTCCACCGCCCACGGCCGCTCGGGCGGCGAGAAACCACGGTCCAGAGGATCGTCGACGCCATCGGCGTCCAGGGTGTCCTCGACGTCGAGCAGCCCCGAGTCCTCCTGTATCTCGGAGCTGTCGGGCTGGTAGACGTCGTCTCCCCAACCGTCGGCGCTGTCCACGGATACCTCCAGGTGACGCGGGCGGACCCGGCGTCGCCGTGTCGCGCGGCGCGACAGGGCCGCTTGGCACAGGCCGCGCCCCGGCGAGCCGGGGTGGCTCAAGGACGCTCCCCGAACCGGTACCGCCTTCCACCCTTCCACTCACTGTCGGCCCCGCGCAACGGCACAAGGTCACGAACCGCTGACCGGGCAGGACGGGGGTGGGCCCCGCCTTCCCGACCGGCCGGGACGGTGCCTGCCGGGTGCCCGCTACCCGTGCCAGGACCGCCACAGGGCGGCGTACGCGCCGTCGGCGGCGACCAGCTGATCGTGGCTGCCCAGCTCACTGATGCGGCCGTTCTCGACCACCGCGATCACATCGGCGTCGTGCGCGGTGTGCAGCCGGTGGGCGATGGCGACGACGGTGCGCCCGTCGAGCACCCGGGCCAGCGAACGTTCCAGGTGGCGGGCGGCGCGCGGGTCGAGGAGCGAGGTCGCCTCGTCCAGGACCAGGGTGTGCGGATCGGCCAGCACGAGACGGGCCAGCGCGATCTGCTGAGCCTGGGCCGGAGTGAGCGAGAGGCCGCCCGAGCCGACCTCGGTGTCCAGACCGCCGTCCAGGGCCCGCGCCCACCTGTCCGCGTCGACGGCACCGAGAGCCGCCCACAGTTCGGCGTCGGCGGCGCTGGTCCGGGCGAGGAGCAGGTTGTCGCGCAGGGAGCCCACGAAGACGTGGTGCTCCTGGTTGACCAGGGCCACGTGCGAGCGGACCTGCTCGGCCGGCATCCGGGAGAGTTCGGCGCCGCCCAGCTCGACGCGGCCGTCGCGGGGCGCGTAGATCCCGGCGAGCAGCCGGCCCAGCGTCGACTTGCCCGCGCCGGACGGGCCGACCAGGGCGAGCCGGGTGCCGGGCGCGACCTCCAGGGAGACCTGACGCAGGACGTCGACGCCGGCGTGGTAGCCGAAGTGGACCTCGTCGGCGAGGACGTCGCGGCCGTCGGGGGCCACCGTCGGGTCGCCCGCCTCCGGCTCGATCTCCCGGACGCCGACCAGCCGGGCCAGCGACACCTGGGCCACCTGCAGCTCGTCGTACCAGCGCAGGATCAGGCCCACCGGTTCGACGAGCATCTGCGCGATGAGCGCGCCCGTCGTCAGCTGACCGATGCCGATCCAGCCCTGGAGGACGAAGACCCCGCCGATCATCAGGACCGAGCAGAGGACCGTCACGTGCGTGATGCTGACGACCGGGAAGAGCACGGAGCGCAGCCAGAGGGTGTAGCGCTCCCAGGCCGTCCACTCCTTGACCCGCCGGTCCGAGAGGCGGATGCGCCGCTCGCCCAGCCGGTGCGCCTCGATGGTGCGCCCGGCGTCGACGGTCTCGGCCAGGACGGCGGCGACGGCCGCGTAGCCGGCGGCCTCCGAGCGGTAGGCGGACGGGGCGCGCCTGAAGTACCAGCGGCAGCCGGCCACCAGCAGCGGTACGGCGATCAGCACGACGGGTGCGAGCGCCGGCGCGGTCACGGTGAGGCCGGCCAGGAGCAGCACCACCCACACCACGCCGATCGCCAGCTGCGGTACGGCCTCACGCATCGCGTTGGCGAGCCGGTCGATGTCCGTGGTGATCCGGGACAGCAGATCGCCGGTCCCGGCGCGTTCCAGGACACCCGGCGGCAGGCCCACCGACCGTACGAGGAAGTCCTCGCGCAGGTCGGCCAGCATCCGCTCGCCGAGCACGGCCCCGCGCAGCTGCACCTGGTGCACGAAGACGGCCTGTACGACGAGCGCGACGACGAAGAACGCAGCCATGCGTTCCAGGTGGAGATCACGGGCGTGGTCCGAGACCTGCTCGACGACCGAACCCAGCAGATAGGGCCCGGCCATCGAGGCGACCACGGCAATCGTGTTGACCGTGATCAGGAGCAGGAAGGCCGGGCGATGCCGGCTAAACAGTTCGGCCACGTAGGCGCGCACGGTCGCGGGGGTGCCGACGGGCAGCGTGTTCGCCGTCGTCGGGGCCGCCGGGTCGTACGCCGGTGGCGCCAGGCCGATCATGCGGTCTCCTCGATCTCTGCGAGCTCTTCCAGCTTGTCGACGGTGTTCGTCCTGCTGGCCCTGGCGGTTCTGCCGGCGTGGTTCGCCCGGTGCGGGGACGGCAGCTCCCCAGGGACGTCACCGGCGGTCTCTTCGTCGGTCTCACGGGTGACCACGGCGCGGTACCGGGAGTCTTCGTGCACCAGCTCGCGGTGCGTCCCGACCGCGACGACCTCGCCCTCGTGCACGAGCGCGACCCGGTCGGCCCGGTCCAGAAGCAGCGGGGAGGAGGTGAAGACGACCGTCGTGCGGCCGGAGCGCAGTGAGCGCAGGCCGTCGGCCACCCGGGCCTCGGTGTGCGAGTCGACGGCGGACGTCGGCTCGTCCAGGACCAGCACCTCCGGGTCCGTGATCAGGGACCGGGCCAGGGCCAGTCGCTGGCGCTGGCCACCGGACAGGGACCGCCCGCGCTCGGTGATCCGCACGTCCATGGGGTCCCGGGCGTCCAGCGATCCCTGGGCGAGTGCGTCCAGGACGTCGCCGCACTGCGCGGCGTCGAGCGCCTCGGCGGCGCTCACGGACCCGGACGACGGCACGTCGAGCAGCTCGCGCAGCGAGCCGGACAACAGTACGGGGTCCTTGTCCTGGACGAGAACGGCGGTCCGTGCGGAGTCGAGCGGCAGCTCGTCCAGCGGGACGCCGCCGAGCAGTACGGACACGGACGGCTCCTCCTCCGCCGGATGTCCGCCGAGCCGCTCGGCCAGCAGACCCGCCGCGTCCGGGTCGCCGCACACCACCGCGGTGAGCCGTCCGGCGGGGGCCAGCAGCCCGGTCGCCGGGTCGTACAGATCACCGGCCGGTGCCGGAGTCGTGCGGGAGGCCGCCGCGTCCGTCGTCCGCTCCAGCGAGAGCACACGGGCGGCGCGCTTGGCGGAGGGACGGGAGAAGGAGTACGCCATGGCCGTCTCCTGGAACTGGTGCAGTGGGTACGTGAGCAGCATGACGGTGCTGTACGCGGTGACCAGTTCGCCGACGGTGATTGTGCCCGCGCGGACCAGATCCACGCCGTGCCAGATGACCGCGATGGTCAGCAGACCAGGCAGCAGCACCTGGATCGCCGAAATCAGCGCCCACATACGGGCGGAGCGGACGGCGGCCCGGCGCACTTCCTGGGAGGCCCGGCGGTAGCGGTCGAGGAAGAGGCCCTCGCCGCCGATGCCGCGCAGCACGCGCAGTCCCGCCACGGTGTCCGAGGCCAGTTCGGTGGCGCGGCCCGCCTTCTCGCGCTGCTGGTCGGCGCGGCGGGTGGCGGGCGGCAGCAGGGGCAGTACGGCGAGCCCCATGACCGGCACGCCCACCGCGACCACGACGCCGAGGGCGGGCTGGTAGATCAGCAGGCCGACGCAGACGATCACCACGGTGAGCAGGGCGGCGACGAAACGTGACACGACCTCGACGAACCAGCCGATCTTCTCGACGTCGCCCGTGGAGACCGCGACGACCTCGCCCGCCGCCACACGTCGTGTCAGTGCGGAGCCGAGCCGTGCGGTCTTGCGCGCCAGGAGCTGCTGGACACGGGCGGCGGCGGTGATCCAGTTGGTGACCACCGCGCGGTGCAGCATGGTGTCGCCCAGCGCGATGCCCGTGCCGCACACGGCCATCAGCGCACCGGTGAGGGCGAGATGCGTACCGGACCGGTCCACGACGGCCTGGACGGCCAGGCCGACACAGAAGGGCAGCCCGGAGACGGCGACGAAGTGCAGCAGACCCCAGAGGGAGGCCTTGAGCTGTCCGCCGAGCTGGTTCCGGCCGAGCCACCACAGGAAACGGGGACCCGAGCGGGTGTCAGGCACGCCCGGATCGGGATACGGAAGGTCTTGAATCTGCATGACGTCCCAGTGGCTCGTATCAGGGGTGATGGACGACGAGGGGCCGACGCGCGCACCCGTCGCGGGCGCCGGTGACGCACGGACCGGCGGCGCGCGGCCGACGCGTCACCGTCCGCCGCGGCCGGTGCGTACTGCCCGCGAGGGCGGCGTAGGCCGACAACAAACCGTGAAAGGTTCGCCTCGGAGCGTGGTCGGAGGCAAACGGTTTTTCGACGCGAGGCAAAGAATCGGCCTCGGATCGCCGTGACACGGCAGGCGGGGACGGGGGTGAACGCGTTCGTCGGACAAGTGGTGCGACGATGGACGGCATGCAAACAGGCGGTGCGAGCGGTTCGATACGCGCGGGGGTCGCAGTGGCGGCCTGTGGCGTTCTCCTGATGTCCCTGTCGGCCTGCGGTGGTTCGGGCGGGGGCGGCGACACGAAGAGTGACGGGGGGTCCGGCGACAAATCCGGTCATACGGCGGCACGTACCGTCGATCTGAAGCGCATCCCCGACGTCGGAGACCGGCTGCAGAAGCAGATCCCCGCCAACTCCCGTCAGGTCGTGGCGGTCTACGGAGAGGGCAAGGACTCCGCGGACTCCACGGTCGTCCTCTACACGAAGGACGGTTCCACCTGGGACAAGACGCGCAGTTGGACGGGGCACAACGGCAAGAAGGGCTGGACCACCGACCACCAGGAGGGCGACAAGCGCAGCCCCGTCGGGGTGTTCACGCTCAGCGACGCGGGCGGCGTGCTCGCGGACCCCGGCGCGCAGCTCCCGTACACGGAGTCGGCGTCCTTCCAGGCCCCGCACTACTGGGCGAAGTCGCACTGGCACGACTTCGACTACGTCATCGCCATCGATTACAACCGGGTCAAGGGCACGTCCCCGATCGATCCGACCCGGCCCGAAGGCCAGTCCAAGGGCGGCAGCATCTGGCTGCACATGGATCACGGCAGTGGCACGTCGGCCTGCGTGAGCCTGTCCAAGTCGGGGATGGAGTACCTGCTGCGCACGCTCGACCCGGATCAGCATCCGGTGGTGGTGATGGGGGACAAGGCGGACCTGAAGGCCTAGGTACGGCCGGGTTTGCGCCACACGGAGACCTGCGACGTGCTGGACGCGGTGAAGGGCGCCTCGTTCCAGTCGGCCCACCGCTCGGCCGGGACGAGGCCTGCGAGTTCGGCCATCAGGTCAAGTTCGGAGGGCCAGACGTAGCGGTGCGGTGAGCGGAACGTGCTGCCGGCCGTCGGCGATCGTGCAGTGGTGCGAGACCAGCCGCTGGTTCACCGGGTCGTAGGTGTCGAAGCTGGCGTGCCGCTCGCCGATGTGGAAGGGGAGAGCGGTCTCGCCCGGCGGCAGGCGTCGCAGTTCGGGGACGAAGACCCCGACGACGAAACGGCCGCCCGGTTCGAGATGCCGGGCGGCGTTGCGGAAGCACGCGACCTGTTCGGCCTGGGTGAGCAGGCAGGTCAGGGCGTTGTAGACGACGTAGACCAGACGGTAGCCGCCCGGGTGCGCGTGCGGTCGTCATGTCCCCGAGGACCACGGGCACCTTGTCGCCGCCGGGCTTCTTGCGGAGCTCCCCGGCCATGGGCTCCGACTTCCCGATCCCGGCCACGCGCGTCCCCCCGGGCGCTCAGTGCCAGTGCGACGCGTCCGGTGCCCACGGCGAACTCCAGGGCCCTGCCGTCTCCCGCGCGGCGTTCGAGGAAGTCCATCGCGGGCCCGAGGACTTCGGGCCGGTACATGTGCGCGGACGATTCGTCGTAATCCCCGGCCACCTGCTCGGTCCACACGTCGGCATCCATGACGCGGCAGGCTGTCACGCCGGCGAGGCGACGGGCCAGCGCTTTTCGCCGCAGGCGCTGTGGCAGGTTTTCGCCCCGCGCTGCCTCGCTGGGTGTCCTGCGCGACATCGCGAAGCGTCCTGCGCGGCCTCGCGGAGGCGGGTTGCACGGCCTCGCGAGGCGTCCCGCGCGGCCTCGCGAGGCGTCCTGCGCGGCATTGCGGGGAGGGCGGCGTCCGCGTAGAACACCGCTCATGAGAAGACCGGTCTTCATGTCCATGCTCACCGGAGTGATCCTCGCGGTGAGCACCCTCCTCGGAGCGGGCCCCGCCTCGGCCGCCGCGGTGCCGGACGAGTTCGGCACCGACTGGCACGACCCGCTGACCGCCGCCCCGCCCGTGTCGCGGCCCGCCACCCGCTCCTGCCGCGTCACCGTCGCGGAAGCGCAGTTCCGCGACTTCACGCCCTATACGGGGACGTACGCCCCGCCGAGCGGGTGCGGCGAGCGCTGGAGCAAGGTCGTGCTCAGGCTCGACGGCAAGGTCGAGGGGCGGCAGTTCGACCGGCTCGGCTACGTGCACATCGGCGGGGTCGAGGTTCTGCGTACGTCCACGCCGGAGCCGTCGCCCGACGGGATCGAGTGGTCCGTCGAGAAGGACGTGACCCGCTACAGCGACACCCTCCGGCGGACCGGCGACGTCGAGATGCTGATCGGCAACGTGGTCGACGACACGTACACCGGAGTCATAGACGTCCGGGTCACGCTGACCTTCTACGCGGCGGCGAGGACACCGGCCGCCGGGACCGGTTCCGCCGCGACCGGTTCCGCCGGCGCCGCGCACGCGTCGGCCGCCGTACCGGACCGCGTCCTCACCCTCCGGGACGGCACGCTCACCACGCCCCGCAACAGCGAACGCATCGTCGCCGAGGTCTACGCCACCGGCTCCGGCGGCGGCTGCGAGGAGTACTGGTACCTGACGGTCCCGGAGACCGCGCCCTACTCGTGCAAGGCGGACGACGGCCCCTACCGCGAGGTGCAGATCAGCGTCGACGGCCGGCTCGCGGGCATCGCGGCGCCGTTCCCGACCGTATGGACCGGCGGCTGGTCCAATCCGTTCCTCTGGTACGTGGTCCCCGGTCCGCGCGCCTTCGACAGCAAGCCGATCGAGTACGACCTGACACCGTTCGCAGGGCTGCTCAACGACGGCCGGCCGCACCGGGTCGACGTCTCCGTCGTCGGTGTCCCCCAGGGGCAGACGGGCTGGAGCACCCCCGTGAACGTCCTGGTGTGGCAGGACGCCGGGCGCGCACACGTCACGGGCGCGCTGACCCGGGCGGAGGCGGGCGACCTCACCAATTCCGTGACGTACACGCCGGGGGCGGAGTACGTCCTGGAGACCGAGGGCGGCCACCGGCTGGCGGTCTCCGGTTACGTCGACACCTCGCACGGACGGGTCGCGACCACCGTCGACCGGACCCTGGCCAACGCCTCCGAGCACCGCTGGACCGACGGCGAGACCTCGGACGGCCTGCGGGCCCGCTGGACGGACGACGAGAACGTCACCGTCGACGGACGCGGGGCGCCCCGGACGGCGCGCACGCACCGCACGTACACCATGGACGGTACGACGACGCTGGGCGACGGCGACCGGCTGCGGACCGTCCTGACTCTGGGGGACCGGGCGTCGGTGGAGGAGGCGCGCGGCGGCCGGCGCACGGCGTGGTCCCGGCTCGACGACACCTACACGGGCGACGCGACGTACACCGCGAACGTGCCCCGTGAGGAGCGGCACGCGGTCGCGACGACGAGCGAGCGCTACCGGCTGTACGGCTCCGCGGGCTGCTACGACCGGAGTCTGGTGACCGTGCAGGGGGTGCTCACCGAGGACCGGGCGCGCTGCTGAGCCGACCGGCCACCGCTGAGCCCAGCCGGCCGGGCACGGGCGGTTCCTGACGAGCGGCGGGGCGCGCTCCGGAGGTGCACGGCTGCCCCGGTGGGGTTCAGCAGCCGCGCTCCATGCCGGGCGGCGTCCCGTCGATCAGGGTGTCCAGGAGTCCGCCCAGAATCTCACGCTGATCGTCGGTCAGCGGGGCGAGGATCTCCTCCGCCGCCGCCCGGCGCGCGCTGCGCAGCTCCCGCAGTGCCTTGCGTCCCTCGTCGGTGACCTCGACGCGGATCACTCTTCGGTTGGCGGGGTCGGGCACTCGGCGCACCTTGCCGTTCGCCTCCAGGCCGTCGACGAGTGTCGTCACGGCCCGCGGCACGACTTCGAGGCGCTCGGCCAGATCGGCCATGCGGGGCGGCGACCCGTAGTGCGCCAGGGTGCGCAGCAGCCGCGACTGGGCCGGGGTGATGCCCAGGCGGCGGTGCTCCAGGTGGCGCTTCTGGATGCGGTGCACACGGCGGGTGAGCCGCAGCAGTTGCTCGGCGAGCAGGCCGTCGGCGTCGGCAGAGGTCATGCGGGAACAATATCAGGACCTTATTCATTGTGAGTATAGGTAACAATGAGCTAGGCTCTCCTTCTGTCACAGTTCCCTCAACCTCCGTAGGAGCCCATGCGTCCCGATCAGCCCACCTGGACCCCGCCACCCGCCGATGCGGAACAGCAGCCGCGGCAGGTGCGGCGCATTCTCAAGCTCTTCCGTCCCTACCGCGGGCGGCTCGCGGTCGTCGGCCTGCTGGTCGGCGCCGCGTCCCTCGTCTCCGTCGCGACGCCCTTCCTGCTGCGCGAGATCCTGGACGTCGCGATCCCGCAGGGCCGCACCGGACTGCTGAGCCTGCTCGCGCTCGGCATGATCCTCAGTGCGGTCGTCACCAGCGTCTTCGGCGTCCTGCAGACACTCATCTCCACGACGGTCGGCCAGCGCGTCATGCACGACCTGCGCACCGCCGTCTACGGCCGGCTGCAGCGCATGTCGCTCGCCTTCTTCACCCGGACCCGCACCGGCGAGGTGCAGTCCCGCATCGCCAACGACATCGGCGGCATGCAGGCGACGGTGACCTCCACCGCCACCTCCCTGGTCTCCAACCTGACCAGCGTCGTCGCCACGATCGTCGCGATGGTGGCGCTGGACTGGCGGCTCACCGTGGTCTCCCTGCTCCTCCTGCCGGTCTTCGTCGCGATCAGCCGCCGGGTCGGCCGCGAGCGCAAGAAGATAGCGACGCAGCGCCAGAAGCAGATGGCCGCGATGGCCGCCACCGTCACCGAGTCGCTCTCCGTCAGCGGCATCCTGCTCGGCCGGACCATGGGGCGAGCCGACTCGCTGACGCGCTCCTTCGCGGACGAGTCCGAGGGCCTGGTCGGCCTCGAGGTGCGGTCCAACATGGCGGGGCGCTGGCGGATGGCCGTGATCTCGATCGTCATGGCCGCCATGCCCGCCGTCATCTACTGGACCGCGGGCATGGCCCTCCGGCTCGGCGGGCCGACCGTCTCCATCGGTACGCTCGTCGCGTTCGTCTCGCTCCAGCAGGGCCTGTTCCGGCCGACGGTGAGCCTGCTGTCCACGGGGGTGCAGATCCAGACCTCGCTCGCCCTCTTCCAGCGCATCTTCGAATACCTCGACCTGCCGATCGACATCACGGAGCCGGAGCGTCCGGTCCACCTCGACCGGGTCAAGGGCGAGATCCGCTTCGAGGACGTGGAGTTCCGCTACGACGACAAGAGCGGCCCGGTCCTCGAGGGCATCGACATCACCGTCCCCGCGGGCGGCAGCCTCGCCGTCGTCGGTCCGACCGGCTCGGGCAAGTCCACGCTCAGCTATCTGGTGCCGCGGCTGTACGACGTCACGGGCGGGCGCGTGACGCTGGACGGCGTCGACGTGCGCGACCTGGACTTCGACACCCTCGCGCGCGCGGTGGGAGTCGTCTCCCAGGAGACGTATCTCTTCCACGCCTCGGTCGCCGAGAATCTGAGATTCGCCAAGCCGGACGCCGCGGACGAGGAACTGTACGCGGCCGCCCGCGCCGCCCAGATCCACGACCACATCGTCTCGCTGCCCGACGGCTACGACACGGTCGTGGGCGAGCGCGGCCACCGGTTCTCCGGTGGTGAGAAACAGCGCCTCGCCATCGCCCGCACCATCCTGCGCGACCCGCCCGTCCTGATACTCGACGAGGCGACCAGCGCGCTGGACACCCGCACGGAGCGCGCGGTGCAGGAAGCCATCGACGCGCTGTCGGCCGACCGGACCACGCTCACCATCGCGCACCGGCTGTCCACCGTCCGGGGTGCCGACCAGATCGTGGTCCTGGACTCCGGCCGTGCGGCGGAGCGCGGTACGCACGAAGAACTGCTGGAGCGGGACGGCCGTTACGCCGCTCTGGTCCGTCGAGACGCCCAACTGGAGCCGACAAGATGAAGATATGTCGGGTTTGTAGGCATTAGCGGGTTACCGTGCCCGCATGCAGATGAACACTCCGCCACGGAGCACGATTCGACTGACGCGACGGGGACGGATCGCCCTCATCGCGACCGGAGCCGTCGTCGCCGCCACCGCCGTGGCGGTGCCGCTGCTGACGATGGAGGACGCGGACACGCGCGCGACGTCACTGACGATCCCGGAAGGCTGGCGCGCGGGCCAGGTGTACGAGGCGGTGGACAAGGCCCTGCGGGTGCCGGCGGGCACCACCAAGAAGTCCCTGGGCAAGGCCGACCTCAAGCTGCCCGGCGACGCGGAGGGCAACCCGGAGGGCTATCTGTTCCCCGCGACCTATCCGCTCGGCGAGAAGACGACCCCCGAGACGCTGCTGTCCTCGATGGTCACCACCGCGAACAAGACCTTCAACGGCGGCCAGAACACCGCGGGCGCCCAGCGCAACGCGATGAACGTCTACCAGGCGGTGACCATCGCGAGCATCGTCCAGGCCGAGGCCGCCACCAAGGCCGACATGGGCAAGGTGGCCCGGGTCGTCTTCAACCGCCTGGAGCGGGGCATGCCGTTGCAGATGGACTCGACGATCAACTACGCGCTCAACCGCAGCACCGTGCACACCACCGAGAAGGACACCGAGCTCGACAACCCGTACAACTCCTACCAGCGCATGGGGCTGCCGCCGACGCCGATCGCCAACCCCGGCGAGGAGGCGATGCGGGCGGCGATCAATCCGACCCCGGGCGACTGGCTGTACTTCGTCACGGTCGAGCCGGGCGACACGCGCTTCACGGCGAGCTATGAGCAGCACAAGAAGAACGTCGAGGAGTTCAACCGCAAGAACCGCGGCGGTGACCGCCACGGGGATCGCGACCAGGAGCGCAAGAGCGCCGCGCCCGCGCCCTGACGCCACACGCCACGCATCACGGACCGCGGACCACGGATCACGCGTCACCCGTCACGCGCCGTGTCTCACACGGTGGCCGGTGCGTCGGTCAGCAGGTGTCTGATGTCGCGTACGGCGGCGCGTCCGGCACGGTTGGCGCCGACGGTACTGGCCGAGGGGCCGTATCCGACCAGGTGGACGCGCGGGTCGGCGGCCACGCGGGTGCCCTCCATGCGGATGCCGCCGCCCGGCCCCCGCAGCCGTAGCGGCGCGAGATGGTCGACGGCCGCGCGGAAGCCGGTGGCCCACAGGATGACGTCGGCGTCCACCCGGCGCCCGTCGTCCCACTCCACGCCGTCCGGGGTGATCCGGTCGAACATCGGCAGCCGGTCCAGGACGCCGTCCCGCAGCGCCTGCCGGATCGCGTCGTTCAGGGGCAGCCCGGTCACGGACACCACGCTTCGCGGCGGCAGCCCCTGCCGGACCCGGTCCTCGACGAGCGCGACGGCGGCCCGGCCCGCGTCCTCGCCGAAGGGACCCTCGCGGAAGACGGGCGGCCGCCGGGTCACCCAGGTGGTCCCGGCCGCGTACGGGGCGATCTCCATCAGATGCTGGGTGCCGGACGCACCGCCGCCCACGACGATCACGCGCTGTCCTGCGAACTTCTCGGGGCCCGGGTACTGGGCGGTGTGCAGCTGCCGGCCGCGGAAGGTCGCCTGGCCCGGGTAGCGCGGCCAGAACGGCCGGTCCCAGGTGCCCGTCGCGTTGATCAGCGCCCGGGCCGACCACACGCCCGCGTCGGTCTCGACGCGCAGCCGCCCGCCCTCGCCCTCGCGGACCGCGCGGACGTCGACCGGCCGCCGTACCCGCAGGTCGAAGGCGCGCTCGTACCGGTCGAAGTACTCGGCGATCACCTCGGACGACGGCCGGGCCGGGTCCGCGTCCGTCAGTTCCATGCCGGGCAGCGAGTGCATCCCGTGCACCTTGCCGTACGTCAGCGACGGCCAGCGGAACTGCCAGGCACCGCCGGGGTGCGGCGCGTGGTCCAGTACGACGAAGTCCCGCTCCGGCCGCGAACCGGTGCGCCGCAGGTGATAGGCGCTGGACAGACCCGCCTGGCCGGCGCCTATGACGACGACGTCGACCTCGCGCGCCCGGCCCTCGTCCTGCGTGCGTTCTTCGCGTGCGTGCGTGCGCGACTCTTCGCGCGTCCGCGACTCTTCGCGCGTGCGTGCTGCGGTTTCGGCGAGCACCCCGGTGTCGTTCACACTGCGGTCAACCGGACCGGGGTCCGGTATCTTCCCCGGCGGCGGCTGAGGGGCGTTGACGTGTGGAATCGGCGGGATGGGTCAGGATGGTGGCATGTCCGATGCCTTCACCACCCGGGTCCTGAACCTCACCACCGGTTCGCACGAGGCCGTTGCCGACATCACCCGTGACTGCGAGAGCTTCCTCGGGGAGGTCGCGGCCGGCCGTGACGGGCTGCTGAACGTGTTCGTCCCGCACGCGACGGCCGGTGTCGCGATCATGGAGACCGGCGCCGGCAGCGACGACGACCTGCTGGCCGCCCTGCACACGCTGCTTCCCGCGGACGACCGCTGGCAGCACCGGCACGGCAGCCCCGGCCACGGCCGCGATCACGTACTCCCGGCGATCGTCCCGCCGCACGCCACCCTGCCGGTGGTCGGCGGACGGCTGGAGCTGGGGACATGGCAGTCGGTGTGCCTGGTCGACACCAACAAGGACAACGCCAGCCGCCACGTGCGTCTGAGCTTCCTGGGGTAGCGGTCGGCGCTCCGTCCCGGTCAGGCGCGCTTTTTCTCCTTCAGGCGGGCCGCTTCCTTGCGGACCTCGGCCTGGGTGGCGCGTTCCCGCTGGAGCCACTCGGGGCTCTCCTGCTTCAGCGCGTCGATCTGCTCCGTGGTCAGCGCCTCGGTGACACCGCCGCGCGCGAGTCCCGCGATGGAGACGCCCAGCCTCGCCGCGACCACGGGGCGCGGGTGCGGGCCGGTGCGCCGCAGCTCCACCAGCCACGCGGGCGGGTCGCTCTGGAGCGCGTTCAGCTCGGCGCGTGAGACGGCACCCTCCCGGAACTCGGCGGGGGTGGCCTCGAGGTACACACCCAGCTTCTTCGCCGCGGTGGCGGGCTTCATGGTCTGGGTGGTCTGGTGCGACGTCATGGTGTCAAGGGTATCGAGCGTGTGCGCGAGCTCTGACCACGCCGGGTAGCCTGGCCAGGTGACAGGCTCGGAAGCATCCCCCTCGTTCCGGCTCGCGTACGTTCCGGGAGTGACGCCCGCCAAGTGGGTGCGGATCTGGAACGAGCGCCTGCCGGACATCCCGCTGACCCTGGTCCCCGTCGCCGCCGCCGAGGCGTGCGGCGTGCTGCGCGGCGGCTCCGCCGACGCGGGCTTCCTGCGCCTGCCGGTCGACGGCACGGACCTCAGCGCGATCCCTCTCTACGCCGAGACCACGGTGGTCGTCGTCCCGAAGGACCATGTGGTCGCGGCGGTCGACGAGGTGACCACCGGCGATCTGGCCGACGAGATCGTGCTGCACCCGCTCGACGACGTCCTCGGCTGGGAGACCCCGCCGGGACAGCCCGCCTTCGAGCGTCCGGCCACGACCGCCGACGCGATCGAGCTGGTGGCGGCCGGGATCGGGCTGCTCGTCGTGCCGCAGTCGCTCGCCCGTCTGCACCACCGCAAGGACCTCACCTACCGCACGGTCACCGACGCCCCCGAATCGCGGGTCGCGCTGTCGTGGCCCGAGGACGCGACCACCGACATGGTCGAGGATTTCATCGGCATCGTCCGCGGCCGCACCGTGAACAGTTCGCGCGGGCGCTCCGGGGCGGCGCGGACTCCGGACGGTGCCAAGGGGAAGGGCGAGGGCGAGGGGTCGCAGCGGGGCGACGCTCGGCGCAAGCCCGCAGGAGCGAAATCGGGCGCGAAATCGGGCGCGAAATCGGGCGTCAAGACGGGTGCCGAGTCCGGCGGGAGGCCGACGAGAAAGACCTCCGGGTCCGGGACCAGGTCCGGGTCCGGGTCCGGCAGGGGTGGCCGGAGCGGTTCCGGCGGTGCGAAGAGCGGCGGACGCGGTAAGCCGCGCCGCCGTTCCTAGCCGGGCGAACCGCCTAGCGTCGAACCGCCTAGCCGGCCGAACCGAAGAAGCCTGGTGGGCCGACGGACCCTCCTGAGCCACGCGCCACGTCACCACGTATCGACGAACCCCCGCCCTCCGTACCCCTGCCCTCCGTACCCCCACCCCTCATGTCCTGGCCCCTCGTGCCCCCGCCCCCCGTCCCCGCCGCCCTCGTAGCCGTCCAGTGCCGCGAGGATCCACTTCCGTGATGCCGCGGGGTCGATCACCGCGTCGATCTCCAGGGCGGCCGCCGCGTTGACCGCCTTGCCGTGTTCGTAGAGTTCCGCGACGCGGGCCTCGAAGGCGCGGGCGCGGGCCTCCGGGTCGGTGATCGCGGCCAGTTCCCTGCGGTGGCCGAGCCGGACCGCGCCCTCCAGGCCCATGCCGCCGAACTCGCCGCTCGGCCAGGCCGCGGTGGCCGCCGGAGCCCGGGTGGAGCCGCCCATCATGGCCATCGCGCCGAGCCCGTACGCCTTGCGCAGGACGAGGCTGACGAGGGGGACCCGCAGATTCGCGCCGGTCACGAAGAGCCGGGCGAAGTGCCGTACCGTCGCGGTGCGTTCGGCGTCCGGGCCCACCATGAAACCGGGTGTGTCACAGAGTGAGACGACGGGCAGGCCGAAGGCGTCGCAGAGCTGGAGGAAGCGGGCCGTCTTGTCCGCGGCGTCGCTGTCCAGGGCGCCGCCCAGATGCGCCGGGTTGTTCGCGATCAGCCCGAGCGGGCGGCCCTCGATCCGGACGAGACAGGTCAGCGTGGAGACGCCGAAGGACGGCCGGAGTTCCAGGACCGAACCGGTGTCCGCCAGCGCCGCCACGGCCGCGCGCATGTCGTAGGCGCGACGTCGGTTCTCCGGTACGACGTGCCGCAGCAGCCGCTGGTCCGGAGCCTCCCAGCCGGACCGGGAACCCTGGCGGTCCGAGTCACCCGAGTTACTCGCTCCGCCCTGGTCCCGGAAGTAGGAGAGGTACTGGCGCGCCACCCGTACCGCCTCCGCCTCGTCGGACACGGCGATGTCCACCACGCCGTTCGGTATCTGGACGGACCGCGGTCCGACCTCCTCCGGCCGGTACACGCCGAGGCCGCCGCCCTCGATCATCGCGGGGCCGCCCATGCCGATGGTGGCCTCCGGGGTGGCGATCACGACGTCGCAGCAGCCGAGCAGCGCCGCGTTGCCGGCGAAGCACCGGCCGGAGGCGATGCCGATCAGCGGCACCGTGCCGCTGAGGCGGCCCATCCGGTGGAACGTGGTCAGATGCAGACCGGCGACGGACGTGGTGTCCGTGTCGCCGGGCCGGCCGCCCCCGCCCTCCGCGAACAGCACGACCGGCAGCCGCCGTTCCCCGGCGATGCCCAGCATCCGGTCGGTCTTGCGGTGGTTCTGCACCCCCTGCGTCCCCGCGAGGACCGAGTAGTCGTACGACATGACGACGCACGGCGCGCCGTCGACGCGGCCCGTGCCGGTGACCATGCCGTCGGCCGGGGTCGAGCGGATCAGGTCGTCCAGGGAGCGCCGGCCGCGCTGCGCGGCGATCGCCAGCGCGCCGAACTCGGTGAAGGTACCGGCGTCGCAGAGGTCCTCGATGTTCTCCCGGGCGGTGCGGCGCCCGGCGGCATGCCGTTTCGCGACCGCGTCGGGACGGTGCTCGTCCAGCCCGATGCCGTGACGGCGGTGCGCCTCGGCGAGATCGGGTCGTACGGCGTCAAGGTCCACGGCTTCCGCCGCCGCCGCGGTGGCGGCGTCCGGGTCGGCCGGCGTGTCCAGCTCGATGAGTGTCCGGCCCTCGCTCACCGTGTCGCCCACGCGCGCGTGGAGGGCGCGTACGACTCCGGGTGCCGTGGCCCGCACCACGTGCTCCATTTTCATGGCCTCGAGCACCAGCAGCTGCCCGCCCGCCGGTACGTGGTCGCCGGGCGCGACGTCGACGGAGATCACCGTGCCGCTCATCGGCGAGACGGCCGTGCCCGCCGTGCCTGCCGCGCCCGCGACGTCCTCAGTGGCCGGGCCGGGGGCGGCCTCGGCAGGGAGCAGGTCGGCCAGGTGGTCCGTCACCCAGCCGGTGTGCGCCCAGAACTCCGGCCGGGCCAGCACCGCCCGCAGCAACGGGATGTTGGTACGCACCCCTTCGACGTCGAATTCGCCGAGTGCCCGCCGGGCCCGTTCGCAGGCGGCGGCGTGTCCGTGCGGGGCCCTCGCGACCACCTTGGCCAGCAACGGGTCGTAGCGGACACCGACATCGGTTCCCGCGCGCGCGGCCGTGTCGACCCGTACCCCGGGGCCGGTCGGGACGTCGAAGCGGGTGAGCCGCCCGGCGGACGGCCTGACCGAGCCGTCCGCCGCCGTCACCTCGGCGTTCACCCGCGCCTGGACGGCGAAACAGCGCGGCTCGGCCGGTTCCCCGTCCAGCCCCAGCGCCTCCAGAGTCTCGCCCGCCGCGATCCGCAGCTGTACGGCGACCAGGTCGACGCCGGTGACCTCCTCGGTGACCGTGTGCTCGACCTGGAGCCGCGGGTTGGCCTCGATGAAGTGGAACTCCTCGCCGCGGACCAGGAACTCGAAGGTGCCGAGTCCCGAGTAGCCGGCCGTCCGGGCCATCTTCAGGGCGCAGGCCAGCAGGTCCCGCCGGGTCCGTGACGGCAGCCCCGGGGCCGGTGCCAGCTCGACGAGCTTCTGGTGACGCCGCTGGGCGCTGCAATCCCGGTCCCACAGGTGAGTGATGTTCCCGTGCGCGTCGGCGACGATCTGCACCTCGATGTGCCGGGCGCCCTCCACCAGCCGTTCCACGTACAGCTCGGGTCTGCCGAAACCCTGCTGGGCCTCGGAGCGGCAGCGCTGCCACGCCTCGGCCAGTTCGTCGCCGGTGCGCACCACGCGCATGCCACGGCCGCCGCCCCCGCCGACCGCCTTGATCATCAAAGGGCCGCCCTCGAGGAACGCGCGCGCGTCGTCCGGACTCGTGCCGCCGCGCGTGCCCGGCAGGACGGGCACGCCCAGGTCCTCGGCGAGGGCACGCGCGCGTGCCTTGTCCCCGAACAGCTCCAGCACCTCGGGGGAGGGGCCGACGAAGCGCACCCCCTGCGCCAGACAGCGCCGCGCGAACCCGGCGTCCTCGCTGAGGAACCCGTATCCGGGGTGCAGGAAATCGCACCCGCGTGCCGCGGCAAGCACCGCGTCCACGTCGAGGTAACCGGCTTCGCCCAGGGGCACCGCCTCGTCGGCGTACCGCACGTGCGGGTCGTCGTCCGGTGCGTACACCGCGACCGTGCGCAGCCCGGCCCCGGCGGCGGCGCGCAGCACGCGTACGGCGATCTCACCGCGGTTGGCGACGAGAACGGCGGCAGAACCCATGAACCCCTCCGAACCCCGAACGGACCTCTCCGACGGCCGTGCCGGTCGGCGCCGCCATGCTCATCGACACTGACATCAACGTCAACGGGACGGTCGGCGGGGCACCGGGAGGGGTCAGTCCTTCGCCGCGCGGTGGCCCACCGACTCCACCAGCGGCAGCAGCCGGTGCGGGACGCGCTCGCGCAGGGCCACCTCGGTCCTGGTGCGGACGACGCCGGGCAGGCTGATCAGGGACTGGATGACGTCCTCCAGGTGGGCGTTGTCGCGCGCCACCACCCGGGTCAGCAGATCGCCGCCGCCGGTGATGGAGAACGCCTCCACGATCTCCGGGACGGTGGCGAGCGCGTCGCCCACGTCGTCCAGATGACCCTGGGTGACCTCGATGTGGACGAAGGCGAGGACCGGGTGGCCGAGCGCGGCGGGCGACAGGGAGGGGCCCGTGCCGGTGATCACGCCGTCCCGCTCCAGCCGGTCGAGGCGGGCCTGGAGCGTGCCGCGGGCGACACCGAGGATGCGCGCGTACTCGCGCACGCTCGTACGGGGCTGCTCCAGCAGGAGCCGGAGGATACGGGTGTCGAGTGCGTCCACGGCCATGGCCCGTCGGCCTCCCTGCTGTCACGGTTGTCCGCCGGTGACTGTACCAACGGTGCCAATGGCCCTCCGGACGGCTCGGCGGCTGAGCCATCCGGCAACGGACGACCTGCCTGTCCGTGCGGTGTCACCCCGCCGGTGAGCAGTTGGCGCTGTGGAACGGGCCTGCGGCCGAGCTGGGCCGAGCCATTGGCCCAGTCGGGATCATGCCTGTTGAACCATCAGCCGTGCGGATGCTGAGATGTGTGTGTCGATGGCGCTGCGGACCTCCGCGGCGCCATTCCCATGTCCGGATGCGTGTCCGGGTGTGCATCGTGCGTCGGATGCGTCGGGTGCGTTGGGTGGAAGGGGCGGGACAACTTGCTGAAGAGGGCGTTCGTGGCGCCGGATCCGGGACGCGTACGGCTCCGGTTCGCCACCCGGGCCGTGCTCGGCATCGGGCTCGCCGTGGCCCTGTGCGGGGCGGCCGGGCACTCGCTGGCGGCGGCGATCACCGGCGGTCTGGCCGCGCTGCTCGCCCTGTTCACGGTGACGGACCCGACGGTGCGGGGACAGGCCGTCACGACCGCGCTGCTGCCGGTCGCCGGACTGCCGGTACTCGCCCTGGCCGCCGCGCTGCACGACGCGCCCCTCGCCCGTGACCTGGCGTTCCTCGCCGTCGTGGGAGCGGGCGTGTACGCCCGGCGGTGGGGACCGCGCGGCCACTCGCTCGGCGTGTTCGCCTTCATGACCTTCTTCGCCGCGCAGTTCCTGCACATGGTGGAGCGGCAGCTCCCCGAGCTGTCCGCGGCCGTGCTCCTGTCGCTCGTCGCGTCGTCGGCGGTGCGCTTCGGGGCGTGGTGCTACGAGCGGCGGCTGCCCGCGCCCGCCGCGGTCCCGGCGCCGACGGGCGGGACGGGGCTCGCCCGGATCACCACGCGGCAGGCCGTGCAGGCGACCGCGGGCGCCGGCTTCGCGCTCGCGGCCGGGCAGCTGCTGTCCGAGCAGCGCTGGTACTGGGCGGTGGGCGCCACCTGGTGGGTCTTCGTGAACACGGCCTCGCGCGGGGAGACCCTGGTCCGCGGCTTCCGGCGGTTCCTCGGCACCGTGCTCGGCATCGTCATCGGGCTGGCCGTCGCCGTGCCGCTGCACGGGGAGCCGGTCGCGACCGCGCTGCTCGTCGCGCTCGGCGTCTTCGGGATCTTCTACACCGCCGCCGTCTCCTACACCTGGATGATGCTGGCCGTGACCGTCATGGCCAGCATGCTGTACGGGCTGCTCGGCGTGCTCGACGCGGGGCTGCTCGCCCTGCGGGTGGGCGAGACCGCGGTCGGGGCGCTGGGGGCGGCGCTCGCCGTGCTCCTGGTGCTGCCGGTGACCACCCACTCCGTGACCGACGCGTGGGTGGCGCGGGCCCTGCGCTGCGTGCACGCGTGCACCGCGGAGGCCGCCGCCCGGCTCGCCGGTGACGGGACCGCCGATCCCGCGCCGCGCGTCGCCGAACTGGAGTCGATCCTCGGCCGGGTACGGCTCTCGCTCGCGCCGCTGGTGCATCCGCTCAGCCCGCTGCGGGCCCGCAAGGGGCGGGCCCGGCGGGTCCTGGCGCTGCTCGACGACTGCGCGCGCGAGGTGCGCGGGCTCGCGGCCGTCGCCGCCGACCCGGTCGCCTCGCACGACGCGCGGCTGGCCACCGCGTGCCGGCGCGTGGAGGCCGCCGTCGAGGCACTCACCGCGACCCCGGCCGGCGGCCCGCAGCGGCAGGCGGCGACCCCGGCCGCACCGCACCCCGTGGAAGGCGAAGCCGTCCTGGCGCACCTGCACGCGCTGGAACGAGCCCTGCTGGACCTCGCGGTACCCCTCCACGCCTCGAACCGCGTCCCGGCGGGGGCCTGAGCCCGCGCGTTCCACCGCCCCCGCCGTCGACCGGGCCGACCGCTGCCCCTTCTTCACCACTTCTCCCATCTCCCCCGCGGCGACTTGGTCCAGACCGCGAACCGCCGACTGCTACCGTCGCGCGGAACAGCCCACGAGCGAGACCCGGCGAGGCTGAGCGAGACGAGAGGGGAACCCGGTGACGGACGAGAGCGGCGGGCGGCGATCACTGGCGTACATCGGCTCGTTCACGGCGGCGGGCGGCCTCGGCGTGCTCACCGCGGCCGTCGACGAGACCGGCGGCACGCTGACGGTGCTCGGCGCCGTGGACGCCGTGCCCGACCCCTCGTACCTCGCCCTGTCGCCAGACGGGCGGATGCTCTACGCGGTCAGCGAGCGGGACGACGGAGCCGTGGCCGCGTACCGGCTCACCGGCGACGAGCCGGAACTCACCGGTCCGCCCGTACCGGTCGACGGGAGCGGGCCCACCCACCTCAGCCTGTTCGCCGGGCACGTGCTGACCGCCAACTACGGTTCCGGCAGCGTCACCGCCGTACCGCTCCGCGACGACGGGACCCTGGTCGGGGCGCCCTCCGACGTGCTCGTCCACAAGGGTTCGGGCCCGCACGCGCCGCGCCAGCAGGCCCCGCACGCCCATCAGGTGCAGCCCGACCCGAGCGGCCGGTGGGCGGTGAGCGTCGACCTCGGCACGGACTCGGTGCGGGTGTGCGCCCTGGACGGCGGCACGCTCGTGCCACGCCGCGAAATCGCGCTGCGGCCGGGCTCGGGCCCCCGCCACCTGGCCTTCCACCCGCGCGGCGGGCACGCCTACGTACTGAACGAACTCGCGCCGACCGTCACCGTCTGCCGCTGGGACGCCGCCGAGGGGATGCTGCGGCCGCTCGCCGAGACCCCGGTCCTGCCGGCCGCACCGGACGGCGACGCCTACCCCTCGGGCATCGTCGTCTCGCCCGACGGCCGCTTCGTGTGGACCGCCACCCGCGGCGCGGACGTCCTCTCCGTGCTCGCCCTCGACGGGGAGGAGCTGCGCCTGGTCGCCACCGTCCCGTGCGGCGGCACCTGGCCGCGCGCGCTCGCCCTGCACCCCTCCGGGCGCTTCCTGTACGCCGCCAACGAGCGCTCCGGGGACGTCAGCTGGTTCGCGGTCGACCCGGTCACCGGGACCCTGCGCCCGGCCGGCTCCGTCGCGGCGCCCGCGGCGTCCTGCGTGGTCTTCACCTGACGGGCACCGCGAGGCCGGGCCGGCGGCCGCGGCGTCCGTACGACAGCGAGGGCCCGCTCCGGTCGGTGGAGCGGGCCCTTCGGTCTGGTCGCGGGTCGTTCAGCGGGTGGGGGTGCCCTGCGCCTGCTGCGGGGCGATGCCCAGCGCCGACGCGTACTTGGCCAGCGCGAGCTTGCCGATCGCCGGGTACGGGCCGAGCGCCTCGGACGCGGAGCAGCCCGCCTCCTTGGCCGCCGCGTCGAGCAGCCCGGCGTCCAGCTCGGGGCCGATCAGGTACGGCGCCAGCGCGAGCTGCTGCGACCCGGAGGAGCGGAGCTGCTCGGCCGTGGCCGCGATCGCGCCCTCCTCGTCGAGGGCCGCCGCCATCACCGGGACGGCGAGCCGGGCGGCGAGCAGCATGCCGGTGATACCGGCGGCCTGCACGGCCTCCTCGCCGCCCACGGAGGCGAGGATGATGCCGTCGGCGGCGGTCGCCACGGTGAACAGCCGGGCCCGGTCGGCGCGGGCGAGACCCGCCTCCGACAGCCGCACGTGCAGCGCCTCGGCGAGCAGCGGGTGCGGGCCGAGCACATCGGTCAGATCGGCCGCGACCCGGCTGTCCATGACGGCCTGGCGGACCCGGCGCAGCAGCGCGTTGTCCGGACCGGCCAGCAGCGGGACCACGACACCGACCGGACCGTCGGGCTCGGTCACGTCCGCACCGGCGGCACGGGCCTGCTCGAAGCGGGCGGCACGCTCGTCCCCGGCGTTGCTCAGCACCGACTGGAGGGTCGGGAACTCGTCGTCGTCCCCGTCCAGGTAGCCGATACGGGCATCGAGGCCGGGGAGCTCGGAGCGGGCGATGCTCACGATCTCCTCGGCGAGGCTGCGGGTGGCGGCGCTGGGGGTGCCGGGCACCGCGAGAACGAGCGCGGGCGCACCCTCGGGTGCCGCCAGGGGTTCCGGACGGCGGTGCCGGCCGGGCTGGCGGGGGCGCGGCATTCGTACTGGCAGGCCGGACGCGGGCCCAGTGGAGGAGCTCATGGCGCCGCATGTTACTGGCTTCCTGGGCTCCCCTGTTCGGGGAGGGTGCAGGTGAGCGGTATCCGTCCGCTTTTGTCTGATGAGTTACGCGGAGATTGGCTGTGATCAGCGGGAATGACTTGACGGGCCCATGAAAAGTGTCGACCTGCCCGGGTCGATCCGACCCACCTTCTATCCCGTTCTCCCGGTCACCACGTACAGCATCCGCCGGTCCTCGGGCAGGCTGAGGCCGCCGTCGGCCAGGTCCACGGCGAGCAGCATGGCGCCGTGCAGCGGATCGCCCGCCGCCGGTACCTGCCGCGCGTGGGGCAGCCGCGCCGCCAGTTCCTCCGCCAGCGGTACGAGCAGCGGGTCCCCGAGTCCGCGCAGCCCGCCGGTCAGTGCCACTTGCGCGTCCGCGCCGTCCGGGCAGACCGCGGCCGCGGACTCGGCCATGTGACGCGCGGCCGTCCGCAGGATCTGCTCGGCGACCGGATCGCTCGCGGCGCAGGCCGCGACCTCGGGCGCGAAGCCGGCGAGGACGGCGGGCCGGTCGGCCCGCGCGTACAGCTGCCCGGGCAGTGACGGGACCGGCCCGAACACGGCCTCGGCGCGGGCCCGCAGCGCCGCGGAGCCCCCGGGCCGTCCGTCGAAGGCCCGTACCGCCGCTTCGAGTCCGGCGCGGCCGATCCAGGACCCGCCGCCGCAGTCGCCGAGCAGATGGCCCCAGCCGTCCGCCCGGCGCCAGCCCGTCAGATCCGTACCGATGGCGATCAGGCCCGTCCCGGCGGCGATCACCGCACCGGGACGCGGACCGAGGGCACCCGTGTACGCGGTGAGCGCGTCGGCGGCCAGGACCACGCGGCGTACGCCGAGTTCCCGTTCCAGGGCGGACGGCAGTACGGCGCGCAGCTCGTCGCCCAGGGTGGCGAAACCGGCGGCGCCGACGGCGACGGCCGCCAGGCTGTCGATGCCGGACTCGGCCATCAACCGGCGGGCCAGCGGCAGCAGTTGCTCCAGCAGGTGCCCGGCGTCGATGCCCTGGAGCCCGGTGCGCACCGGCTCCTCGGAGGCCAGCGGGCCGGGACGGGCCGCGGCGGCACCGGCGGGAGCGGCGATCAGCGCGCGCAGGCCCGAACCCCCCGAGTCCACGGCGAGCACCCCCGGCACCGCACCGGAGCCCGTCACGACAGACGCCAGTCCACCGGCTGCGCGCCCTGTCTGGTCAGCAGCTCGTTGGCGCGGCTGAAGGGCCGCGAACCGAAGAAGCCGCGGTCCGCCGACATGGGCGAGGGGTGCGCCGACTCGATGGACGGCAGGTCGCCGAGGAGCGGGCGCAGATTGCGGGCGTCGCGTCCCCACAGGATCGACACCAGCGGCCGCCCGCGTGCCGCCAGCGCGCGTATCGCCTGTTCGGTGACCTCCTCCCAGCCCTTGCCGCGGTGCGCGGCCGGGCTGCGCGGGGCCGTGGTGAGCGCCCTGTTGAGCAGGAGCACGCCCTGTTCCGTCCAGGGCGTCAGATCGCCGTTGGGCGGCTGGTCCACGCCCAGGTCGGTGTTGAGCTCCCGGAAGATGTTGATCAGGCTGCCGGGCAGCGGCCGGACGTCCGGCGCGACCGAGAACGACAGGCCCACCGCGTGTCCGGGGGTCGGATAGGGGTCCTGTCCGACGACGAGGACGCGGACCTCGTCGAAGGGCTGCTGGAAGGCGCGCAGGACGTTCTGTCCGGCCGGAAGGTACGTGCGTCCAGCGGCGATCTCACGGCGCAGGAAGTCGCCCATCTCGGCGATCTTTCCTGCCACCGGTTCGAGGGCCTTAGCCCAGCCCGCTTCGACGATTTCATGCAACGGTCGTGGTGCCACGGCGTCACCCTACTGCCGTACGGGCGGCGGCGATCAACCGGTGGCCGAAGGACGACCGCGGATGACGCACGGCGGTCGCAACCATGGCAACAGTGGCGGGAACGGCGGCCGGTCGTGCACCGACCGGACCGATCCCGACCGGACCGATGGCGGCTGGACCGATGGTGGCCGGACCGATTGCTGCGGCCGGACCGATGGCTGCCGGGTGTGACGGCCGGTGTGACGGCGGGCGTCCGGGCGGGCTCATCCCACCACCGCCGCGCGGACGCACAGCACGTCCGGCAGGTGCGAGGCCAACTGCCGCCAGGTGTCGCCGTCGTCCGGGGACGCGAACACCTCGCCGTTGCGATTGCCGAAGTAGACGCCCGCCGGGTCCGCGTCGTCCGTGCACAGGGCGTCGCGCAGCACCGTGCCGTAGTGGTCCTCGTCCGGGAGCCCGGCCGACAGCGGCTCCCAGCTCTTGCCCGCGTCCGCCGTACGGAAGACCCGGCAGCGGCGGTCGGCGGGGACGCGGTCCGCGTCGGCGTTGATCGGGAAGACGTACGCCGTGTCCCCGCGGCTCGGGTGCGTGGCCGCGGCGAAGCCGAACGTGGAGGGCAGTCCGGCCCCGATGTCCGTCCAGTGGCCGCCCGCGTCGTCGCTGCGGTACACCCCCCAGTGGTTCTGGAGGTAGAGCCGGTCCGGGGTCGCCGCGTCCCGGGCGACCTTGTGCACGCACTGGCCGAACTCCGGGTTCGGGTCCGGCAGGAACACCGCGGAGACACCGGAGTTGGCCGGCTGCCAGCTCTCGCCGCCGTCGGCGGTGCGGAACACGCCGGCCGTGGAGACCGCGACCGTCACGGCCCGCGGATCGCGCTCGTCGGTCAGGACGGTGTGCAGACCCTCACCGCCGCCGCCCGGCACCCACTTCGAGCGCGTCGGGTGCTCCCACAGCGGGCGGACGAGCTCGAACGTCTCGCCGCGGTCCGCCGAGCGGTACAGCGCGGCCGGTTCGGTGCCCGCGTAGACCACGTCCGGCTCGGCGGCCGACGGGTGCAGCTGCCACACCCGCTCCAGCGAAGCCTTCGTGTCCTTGGGGAACTTGACGGCCGGGCTGGCCGGCTCGGTCCACGTGCGCCCGAGGTCGTCGGAGTGGAAGACGGACGGGCCCCAGTGCGCGCTGTCGCCTCCCGCCAGCAGCCTCGGGGTGTCGCCCCGGGTGTCGATGGCGACCGAGTACACGGCCTGCGCGTTGAAGTACGGGCTCTCGTCGAACTCCCAGGTGCCTGCCCGGCGCCGTCCGATGAAGAGCCCTTTGCGTGTGCCCACGGTGAGCAGTACCTCGGCCATGACGGCCACCTCCGCGACGTCGTTGTCCCAGCACCCGTCAGTCTGCACCCCACCACTGACAGTCACCCCCGGACGCGGCATCACCGCAGCTCGGAGGCGGTATGTCGGCCTTCCGCCGGTTGTTCGGCCACCCGGCCGTCCCGCGGACGCATGACGGCCGCGCCTCGGAGCACATGAATGAGCAGGGACGGGACGGCTCCCGTATGGGAGGGCGGTCCGGCGTGTCCCCGAATCGATGAGGAGGATGCCCGATGGCGGCATTCCGTGGGCGGACGGTGTGGCTGTGGCGCTGGCGGCGCAACCCCTTGCGGCGCCCGAGCGACGTGCTCGAGGCGTGGGTCGTGCTCGCCGCCGGGATCCTCTGCGTGCTGTGCGGCGTGCTGACGGGGCTCGTGGCGGCGCAGTCCGTGGAGACCGGTCTGGCCAGGGAGCGCGCCGAGTGGCATCCCGTGCGCGCGTCGCTCCCGGGCGACGCGCCGGCCGCCGCCGCGAAGGCCGCCGGTTCCGACCGGGTGTGGGCGAAGGTGCGCTGGACCGCCGCGGACGGCACCGGCCACTCGGGGGAGGTCCGGGTCGCGGCCGGTACTCCGGCGGGCACCGCGGTCACCGTGTGGACGGACGGCGCGGGCCGGATGGTGACCAGACCGGCCACGGAGTCCCAGGCGCGGCTGCGGTCCTCCCTGATCGGCGCCCTCGTCGGGCTGAGCGCGGCGAGCGTGCCCGTTGTCTGCGGCCGTCTCGTCGCGGTCCGCCTGGAACGCCGCCGCATGCGCCACTGGGACGAGGCGTGGCGACGGTTCGACCCCCTGTGGGGCCGGGGACGCCAGACCGGCTGAGGCCGGGGGGTCCGGACGGTGGGCGGGCTCCGGCCGAGGCGGTCGGACCGGGTGAGGCGGCCGGACCGGTCGAGGCGTGTGGTTACGCGTCGTCAAGAGCCGTTCGGCAGGTGCGCAGCAGTTGTTCGTCCTCCAGGACGTCGTGGCTGCCGTAGCCGCCCGTACGGGCCCGGTGGCGGCGGGGGTTGGCCAGCTCCGTGCGGAGCAGGTCGTGGGCGGGTGCCGCCGACGGGCCCATCTCCGCCAGGCACGCGGCGATCGTGCCGCGCGTACAGGCGTTCTCCCGCCAGGCGGTGCGGAAGACCGGCAGGACCGGTCCTGCCTCCCCGGTGACCCGCCACACGGCGCACGCGCCGCTGGTCCGTTCCCACACGTCGCCCGACTCCGTCAGCCGCCGCAGGCAGGGCAGCGCGGGAGCGGCCTGCGGGCCGAGCGCCCCGAGAGCGTCGGCGGCGGCGCGCCGACCGGGCGACCCGTCCGCCGCCAACTCGGCGCGCAGCACCGGAAGTACCGCCTCCGCGTCCCGCTCCACCGACCAGAGCGCCGCCGCCGCGGCCACCGCGCACTCGCCGGTCAGCAAGTCCCGCAGCACCGGCGCCCCTTCGGCGGCCGCGAACGCCCCCAGCGCCCTGACCCCCGCCTCCAGCAGCGCGGGCCGCCGCCGCAGCCCCTCCGGTGCGCCGCGCAGCAGGCGGCGGACCTCCGGCACCGCCGCGCTGTCCCGCAGGGCGGTCAGTGCCGTCAGCAGCGGCACCGCCCGGTCGCAGGTGTCGTCCGAGGCGAGCGGCACGTCGGCGAGCCGGGCCCGCAGCAGCGGGGCGAGCGGGGCGGCCGCCGGGCCCAGGTGCCTGACCTCGTACCCGAGGTCCCTGGGGGCGTCGGGCCGCTCCAGCAACTCGGCCAGGACCGGCACCGCCCGCGCGTCCCCGGCCCGGGTCAGCGCCTTCAGCGGGCGGCCCAGGGACGGGCTGCCGCGCTCCCAGTGCCGTACCCGGGAGCCGGGGCGGGCCGCGACGAGTGCGGCCAGCGGGCCGGCCGCCGGGACCGCCAGGGTGAACAGGTCCTCGAGCACGCAGACCGCCGCGTCCCGTAACCGCTCCTCGTCCGTGTCGAGCTGCCCGCCGATCAGGGCGACCGGCTCCGCGTACGAGGCGCGCCACTCGCGGAACAGGCCGGCGGACATCCATACGGCGTTGCACCGGTCGGCCGGGTCCGGGCTGGTCAACTGCCCGTTCAGCAGGGCGATCCGCTCGGCGACCCGGCCGCCGAGCGCCGTGTGCAGGGTGCGCAGCAGTTGCGAGCCCTCCTCGTCCGCGGGGCCGAGCCGCCGGAGCTGCCCGATCAGCGTCCCGGTGCCGGGCCCCTGCGGCCGGTCCGGCTGCCTCGGCGTACGGGATCTGGCTCTGAGCAGGCCGATCGCCATGGGGACCAGATCGGCGGGCAGGCGCTCGGGCGCGCAGCCCGCGAGCTGGCCGAGCGCGGCGAGCCGCAGAGCGGGATCGTCGGCCCGCGTGCCCAGCGCCGACAGACGGTCCAGCGCGCCGGCCGCCGTGTCCGGGTGCAGCCGCGCCCACAGCCCGAGCCCCTCGACGAGCGCGAGCCTGACCGCGGCGTCCGGCTCGTCCTCCAGCCGCTCGCACAACACGTCCAGGACGCGGGCCGGTTCGTCCAGGAAACGCACCAGGGCCGGCGGTACGGCCCGCCGCACCTCCGGGTCGGGGTCCTCGACCAGCCCGGCGAAGACGTCCGCGTGCGCGCGCACCGCCGCCCGCGCCTGCGCGTAGGGGGCAAAGGCGGAACCGGACGCGGAATCGGATGCCGGGCCGGGGTCCAGGGAGCCCGGCGGCTCCGCGTCCTCACCGCCGCCGATGCTGACCAGCAGTTCGACCACGCCGCCGCGGTCGGCCACGTCCTTCCGTGCGATGAGGGCGAACAGGAAGGGGATGCAGGCGAGCGTCGAATCGTAGACATCGCCCTGGTGGTGCACTGCTCCGTACATGCCGTCGAGAGCGCGCTCGCGCTCGTCGGCGGACGCGGACGCCAGGCCCCTCAGCAACGCGGGCACGTCCTCGGCGCTTCCACAGGCATGTTCCATCGAGGCCCAGTCGACCTCGTCGATCCCCGTGAACACGGTGCCCCCTCCCCGGACGTTCGGCCATTGATCGTGAGTGTGCACCACACCACTGACAGTGACGCCCGGGCCGGATGCCCGGCGGCTGGGATCGGCCAGTCCGGGCCACGTCCGGACCGCCGGTCCGGGCCCGTTCCGGCCGTACGGTGCCCGGCGGCCCGGAGCGGGAGGCGGAGCACGGCGGTGCTGGCCGGAGGGCGGAAGGCACCGCCCGGAGAGGGCGCCGGCCGTCCCGCCGACGGGGCGGGGAGAGGGCCCGGACGCACCGTGGATCGCGATCAGTCCGTCGCGAAAATATGGCGACATGGCGCTGTTTGCGGCGGCGCGATCATGACGGAACACGCCGGTGCGTAGTCGGCGCGGCCGGCGGAGGCCGTCCCACGGAGCCGCTCGGACGCGGCTCGGGAAGCGCATTCCGGTGCATACGCACCGCAGGAAACGCACCGGGGGCACGGGCGGCCTTCGCC